>CAYQKH010000109.1:0-10585 GCA_964417945.1 uncultured Opitutales bacterium
AGTGCTCTAACCAACTGAGCTACTACCACCGTCCAGAGGGAAGCAAAGAATCAATGGAGTGGATTCAGGGATGTCAAATTTCTTTTCTGGGTGAAGGGGGTAGACGCGGAGGGGGTGGATGGCATAATGATCGGCATGTCGATCACTGCAGGAATTGATGGCGGGGGGAGCCGGACGCGGGTCTTGGTATGCGACGGCGAGGGGCGCCCGATGGGGCTGGGCCTGGGAGGGCCTTCGAACTTTGTGGAGTCGGGGGAAGCGGTGGCGGAAGCGAGCTTGCGTGAGGCCTTCACGGCGGCGTTGGGGGAGGTTCCGTTGGAGGCAGTCGGGACGGCGTTTTTTGGGATGGCGGGAGTAGTGAACCGTGCGGACCAAGAGGAGGTGCGGCGTCTGGCGCGGGCGGCGGGACTGGGACTGCATTGCAGGCTTGGGGTGCACCATGACATCCATATTGCGCTGCGGGGCGGGCTGGTGCTGGGTCCAGGGATCGCACTGATCGCGGGGACGGGATCGAGTTGTTACGGGCGGAATTCGGAGGGCCGGACTTACCAGTGCGGGGGATGGGGCAGCCTGGCGGACGACGTGGGAAGCGGGGGTTGGATGGGGCGCCGTGGGCTGGAGGCGTTTGTGCGGCAGGCGGACGGCCGCCTGCCGGTCACCGGTCTGAAGGAGCGGGTGATGGCGTTTCTCGGGGTCGGGGCGGTTGAAGACTTCATGCACCGGGTCCACCGAATCGGGTTGGCGCGGCACGAGCTGGCCGGTTTGGCGCGGGTCCTCTTCGATTTGGAAGCGGAAGGGGATCCGGTGGCGGAGACGATCCTCGGCGAAGGAGCGGCGGGATTGGCGGAATTGGTGGCGGTGACGACGAAGGAGCTGGAGCTCGTAACGGTGGAGGTAATTCTCGCGGGGGGGCTGACGGAGCACCCCATCTATCGGGGGCGTTTGGAGCGGGCAATCGGGGAGGCGGTCGGCGGATCCGTTGTCCGGGAGGCAACCTTTGCGCCGGTGGTCGGCGCGGTGCTGGAGGCGATGCTCCTGGGTGGCGTTGACATCGACGAGGGGATCATTGAAAACCTGAGAGTAACTTCCGAGCGGATAGACAGCTGATGAAACTAAATGCCGAGACCCTCTTTTCCTTTGCCTATGATGCCTCAACCGGATCTTTGGAGACGGGCACCGCGACGGAGCGACGCTTGAGCCAGCTGGCCGGTTGTTTTGCGGATGAGGCGGCCACCCTCAGAGCGCTAGAGGGGGGCGATCCCCTCGTCTACACGGTGTCGAGTGTTGATCCGGGTTCTGGTCCCGGGGATCTCCACTGCGGATTGGGGGTGCTTTACCCGGGGATGGTCGGCAATGAATATTTTTTAACGAAGGGCCATTACCATGAGCGGAGAGAGGCGGCGGAATTTTATATCGGGCTGGACGGTAGCGGGTTGATGCTTCTGGAGGATGAGGAGAGCGGTCTTTCCCGGCTCGAAGCACTGAGCGCGGGTCGAATGGTTTACGTGCCCGGCTACACCGCCCACCGGACGATCAATACGGGGTCGGAGCCCCTACGCTATTTCGGGGTTTATCCCGCGGACGCCGGTCATGATTACGGCGCGATCGCCGAACGCAACTTCTTGAAGAAAGTGGTGGAGGAAGCCGGGGTGCCGGTGCTCCTCGACCGCTAACCCGGAGCGAATTTAAAATGGATTATCGAACGAAGCCGATCCCCGAGAAGAAGCCGGAGGTGAGCACGGTGGTGCGCCCCTGGGGTTCTTTTGAACAGTATGCCCATAATGAGGACTGCACGGTCAGTCTGATGGAGGTAAAGCCGGGACAGCGCCTTTCTTTGCAATCCCACACGGGGCGAGCCGAGTTGTGGATCGTGCTTGATGCGGGGGCGCGGGTGCAGGTCGGGGAGACGCTCCGGGACTGCGCCCCAGGCGAGCAGATCTGGATTCCGGCGGGAGACCGTCACCGCCTGAGCTGCGCCGGAGAGAGGCCCTGTCGGGTTCTCGAGGTCGCCTTCGGGAACTGGCAGCAGGAAGATATTACCCGTTATGAAGACGATTTCAACCGGCCTGAGGAAGGGGAGTAAGATGGGATACCTGAAGCGGCTGGGCTTGCGGCACAGCACCTACGATAAAGTTCCGAGTGTGCGGGTTCTCGGTTTCGAGGGAGATCTTTCAAAGGGCTGGGAGGCGATTGGGGAGCGTTTAAAGGCAGCGGTCGAATCGAGGGGAGGGGCGAGCGGCGTCCTCGCGGTGGAGTGCTACAGCGGCCTCCTCGACGAGGAGGTGCTTCCGGCGCTGAGGACGGGCCTTGAGATCGATGCGGTGATCGAAACCGAGCGGGATGTCTTCCTGGAACCGCAGGCGGTAGACGCGCTGGTGGCGCCGTGGCTCGGAGGGGATGACCCGATATTTGGCTTCCTCACGCGCCTGCGGATGGAGGATTTCCTCGACCCGGTGCGACTGCAGGCAGCGCGTGAAACGATCGAGAACGCCTCGGGATGGGTCTTGGTTTACGGACCGGGGGCGTGCCTTGTGGCGGAGCCGGACCTCTTCGTCTATGCGGATCTGCCCCGCTGGGAGGCCCAGCAACGTCAGCGTGCAAATAGGATTTCGAACCTCGGGGTGGAGAACCGGGAACGGAAGGCGTCGCTTCAATACAAGCGGAGTTACTTCATCGACTGGCGGGTCTGCGACAAGCTGAAGCGGACGCACTATGGGCGAATTGACTTTCTCCTTGATACGACGCGGGAGAACGAGCCGAAACTGGTGAGCGGCGAAGGTTTTCGTGCGGGACTGAAGACGGCGGCCCACCGGCCCTTCCGCGTGGTGCCGTTTTTCGATCCGGGGGTCTGGGGCGGGCAGTGGATGCGGGAGATCTGTGACCTGCCGGGTGGTCCGCCGAATTACGCATGGTGTTTTGACTGTGTTCCGGAGGAGAACAGCCTCCTGCTGGAGTTCGGTGGGGAGCGGATCGAGGTGCCCTCGAACAACCTTGTCTTCCGGCACCCGGTGGAACTGTTGGGGGAGCCGGTATACGGGCGCTACGGAGCGGAATTTCCGATCCGTTTCGACTTTCTCGACACGATGCAGGGGCAGAACCTGAGCTTCCAGGTGCACCCGCTAGTGGATTTTGCACGGGAACATTTCGGACTCCACTATACGCAGGACGAGAGCTACTACATCCTCGATGCGGAGCCCGAGGCGGAGGTTTACCTCGGCCTGCAGGAAGGGATCGACCCCGAGGCGATGCTGAACGACCTGAAAACGGCTTCGGAGGATCCCGGGCAGCCGTTTCCGGACGAGCGCTACGTGGCCCGTTTTCCGGCGCGGAAGCATGATCATTTCCTGATCCCGGCGGGGACCTGCCACTGCTCCGGGGCGGGAAGCATGGTCCTGGAGATCAGCCACACGCCCTATATTTTCACGTTCAAGATGTGGGATTGGGCGCGCCTCGACCTGAACGGACTCCCCCGGCCGATCAACCTCGAACGCGGGGCGGCGAACCTGCAGTGGGAACGGACGGAAACCTGGGTCCGGGACCACCTGGTCAACGCGGTGGAGCCGGTGGGGGAAGGCTCCGACTGGCGGGGGGGGCGGACCGGGCTTTATCGGAGCGAAGCCTTCGAGACCCGGCGTCACTGGTTTAAAGGGACGGTTGCCCACGATACCCGTGGGGATAGTGTCCACGTCCTCAACTTGGTCCAGGGGGCGGAAGCGGTCGTGGAGAGTCCGGAGGGGGTCTTCGAGCCCTTTGTCGTGCATTACGCGGAGACCTTCATCATTCCGGCGGCGGTGGGCCGTTACACGATTCGGCCGCATGGTCCATCGAAGGGCGAGGAGTGCGCGACGGTGAAGGCTTATCTCCGGGTCAATCCGTAGCCGGTTTGTCCTTACGACGGCGACGCCAGATCTGGATGGCGGCAAAGAGGCTGAGACCGATTCCCCCGAGGATGGTGGAGGGCTCGGGAACCGGATTGATGAGAAGGTCGTCCTCCTCAAGAGCGACGTTGGAAAAGCGGATTTCATCGATGAATCCGTCGTCGGTGTTGCCCTTGGAAAAGTTGTAGCCGTCCATCATGACTCCGACCTGAACAATGGGCTGGGGGGAGCCGGCGCCCCAGTAGAGGTCGCGGTTGTCGGTGCCGTCGTTGGAGCCAACAGTAACGCCGTCGAGGTAGACGGTTCCGACCCCGGTGGTGGCTTCGTAGGAGAAGGCGAGGTGCCGCCAATTCGTGTTGCCATCGCCGCGGGAGCCGACATTGTCGAAGGCCTCGTTGGTGTCGATCGTAACCAAGGTGTTGGTGATGCCATTGGTCACGTAGTATTGAACCTTGATATCGGAGGGGTCGTAGATCCGGAAGCCGTCGCTGATGCTGTTATTGACATTGGAGGTAGTGCTCCGGGAAATGACGACGGCGGTGCTTTCCTCGGTCCGGGCCCAGAGCTCAACGGTGAGGCTGGGCAGGTCGAGGGCGCTGTTGTAGGCGATGGATCCGTCGATATCTATAAGCCCGTCGAGGCTACTGGTGTTGGGTGCTCCGGTCTGGGGAACGACGGTGTTGGGGAGGGAGCCCGGGTTGGCGGAGTCGTCAAGGCGGGCGGAGTCGGAAATGAAATCGGGTCCACCCATTTCGTCCGGGCTGACGATGCGGCTTGGGTTGGGGTCATTATCCTGTTCGAAGCGGAAGTAGCTGACGACGCCGGCGTCGAGGAGAGAGGAGAGGCCGATCAGAAGGGTCAGCGGACCGAGGACCCAGGCACTGCGAAACGTATTTTTCATCATCGGGGATCGGAGTCGGGGTTTAGCGCTGGTTGGAGGCGAGCTTCAGGCTGGAGGTGTCCGCCGTCCACTCTTCGAGCCACCGGCGTTCCAGGCGGGTCCATTGGTTGGATTGTAAAAGCTGGGGAGCTTCCGCAGCGAAGGGATTCGGCAATCCGAGGAGGCGGGAGGCCTGACCATAGTAGAGACGCAGGCCGGAGTGGTCGGGGTGAGCCCGGAGGAGGGGGGCGACCTGGTCAAGAACAGCTTCCGGGTCGTCGGCCACCCGGGTCAGGGCGTAGGTCGAAACGATATCCGGATTATAGGGATGGGCGCGGAGGTTTTCTTCGGCGAGCGTCCGGGCCAGTTCACCGTCGGTTCCGAGGGAAGTGGCAAGGGCGGCGAGGTTATTGCGAGTCAAAAGGTTTTTGGGGGATTGCTCGTAGCGCTCCCGGACACGGGAGTAAAGAAAGGCTTCATCCTGAAAGTTTTGAAAGTAAAGGATTTCCATGGCTTCCCAAGGCTGTCCGTTAAAGCCCGCGATGGCGGCGGCCTCGAGGAGGTCGCGTGCGGCGGATTTCATACCCCAGTCAAGATAGAGGGAGGCGAGAACAAGGGCTTTTTTTTCCGACTTGAGCGCTTCTTTGCAGGCACGCTCCAAATAGTTGCGGGTGCGGGACTGCGCGGAAGTAAATTGCGAGTGCTCGAAAGCGTAGCCCATGTAAGCGTGGCGAAGATACGCTTTCTCTCCCCAGCGGCGCTCCTGAAGGTGGTCGATGAGAAGGTCGGTCCGACCATTACTTCGCAGCACCTCGGCAACTGTTACGAGGAGGGCGTCCGCCCCGCGGAGGACAGGATCCCAGGAGCGGGTCCATTCGAAGGCGATCGTTTCCCGGTCGCTTTCCAGTAGTTTGAGGAGGAGACGATTGCGTTCTTCAAGACGAAGGGTAGCGGAGGCGTCCAGCTCCGAGAGCCAGGCTTCCCAGTCGAAGTCAGGGGCGGCGACCACGGCTTCGAGCGCGGCGGTTTTCATCGACTCGATGGCGCTGGGATCGGTCCAGAAGGCGGTCGCGGCAAAGTGGAGGTAGTCTGGGTTCTGTTGCTGAACTCCTGCTTCAAGGAGCACGCGGGCGGCCGCATTTCCGGCTTCAGGTGACTTTAGGGAGCCCACCAGGGTTTGAAAGGCGAAATCGCGGTCGGTCTCCGAACCGATTGCGATCTGGATCGCGGCGGTGTTGATGACGTGGTGCGGGTTTGTCGGGTCGAGACGTCGGGCGTCCGCGAAATGGATCAAGGCCTGGCCCACGTTTCCGATGCTGTAGTTGTAGGCGCCGCCAAAGATCGCAAACCCGAGATCGGCGCGCTCCGCCATCGGCCAGCTCTGATAAAGGGTGCGTGCCGATTCCCATTCGTTGAAATGCAGGAGCGCGAGGCCGAGGGCGGAACGGTTTTCCGCGTCGGGATAGTTCAAAACGAGATCCCGCCGACTACGCAGCGCGCTGGGATCGTTTAGGAACAATTTAAAGTCCCCCTGCAGACGAAGCGTCCGCTCCCGTCCAGGAAGGCGCTGGTTCAACACCTCCATGTAGTGACGGGCCCGCTCCGCGTCGCCCTGGGCGATCGCCATACGGGTCTTCAGGTATACCTGTTCGTTCTGCCAGTTCCGAACCGGAATCGTGACGGATGCGAGACCAATTAGGAGGAAGATTCCGGAAAATAATAAAATCCACTTTCTTTTAGATTTCGGTTTTGAGACAGCATCTGGCTTCATGCTATCCAATTAAGCACGACTTATGCGCGAACCAAGGAAAAATCGCTAAATAATTGATAGCCAACTAAATAAAAAGTAACAAAGAAAGCTTGGCGAATTTGAAGAAGTCATGAAAATACATTTCAATGCAAAGCAAAGCCAATGCAATGCATATGAGTTATTAATACAAACAAAGGCGGGAATGGAATAAGCATCTGTTCAAGGATCAGCGCAAGGCGGGTGGGAGGATGGCAGAAGGAGCGTCCTGCCAGGCGATAAGTCGGCAGAAGCGGGAGATGGCGTGGGTGCCGACGGAGGAGGAGCGGCCATCGGAGGTGGCGGGGAAGGGTCCTCCATGGACGATGGCGGGACCGACCTCAACGCCGGTGGGGAAACCGTTGAAGAGGACGCGACCGGCCACGGATTCGAGGACGCGGACGAGTGGGAGGTGAAGCTCGAGTTCATCGCCGGCGAAGTGGAGGGTAGCGGTGAGCTGCCCCTCAAAAGATTGCGCGGCACGGACCATGGATTCGGGGTCGGGGCATCGGACGAAGAGGGTGGTGGGCCCGAAAATTTCCCCGGCGAGAGAGGGATGCTCGAGGAAGGTTGTGAAATCGGTGACGAAGAGAGTAGGGCGGATGGTGTTCGCACGGTCGTCGTCAGTGGGGAGGACACGGGAGGTGACCCCGTCGATCCCGGCGCGATTGGAGACGGCCTCGCGGTAGGCCTTATGGATGCCGACATTGAGGGGGACACCGGGAGGTGCCTCGGCGAATTGGGAGGCGACGGATTGGATAAAGGCGTCTGCGGCCTCGCCGGTGGGGAGGAAGACGAGGCCGGGGTTGGTGCAGAATTGCCCGACGCCGAGGGTGCAGCTGGCGGTGAGCCCGGCGGCGATGGCGTCGGCGCGTTCCTCGAGGGCACCGGGGAGGAGGAAGACAGGGTTGACGCTGCTCATTTCGGCAAAGACGGGGATAGGGACGGGCCGCTGGGCAGCGATTTCCATGAGGGCGATTCCGGCCCGGCGGGAACCGGTGAAGCCGACGGCGCGGATTGCGGGATGGCGGACGAGGGCTTGCCCGGACTCAATTCGGGCATCGATGATCAAGCTAAACACCCCATCGGGCATGCCGCAGGCCTCGGCGGCGGCCCGGACCGCACTCCCGACCAATTCGGAGACACCGGGGTGGGAGGGATGAGCTTTGGCGACGACGGGGCAGCCGGCAGCAAGAGCCGAGGCGGTGTCTCCGCCGGACACGGAAAAGGCGAGGGGAAAGTTGCTGGCTCCAAAGACGGCGACGGGGCCGAGGGGGCGAAGCATGGAGCGGATGTCTGGCTTGGGGAGGGGTTCCCGGTCGGGGTCGCCCGGATTGATCCGGGGATCGGCCCAGGAATCTTCTTTTATGAGGTCCGCGAACATTCGGATCTGGTTGGTGGTGCGAGTGGTCTCGGCCTGGATTCGGGCCTCCGGAAGGGCGGTTTCCGCCATGGCACGCTGGACAAGGGTTTTGCCGAGGGCTTCGATCCGGTCCGCGATTTCGCGGAGAAAGGCGGCTCGGCGATGCGGGGGAAGGGCGGCATAGGCGGAAAAGGCGGAGTCGGCAAGTACAGCGGCCTGGTCTACCTCCGATATGGAAATATTTGAAAAGGCGGGCTCAAGGGCCTCGCCGGTTGCCGGGTTGACGGCGTGAAAGGTGGAGTCGGTAGCTTTGCCCTGGGCAAAGCCGATGATGGATTTTCCGCTTAAGCGCATAGCGGAGGGTAAGCGGGATTGGGCCGATTCGTAAAGCTTGTCCTAAAGCGCCTGATAAGCACAAATCAGGGGTCTTCTTGATCGACTACGAAATACGCTAAATACGCGAAAGGGGAACCCTCTTGGGAAGGTGTTGGATGGAAAGGAGGGCCGGGTTGAAGCACCGGCCTACGGGATTGTCGGGTCGAGGGATGACCGTCTTCACTTTGGCAAGCTACGCCGCGTCAGGGAACCCTCCCCTGCAAGGTGCTTTGTGCCAGGTAGGGTCGAGGGATGACCCCTCTCCTGCGGGGGGGCTTTACAGGCTGCGGACGACGGCCTTGGCGACGCCTTGGATGACCAGCTCGGAAACGGGATAGAGCTTCGGGTAGAACGGGTTTTCGGCCTTGAGGAAGGGCGGCTTGTCCCCTTTCTGGATAAAGCGCTTGAGGGTGGTCTCTCCGTCGATAAGGGCGGCGACGATATCGCCGTTGTTGGGGAGGCGGGGCTCAAGGATGACGACATCGCCCTCGTAGATTCCGGCGTCAACCATGCTGTCCCCGCGGACTTTTAGGGCGAAGGAGCGGCGGGACCGGTGGATCCTGGCGGTCGCCTCATCCATCTGGATGCGGGTGATTTCCCCGGCGGTTTCGACCCCGTCGGGATAACCGGCTGCGATCTGCCCGAGGAGCTCGAGATCGAACTCGACGACGTCCATCGCGCCCTCGGGCTTCTTGTCTTCGTCGCTCTGGTAAGTGATACGGAAGGTGCGGGCCTGCCCGGGGATGCGGCTAATGTAGCCCTTTTTCTCAAGGGCGCGGAGGTGGCCCATGACGGCATTCGTGCTCTTGAAGTCGAAATGTTGTTGGATCTCCCGAATGCTCGGCCAATAGCCGTTTTCCCGAAGGGATATTTGGATGAAGCCGAGAATTTCCTGTTGGCGAAGGGTGAGGTCTTTCATGATGTTTTCCGTTAAAGGGAAATAGGACTGGGTATTGATCAGATGTATAGGTGATCGACTGTTCACTGTCAAAGAAAAAGAAGGGGGTTTCGGCTTTTCGTCGGAGGGTGCCGGTTAGCGGGGAACCGGTGCCGGTACAAGGCTCCAGGAAACTTCCGGCGATCGCCCGAACGGGTTCCAAAAGGAAAGCCTTTTTCACTACCGATTCCCTTCCGCTCATGTGCCTCAGTGGGTCAAATTGGCTCCTAACCTGCGTGCGTGTTCGTATGGGCTAGCGCCAAAAACAGCGCCATTGTGGCGCATAACCGCCAGGGTGGATTCTTTAAACCGCTTCCAATCAATAGGTTAAGCACAATGTTGAATGTGCTCGATTTTAATACAAATATCTGCAAAAGTGTACGTTTAATACTGTTCTCCCCGGAAAGAATAAATAGGCCGCAGATGAAGCAGAGGGAGCAGATGGGAGGAAATGCTTCAAGCTTTTGAGGGTCTGAAGGAAAAGTTAGAAATGCCATGAAAAGAAAACCGCTGATCTCCGCTGATCTCCGCTCATCAAGAGAAAAGATTAGCGAAAGATTAGCGTGGATAAGCGGTTTCAAAAAAGGAGAACCAGTCGGCGCACGGAACCGCTAATCGCGGTCCGTGGCCTCTACGTTCGCAGGAAAAAATTGACAAAGGTGCCTAAAAGGCACACTTTTTGAATGTGAGATTTGATTGGGATCCCGCGAAAAACGAGCAACTGAAAATGGAAAGGAACATCTCTTTTGAAGAGATTGCGCTGCTCCTGACCAACGGGATCCTGTGGAAAAGAACCATACATCCAAACCAAGACAAATTTCCCCACCAGGAAGTCTTTTTAGTTCCCATAAATGACTACATTTATTTTGTCCCCTATGTCATGGACGACGAGACCATCTTTTTGAAAACAGCATTTCCAAGCCGCAAAGCAACCAAAGACTATTTAAAAGAAATCGGAAAAGAAAATGAGTGACGAAGAAAAAAGCATTCTAGAGGCCTATGATCGAGGAGACCTTGATCTGGAAGCTCCAAGCCCGGAATTCCTGGAACAACTCAGAATTGCGGGAGAAAACACATTTAAAAAAGATAAGCGGATTAATATCCGATTGAGCAGCCACGATTTACAAGGGATTCAAAGAAAGGCCGCCCAAAAAGGAATTCCCTATCAGGCATTCATTTCAGGTTTGATCCATCAATACGTAGAAGGAGATCTCCTTGAAAAACAATGATTGCTGCGAACAAGTCGCCGCAGGTAACGCTGCCACGCACTCCTCCTGCTCAGCAGGCGTAGCGCCTGTCATCGTCACCTGGGCTTAGCGTTCGTGCGCCGAGCGAAGCGAGGCGCTTCTTGTCCGGTGAAAGTCCG
>CAYQKH010000110.1:0-5260 GCA_964417945.1 uncultured Opitutales bacterium
GGCCGCGGCAAGCCCACCGATCTGGTTTTGCGCAAGCCGCAGCTGGCGAAGGCCGAGGCCGACCGGGAGGCGGCACAGGCGGCGCTGCGCATTGCGGGGCGCAACCTCCGTTTCACGGAGGTGCGGGCACCCTACGCGGGGCGGGTCCGCCGGAAGCAGGTGGATGTGGGGCAGTCGATCAATGCACGGGCGAGCCAATTGGCGGAAATTTATAGCGTGGAGGTGGCGGAAATCCGTCTTCCGCTTTCGGCGACGGAAGTGGGGTTCCTGAATCTGCCGGAACAGTATCGGGAGGGAGCGACGGGGCCTTACCCAAACGTGGTCCTTCAGGCGGAGTTCGGGGGTGAACGGCATCAGTGGGAAGGGAGAATCACGCGGACGAACGGGGCCATCGATACGCAGTCCCGGCTGTTAAACGTGGTTGCGGAGGTGGAGGATCCCTACTCTTTGAGAAAGGATGAGGGGTCGATAAAGCCCCCGCTGCGTGTCGGGCTTTTTGTTGAGGCGGAAATCGAGGGAATCGCGGTGGAGGAGGCGTATCGGCTTCCGCGATCGGTACTGAAGGATGGAAACCGGGTTTACGTCCTCGGAGCGGAGAACCGGCTGCAGTCCCGGGAGGTGGGGGTGGTGAAGACGGACGCGGACAGCGTGATCGTGAACTCCGGACTGAGGCCCGGCGACGCGCTCTGCCTGACCCCTCTCCTCTTTTTCACCGAGGGCATGCGGGTGCTTCCGGTGGATGAGGACGGGCAGGTGAAAGAAAGCCCGGGCGGGCGGACGGGGCGTGAGCTGGAAGTCGCGGAAAGCATCGGAGAGGAGGGGGAAGTCTGATGATCGCCTGGTTCACCCGAAACGGCGTGGCGGCCAACCTCGTGATGCTGATCATCGTGGTGGGGGGCCTGGCCTCGCTGGCCTCGATCAAACGCGAGCTGTTCCCGCAGTTTTCCCTCGATATCATCACGGTGCGGGTTCCTTACCTCGGCGCGGCACCGGAAGAGGTGGAGGAGGCGGTGATTATCCGGATCGAGGAGGCGATCCAGGCGGTCGATGGGATCAAGGAGATCCGGTCCACGGCGCAAGAGGGCTACGGAGTGGTGAATGCCGAGGTGCGGAAGGGTGCGGATGTTTCGCGGGTGAAGGACGACGTCAAGGCGCGGGTGGATGCAATCACGACCTTCCCGGTCGAGACGGAGCGCCCGATCGTGGAGGAGCTGCTGATTCAGCGGGACGTGATCTGGCTGGCGATCTACGGGGAGGCGGACGAGCGCGCGCTGAAGGAGCTGGCGGAAAAGGCCCGCGACGATCTCACGCTGAAGCCGGGGATTTCTCAGGCCTTCGTCCAGGGGGTGCGCAATTACGAGATTTCCATCGAAGTTTCGGAGACGAACTTACGGAAATACGGTTTGACCTTCCAGGAGGTGGTGAACGCGGTCCAGCGGAATTCTCTGGACCTGCCGGGCGGTTCGATCAAGACCGGAGGCGGAGAAATTCTCCTGCGGACGAAGGAACAGGCCTATAAGGGACCGGAGTTCGAAAACCTGGTATTAATCGCGCGGCCGGACGGGACGCACATCCGGCTTGGGGACGTGGCGAGGGTGGTCGACGGGTTTACGGACGATCCGGTGATCACCCGTTTCAACGGGAAACCGGCAGCCTTGGTTCTGGTGCGGGAGGTGGGGGACGAGAACCCGCTGGAGATTTCGAGGATGGTCTTCGACTACGTGGAGGAGGCCAAGTCCACCTGGCTTCCGGAGGGGATCACGATCGCCCCCTGGGGGGATTCCTCATTTTACCTGCAGGGCCGGATCAAGATGCTGGTGGAAAACGGGCTCTACGGGCTGCTCTTGGTGATGCTGACGCTATCGCTTTTCCTGCGCCCCTCGCTGGCGTTTTTTGTGGCGTTGGGGATCCCGGTGAGTTTCCTCGGGACGTTCCTGCTGGGCCCGGTGATCGGGGTATCGATCAATCTGCTCTCGCTCTTCGCCTTCATTCTGGTGCTAGGGATCGTGGTGGATGATGCGATCGTCGTGGGGGAAAGTGTTTTTACGGAGTTCCAGCGAAACGGGCCCGGGGTGGAATCGTCGATTCGGGGAACCCACCTGGTGGCGACCCCGGTAACCTACGCGGTGTTGACGACGGCAGTGGCGTTTATCCCGGTGCTTTTCCTCCCGGGGGAGCTGGGGAAGTTTTTCGCGGCGATCCCTCTGGTGGTGATCCCGACCCTGCTTTTCTCGCTGGTGCAGAGCAAGCTGGTGCTGCCCTACCACCTCTCCCTCTGCAAGGTGGGGGACCGCAGCGGGCGGAAAAAGCTGAACCCGCTCTCTCGGATGCAGCGGGCGGTGGCGGACGGGCTGGAACGATTTATCGACAAGATTTACCGTCCGGTGTTGCGGATCTGCCTAAACTGGCGCTACCCGACGCTGGCCGGATTTTTCGCAATCCTGATATTCTGCGCTGGGCTGATCATGGGAGGCTGGGTAAAGTTTTCGCCTTTTCCCTCCGTTCCGAGTGATTTTATCCTGGTGGACCTGAAGCTGCCGGAGGGCTCCTCGGTAAGCCAGACGGAGCGGGCGATCGACCGGATCATGAGGGCGATGGACGACATCGTGTCGGAAGATGTGACGGCGGGGAAGGGCAACCCGCTGAAACACACCGCGGCGTTCGTAGGATTTGGCGAGGGGGCGAGCGGGACAAACCTGGCGTCTGTGCTAGTGGAGTTGAGCAAATCGGAGATCCGGGATTCAGATGCAATGGAGATCTCGGAGCGCTGGCGGGAGAAGGTGGGGTCGATTCCCGGGGCGCGGCAGCTGCGGTTCAATGCTTCGGCGGGGCCGCCGAGCGGTCTGCCGGTGGACATCCGCTTGACGGGGCCGGACTTCGAGGACCTGCGGGCGGCAGCGCGGGACATCCGGGAGGAGTTGCAGACCTTTCCCGGTCTTTTCGACATCCGGGACACCTTTTCCGAAGGCAAGCAGGAGATAAAGCTGGAGCTAAAGCCGGAGGCGGAGCTGCTGGGTTTGACTCCAATAGAGTTGGGGAGCCAGGTCCGCGCGGCGTTTTACGGTGCGGAAGCGCAACGGATCCAGCGGGGACGGGACGATATCCGAGTGATGATCCGCTACCCGAAGGAGGAACGGATCTCGCTCGGGAGTCTTGAGGAGATGCGCATCCGCACGCCGGAGGGAGTGGAGATCCCGATCAGCGAGGTGGCTGACTTAAATATGGGGGAAGGATTTCCCGCGATTTCCCGAATTGATCGCCGACGGGTAATCAACATCCAGGCGGACGCGGACAAGGAAGTCGCCGACTTCGGCCAGATCAACAAAGCCATTTACGGAAGCAAGGGTCCCCGGAAGCCGACGGGTGATCCGCCGATCATCGATCAAATTGAAGCGAATTACCCCGGGGTGACTCTGGTCAAAGGTGGGGAAGCCCGGGATTGGGAAGAAACTCAGGCAAGTCTTCTCAGCGGGGCGATCCTCGTGGCATTCCTGATTTACGCACTGTTGGCCATTCCGTTCCGAAGCTACCTCCAGCCGCTGATTGTTATGTTCGTGATTCCCTTTGGAATTGGGGGAGCGATCCTCGGGCACTGGTTCACCCACTTCATTCCATGGATGAATATCCAGGATATCAGCCTTCTTTCGATGTTGGGGATCATCGCCCTGTCGGGTGTGGTGGTGAATGACTCGCTGGTGCTGGTTGATTACGTGAACCGGAACCGCCGGAAGGGAATTCCGCTCTCAGTAGCGGTCTGGGAGGCGGGAGCGGCACGTTTCCGGCCGATCCTCCTGACCTCGCTGACGACTTTTGCGGGGCTCAGCCCGATCCTTCTGGAGCAATCCCTGCAGGCCCAGTTCCTGATCCCAATGGCGCTCTCGCTTGGCTTCGGGGTGCTATTCGCCACTTTCATCACGTTGCTGCTGGTGCCGAGTACATACCTGATTCTTGAGGATCTGGTTTGGGTAGCGGTCACGCTCTTCCATCTGGCAACGGGGAGAACGCACGGGAAAGCGGTCGCGCAGCCGATTCCGGAGACCGTCCTTACGGGGAATCGCCCGGAGTTGTATCCCGATAAGATAAGCGAATAAGGGCCTCGCGACCTGTTTTAATAGTCTTCGAGGATAAGGGAGTAGCGGCCGTCCTCGACCCGCTGAAAGGACCCCGAGGTGAGGACTCCATCATCGAGGTTGTTGTCGATCTTCTGGAGGACAGCTTCCCCGACGGTCGGGTCGACGACGGATATGGCGGCATAGACTGCGCCGATATCGAAATCCCAGTCCCAATAGCCACCGATTGGGGTGCGCTCGGCGAAGCCCTCACCCTTCAGATATTCAGTGACGGTGGGAGGGATGACCCCGCGGTCAACATCGTCCGGCCAATAGCCCAGTTCAAAGGCGTGGACCTCGAAAGCGTTGCTGAAGGTTCGAAAATCATTAACCATCCGTGTGGTTTGGGCCCTCTGGCGAATGCCGACAAAAGTGGGGATGGCGATGCCGGCGAGCAATCCGATGATGACAACGACGATCATAATTTCGACAAGGGTAAACCCGTCGCCTCTGGAGAAACCCTTCATGCGCGCTCTAAAACAACATATCGGTGGGCCAACATGATCCCTTAACTGGTTTTAGGTCTAAAATTAATCTCTTTGCATAGGGTGAACAGAATCGATACTGAGCAAGACCTCAATCTCACGTTTTACGAAATGTAACGCCAGCATAAGATACTGGTTTACAGTTCTATGGAAATTTTGGGTCGTGGTGGAGGCCCCGCTGGGGTCGGGAGTGAAAAAGGGGTAAAAAGGGGGACGCGAGAGAGGTCAGGATTCTTCAAATTTCCGTTCGAAGAGCTCCTTGAGCTCATCGAGCAAGGCTTCGGCGGTGGCTTCGTGCACGGTAAACTTGAGTTTGGAGCCCTGGCCGGCTGCGAGCATCATCAACCCCATAATGCTTTTGCCGTTCACTTGCTCTTCATCTTTTTCGACGAGGACCTCGGATTCGTATTTATTGGCAATGCGGACGATCATGGCGGCGGGCCGGGCGTGGATCCCCAGTTTGTTTTTAACTTCGAAAACCCGTTCAATGGGTTGATCGCTCATGGGAGGTAATAGATGAAGTGAAAACGTTTAATCGTCCACTGTGCAAGGGAAGGTAAGGGAGGGCCAAGGGTCAAGATTGAATAAAAAGGGGGAATTAATCGGAATATTCAGGGATAAGATCCTGCTGGTGATTCCAGAGGCGGGCATAGTGACCCTCGAATT
>CAYQKH010000110.1:5270-10560 GCA_964417945.1 uncultured Opitutales bacterium
GTCGTCGTGGCTGCCGGACTCAATAATTTTCCCATTATCAAGAACGATAATCTGGTCGGCGCGGTGCACGGTGGAGAGGCGGTGGGCGATAACAAGGACGGTCCGGTTCTCGGTGAGGGTAACGAGGGCCTTTTGGATAAGGCGTTCGGTGATGGTATCGACGGAAGAGGTCGCCTCGTCGAGGATAACGACGGGGGGATTCTTGAGGAGAACCCGAGCGATCGTGAGACGTTGTTTTTCACCCATGGAGAGGCGGATTCCGCGCTCGCCGATGAGGGTATCGAGGCCGTCGGGCAGTTTGCGCACGAAATCCCAAGCGCAGGCCGCCTCGAGGGCTTCAATCATCTTGGGTTCATTTGCGCCGGGGGCGGCCATGATGAGGTTCTCGCGGACTGAGGCATCGAAAAGGAAGGGGTCTTGGGCGACCACGCCGATATGGGTGCGAAGTTGTTCGAGGTCGATTTTCTTGACGGAGGTCCCGTTGAAGAGGACATCCCCCTCCTGGGCATCATAATAGCGGAGGAGGAGGTTGGCGATGGTGCTTTTTCCGGCGCCGGTATGGCCGACGAGGGCGGTGACCTTTCCTTTGGGGAGGGTAAGGTTAAATTCGCGGAGCACTTGGCGCCGGTCAGTGTAAGTAAATCCGACATTGCGGTAGACGACCTCGACATTGCCCTCAGGGAAGGTGTGGGCTTTATCCTGGCTGCGGATGGTGACGGGCTCGTCGAGAAGGTCGAAGACGCGGTCGCCGGAAGCATTCCCGGTGCTGATGAGCTGGGTCATCTGGGAAAGGGTGCGGATGGGCTGGATGATCATCTGTGAGTAAATGATGAACATGGAGAGGTTGCCGACGGTAAAGGTCTCGGGCTCGTTGATGAGGAGGAAGGTGCCATAGCCGATGACGCCGAGGAGGCCGAGTTCGGAAATAAAGCTGACGCCGGGTCCGAAGATGGACCAGCGATACATGGCCTTGAGGGTGAGGCCGCGCAGGTTCTCGGCCTTTCCCTGGAAGCGTTGCTGTTCCCTTTTCTGTAGGCTGAACCCCTGAATAAGCCGGTTTCCCTGGATGTCCTCGACGAGGAGGCTGTTAAGGTCGCCGGAGGCATCGCGGACCGCCCTCCAGCTTTTCCGCATGCGCCGTGCGTGATGGAGGCTCATGAGGACGAGAAGCGGGACGGGAAGGAAAACGAAGAGGGCCATGGTGGCATTTTCCGTGACCATAAGGAGGGTGATCCCGATGAGGGTAAGGATGGCGGTTACGCCCTGCTCGGTGCCGTCGAGAAGGGCGCGTTCGACATCGTTGACATCGTCGATCACGGTCGCAGCGATATCGCCGGATTTCCGCTGATCGAAGAATCCGATCGGGAGGTCGAGCAACTTGCGGTGGAGTTCGTTGCGCAGGTCGATAAGGACTTTCTGCTCAAGGGTGTTATTGGCTCGGATGCGCAAAGAATTGAGACCTTCGCGGCCGAGGAAGAGGAGCAGGAGGAGAGCGATGCCCCAGAAGAGGAGGTCGGTCTGCCGGTTTTGCAGGACGGAGTCGATGACAATGCCGATCACCTTGGGGGCAAGAACCCCGAAAAGGGTAGTGCCGACGGCGAGGGCAAGGGTGATCCCGAACAGAGGCTTGTAGCGGAAGAGGTAACGGGAAACCCGGAAGATCGGGGTCGACTTGAGATTATTCGCCATAATTAATCGTCACCATTACCCAGAGGAAGGCGGCATGCAACTTCTCAAACACCTTGAGGACGGGCGGTGGACGGGGCGCAATTGGAAGCGGAATAATTCTGGGGCATTGCAATTTCACCGTAATTCCAAAGGATTCGGTGACGCATTTATGGACGCAACCGATCAGGAAAAACCGCTGGGGCCGACTGGCGTGGTATTGACCGAACTGCCGAGCCCTTACACCGCTCATCCCGGAACGGGGTTGCTGCACCTCCCGCGTTTCATCGCGAAGATTCGGTATACCCGGGACCACGGGACGCTGCCGAAGAGTTACCGCAAGAACTACAAGCGCGGCTTCGATCGTTTTTTGTGCGCGCACCTCGGGGTGGAACCGGATGCGGTGGAGGCGGCGGTGTTGGCGGCGTCGGACGAGGCGGACCTCGATCGGCGGTTTCGCGAACTTTTCCCGGAGGACCTGCAGGCCTACGTCTGGAACCGGAAGCTGGGACAGATCGGCCGAAGTGAGGAGGGCCGGAAGTTTATCGCGGAGGCACTTGAGAAGATGGGGATTCCTGACCGCAGCAAAGATATTCAATGCGTGGCGGACCTGATCGAAATTGATGAAGGCCGAATCCCGGGATACGCTCCGGTGGGTGGACCGGCTGCGGGTTACGAGCCCGGGAAATCTTCCTGAGTTTGAAGGCTCCGCGCCTGCTCGGCCTGAATGGCGGTCAGGGCGATGTTGTCGGACGATGTCGTCGGCGAGGATCGGCCCCCTGAGGAGGGGTTATTGAGGGACTTGCGCAGGCTCTGGAGCATGGGGCCGATCCGGACAATGTTGTCGCTCCGGTCAATATCGGCGCATGCCGGGCTCGATGAGCCGCGCCCAGGCATCGATTCCACCTTCCACATTGGCGACCCGTGAAAACCCCTTCGTCCGGAGAAAATGGGTGACTTGCCCGCTGCGGCCCCCGTGATGGCAGTAAATCAGGAGGGTGCGGTCGCGGGGAAGCTGGTCCCGGCTGTCCGGAACTTTTCCCATGGGAAGGTGGAGGCTCCCCTCGATCGCGCAGATCTCGCGTTCGTAGGGCTCGCGGACGTCGAGGAGGACGACGTCTTCAGGCCGGTCTTGGAGGAGGTGGGCGGCCTGTTCCACGTCGATGGCGGCGGGCGGAGTCAAAGGGTCAATCGTTTCCACGGGAGGGCTGGATTCGGGGTTCACCTGACAGTCGTATGCGTAATTTTCAGTCGTCAGATCTCGAATTTTTGGGGACTTGCCGCAGAGGGGGCAATCCGGATCCGCTTTCAGGTTGAGGGTGCGAAAGACCATGGAGAGGGCATCGATGACGAGGAGGCGCCCGGCGAGAGGCTCCCCAACCCCGGCAAGCCATTTGATGGATTCCATCGCCTGAAGACTGCCAACAATACCACAGAGGGCACCAAAAACTCCGGCTTCCTCACAATTGGGCACGGTGCCGGGTTCGGGAGGGCGGGGGAAGAGGCAGCGATAGCAGGGGAAGCCCCGAGCGGGGTGGAAAAAGCTGACTTGTCCCTCGAACTGAAAGATCGACCCGTAGGCGAGGGGTTTTCCGGCGAGGGCAGAGGCATCGTTGACGAGGTAGCGGGTGCCGAAGTTGTCGGAGCCGTCAAGGACGAGGTCGTAGCCGGAAAGCAATTCGAGGGCATTGTGGGGCTGGATGCCATCCGGATGGAGGTGGAGGTTGATGCCGGGGTAGAGGTTTCGGAGGCGCTGGGCGGCGCTTTCGATTTTCCGGCTTCCGACGGCGGCGGTATCGTGAATGATCTGACGTTGCAGGTTATGCAACTCGACACGGTCGAAATCACAGAGCCCGAGGGTGCCGACTCCGGCCGCAGCGAGATAAAGGGCGGCGGGACTGCCCAGGCCCCCGAGCCCGATGATCAACACCCGAGATTGCTTCAGACGGGATTGGCCCTTGAGCCCAATCTGCGGCAGGACAAGGTGCCGACTGAAGCGTGAAAGATCGTCCGGTGAGAGTGACTTGGGTGAGGATTCCATATCAGTGCGAGAGCATGGATGAAGGGAGAGACCTTTTTCAACCGGGATCGCAGGTCGAAGGTGGATTCGCGGTCGCAAAGCCGTTGACCCGGGTTGGGGAAAAGGCAGAATTCGGTAATATGTACGATCGATATATTGTGATCATGGCCGGGGGGAGGGGAGAACGGTTCTGGCCGGTCAGCCGACTGAAACGCCCGAAACAGCTGCTGCCGATCGTCGGTGACGAGCCGATGTTGAGGCAGACGATCCTGCGGCTGGGCGATACGATTGAATCCGATCACATTTTCGTGATCACGAATTCGGAGCAGGTCGAATCGGTCCGGGAGGTTTGTTTGGGGCTTCCGCCGGAAAACATCATCGGGGAGCCGGTTGGCCGGGACACGGCACCGGCGGTGGCATTGGCGGGACTTCTTGTTAAACGTCGGGATCCGGACGCGCTTCTGGCGATCCTTCCGGCGGATCATGTCATCGATGATTTCAGCGGATTCCAAGACGTCCTCGAGGTGGCCTTCGAGGCCGCGGAGAGGGACGCGGTGATGGTAACAATCGGGATTGCCCCGGGCTACCCGGCGACCGGTTACGGCTACATTCAGAAAGGAACCATCCGGAGCGAAGCCCAGAACCTGCCGGTTTATTCGGTCGTCGAATTTCGGGAGAAGCCGGATGAGGAAACGGCCAGGGAATACATCGAGAGCGGAGATTTCTTCTGGAATGCAGGAATGTTTGTCTGGTCGGTATCCACGCTGGAAGCGGCGTTGGAGACACACGCTCCGGTTTTGTCCTCCTCAATTCGAGCGATGGAAGCGGCGCTGAAGGACGGTGCGACGATCGACGCAGTGATGGAGGCGCATTATCCTGAAATGGAAAAGATCTCGGTGGACTACGCCTTGATGGAGAAGGCGGACAACGTGGTGGTGATCGAATCGGCCTTTGATTGGGACGACGTCGGGGAATGGCCGGCGGTCGCGAGGCACAGTCCGGTGGATGGGAGTGGGAACTCGGTGCGCGGGGACGCGATGCTCCGCGATTGCCGAAATACGATCACGATGGCGCACGCCGATCACACCATCGCCTTGATCGGGGTGGAAGACCTGATCGTGGTGACGACACCGGACGCGACACTGGTATGCCGGAGGGACCAGGCGCAGCAGGTCAAACAATTGGTGAAGGAGCTGGGCGACGACCGCCCCCACCTCCTTTAAAGGAGGCCTGACCGCGATGAATTACCTCGGTGTGGATTGGGGGGAACGACGCATCGGCCTGGCCTATGGTGACGAGGTCGGCGTGGCCACACCGTTGGAGGCGGCGGTTGAGGGAACGAAGAAGGCGCGATTGGCGCACATTGAGGAAGTCGTTCGGGAACGCCGGATCGATTCGTTCGTGGTCGGCTACCCCTTGAATATGAACGGGACCGTCGGTTTCAAGGCACGGGAAGTGGATGGCTTCATCGCGGAGTTGGAGGGCCGTTTCGGGCTGCCTGTGATCCGGGTGGACGAACGCTTAACGAGCGAGGTGGCGGCGGCGGGGATGCACTCTTTTTCTGAGCCGCGGTTCTTTTTTATGACTTCACGAATGTACATCCGC
>CAYQKH010000111.1:0-10535 GCA_964417945.1 uncultured Opitutales bacterium
TCTCCTGCATCTGCACGGAGGGGCCTGCGCGGAGGGTGTGGATGACGTGGAGGGGGATCTATTAGAAGCGGTGCGGACGGAGTTAGGGTTTGCGGGCCGGGTGGTGGTTTCTCTGGATCTGCATGCGAACGTGACGGAGCGGATGGTGCGGCACGCGGATGGTCTGACGGCTTACCGAACGATGCCCCATCGCGATTTTTTTGAAACGGGGGAACGGTCGGCGGAGCTGGTCCTGGAGGCGGCCCGGACGAAGGTGGCGGTAGTAAAGCTGTCGGCGCTGATGCCGCCGACGGACGCGAGTGACCAATGGGGTGCTTTGGAGGGCTTGCTGGCGCGGGCCCGGAAGCTGGAGGATACCCCGGGTGTGCTGGATGTGAGCCTGTTTCCGGTGCAGCCGTGGCTGGATGTGGAGGAGCTGGGTTGCGCGGCGACGGCGTGCTTTGTGGAGGGATGTGTTGGCGCGACGACCCTGGCGGAAGCGGGAATTGCAGAGTTGGCTAGGAAGTGGTGGGAGACACGGGAACAGTGGCGGGTCGGGCTGCTGGATTGGGAGGCTATCCGTGGGCACCTCGGTAAGCGGCATCGGGACGGCCCGTGGATACTGGTGGATGCGGCGGATGCCACCTCGGGAGGGAGCGCGGGGCGAAGCATGGAGGCGTTTCGTCAACTCTACGATGATCGGGAGGACCTGCCGGGGACGGTTCTGCTCTGGGTGGTGGACGCCGATTTCGCGGCCTCGGCGGTGGTGGGAGAAGGCCATTTCTCGATTGGCGCCCCTTCCTTCTGGTTCCGCGGGCGGGTGGTGCAGACGGGGGAGGGCCGTTACCGGATGCGAGGGCTGACCTACACGGGGCAAGAATTCGCGATGGGGCGCTACGCGGTGATCGAAGCGGGGCCTTTACGGCTGGTGGTCTGCAGCCGACCGGCGTTGGCGCCGGATCCGTCCTTTTTCGAGGCGGCGGGGCTGGATCCGGAGGGCGCGCTGGCGATTCTGGCGAAGAGCCACCTGGGTTGGATGGCGGGCTACACCTGCGCGCGGGAGCGGGGTCTCGTCTTCGACGGCCCAGGGACGACCTCCCTGGATCTGGCCTCGCTGAAGTTCGAAAAAGCGGGCGCTCGCTGCTATCCCGTCCTGAAAAACAGGGAAGGAATGGATAGTTGCGGTTGAAACTGAGGGGGGAATGGAGTCATTTTGTTTTTCTTATGGGACAATTCATTTTAGGACTTTTAAAGAACACACTGGCGCTGGTGCTGGCATGGGTGCTGTTTTTCGTGATGGGGATCATCAGCCTGGCGGTCTTGGCCACGGGTTTTTCGAAGGGAACGCCGCTGAAGATCGAAAACGGCAGTTACCTGGTCATTGATCTAGACCGGAGCCTGCCGGACCAACCACCGGTAATGGACCTCCCGTTGGCAATCCGGCGTGCGTTGCAGGACGCGGATATCAACTTCACCTATCTTTACGAGATGCTGGAGACGATCGAGCGTGCGGCGGAGGACGATCGGATCACGGGGATCTTCCTGACAGGGAACATCACGCCGGATGGCTCGGGTTCGAGCTACGCCGCGATGCGAGAGCTGCGCCAGAACCTGAGCGCTTTTAAGGAGGCGGGGAAGCCGATCTACGGCTACCTGAAGAACGCGACGCAGCGGGATCTCTATGTGATGTCGGTAGCGGATGAGATCTACATGAATCCATTCGGGCTGCTGGACCTGACCGGCCTTGGTGCGGAAGTCCTCTTTTATGAGGGTGCCTTTGCAAAGTTTGGCATCGAGATGCAAGTGGCAAAAGTGGGGGACTATAAATCGGCAGTGGAACCGTATCTCCGCGATTCTCTGAGCGAGGAGAACCGCGAGCAGATCGAGGCCTACCTCGAGGGTGCCTGGAATGAAATCGTGAGCACGATTGCGGAAGGCCGGGGTGTGGAGCCGGATTTTCTCCGGCAGGTCTCGGACGAGAAGGGGATCCTGCACATCGACGAGCTGGTGGGGTCGGGCCTGATTGACCACGCGGCCTACATGGATGAGGTGATCGAGGCGATGATCGAGAAAGGGACTCTTGACGAAGCAAACCAAACGTTCCGGCAGGTAGGTGTCCTCGACTATATCGCGTCGGGTGAGGCGGCCTTCAATCGTTCGAAAAAGCCGGAGAAGACGATTGCGGTGGTCTACGCGGAAGGGGTGATTCTGCCGGGAGACACGTCGGACGGATTTATCGGCTCGGACACGCTATCGAGGCGGCTGCGGGAACTGCGGAAGGACGACGCGGTAAAGGCGGTAGTCCTCCGGATCAACAGCCCGGGGGGCAGCGCTTACGCGGCGGAGGTGATCCAGCGCGAGTTGCGATTGATCGCGGAAGAGAAGCCATTGATTGTTTCGCAGGGGGCGACGGCGGCGTCGGGGGGGTATTGGTTGTCCGCCCCGGGGCACCATATTTTCGCGGAGCCGACGACGCTGACCGGTTCAATCGGGGTTTACATCATGATCCCGAATTTCGCGGGCGCGGCGGACTGGATGGGCTTGTCCTTTGACACGGTGCAAACCGGCGATCTTGCGACCCTGACGACGCCCTCCCGATCGAAGACGGAGGAGGAGATGGCGATTTTCCAGAGCTATGCAGAGCGGATTTACGACGCCTTTCTGGACCGGGTGGCGGAGGGACGGGAGATGGAACGTGAGGCGGTGGAAGCGGTCGCTCAGGGACGGGTCTGGTTGGGTGTCGACGCGGTGGAGAACGGCCTCGTGGACTCGATCGGGGGGCTTCAGGATGCGATTGCAATGGCGGTGCGTGAGGCGGATGTCGGGGCGGATTACTCGATACGCGAATATCCCTCGAAGAAGACCTTGAACGATGCGCTTTCGGAAAGTTTTGGGGAGGACGTGCAGTTGCCCGAACGATTAAAAAAGGAAGTGGCGGTGGACGGCTTGGAGTGGCTGACGGAGCCGGCTTATGGGGAACTGCAGAAGTTACGTCGGTTCCGCGACCCGATGGGGACCTACGTGCTGCTGCCCTACGAATTGAATTTATGAGCGAGGAATTAAAAGGAAGCGCGGTGGTCCTGACCCGGGATTGCCCGGCCACGGTAATTCCGTCGGGAGACGCGGTCGTCCTTAAGAAAGAGACGGAGGTGATCATTTCCCAGGCGTTGGGCGGCGCGGTAACAGTGCAGACCCGTGGCATGCTTTACCGGATCGGAAGCAACGACCTTGACGCCCTCGGATTGGAGACCGACGGAGGGGAAACTTCGGCGGGGGTGGTGGCCCTGGTGGAGGACGGGGAGGTGGACGAAGAAGGGATTTGGGAGGTGCTGAAGACCTGCTTCGATCCAGAAATTCCGATCAACATCGTCGATCTCGGGCTGATCTACGACCTGCGGATAGAGGGTGCGGAATCGGGCAAGCAGCGGGTGGTGGTGAAAATGACATTGACCGCGCAGGGCTGTGGAATGGGCCCGGTGATCGCGGAGGATGCGCGGGAAAAAATCGAGGCCCTGCCGGGGGTGGAGACCGCTGCGGTGGAGGTGGTGTGGGATCCGCCCTGGACCCCGCATATGATTTCCCCGGAAGGCCGCGAACGGCTCGGCCTGGAATAGTCCGCGGCAAGAAAGAATTTTGACAGAAAATGCAAAGGGGTTGCCAGCATCCGTATCGGCCCCAATAAGCAATACCGTGAAACTCCTTTCTCTTACGCTTTCCTGGGTTTTGCTGCCGATCCTGTTGTGGTCGGAGGACCCTTTTTCGCTGCTGGTCTACAACGTGGAGAACCTTTTCGACGTGGACGGGGTGGCCCTCTTCGAGGACTACCGGGAGGTGGAGACCTCGAATCACCAGCTTTACAGCCCGCGGAAGCTGCTGACCAAGCTGGACAACATCGCGAAGGTGTTGTCCTCGATCGACGAGGGGGCGGGACCGGACATTGTGGTTTTCAGTGAACTGGAATTCGACCGGACTCCCGGCGAGGAGGCCACAGACTACAACGCGTTGGCAGTGCGTTATGCGGAGCTGACGGTGGAGGAGATGCTGCTGGAGGAACTGGATGCGGAGATCCGGGATCTGCCGGTCGAGTTTTTCCTCTGGAAGCATCTGCAGGACAAAGGGATGGGTGATTACCAGATGGCGGTGCAGGCCTTCCGTCCGATTACGGAGGAGGTGGAGGCGCATACAAACGCGATTTTCAGCCGTTTCCCGATTAAGGAAGTCCGGTCGCACCCGCTGGACGACGCCCGGGATATCCTGGAGGTGAAGCTGGAGGTAATGGGGCATCCGCTGATTGTTTTCGCGAACCACTGGAAATCGGGCGCGTCGAACCCGGACCGGGAGGCGATCCGGATCCAGAATGCGGAGGTTTTGCGAGCGCGGATCGATGCTCTCCTGTCGGAGGACCGGCTCGTGGACTTCATCGTGGCGGGGGACCTGAATTCGAACTACAACCAGAATTTCACCACAAACCTGGAGAAAACCGGCATCCGAAACGTTCTGTTGAGCCAAGGAGACGAATTGGCGATCCGCTTTGAGGATCCGCCTCCGCTCTAC
Organism: uncultured Opitutales bacterium; assembly: GCA_964417945.1. GTDB lineage: Bacteria > Verrucomicrobiota > Verrucomicrobiia > Opitutales > JABSRG01 > CAYQKH01. The sequence continues at coordinate 4,534 of CAYQKH010000111.1, forward strand.
AACCTCTGGTTCGAGCTACCGCCCGAGAGGCGTTTCACGGAGGTGTGGCGTGGCACCTACAGCACGTTGATGCACATCCTGCTGCCGACGGGGCTCTATGATCGCCGTGGAATCCAATATGTGGATGGCAGCTTCCGGCAGGTGATCCTCCCGGGGGTGAATGCGCGCCCGCCGGGCATGAATCCGATCCGCTGGTATTTTGTGGGGGAGACTGGCGGGGGGTTCAGTGATCACTTGCCGATCCTCGCGGACTTCCGGGTGGTAGAAGACCCGATGCCGGGCTTCATGGAACTGGTGAACCCGAGCCGGACAGCGGAGGGCAGCCAGGTGCGATTCCAACCTCAGAAGGAGGCTGACCGGATACGGCAAGGGGAGGAACTGCGTGGTTTGAAGCTGGGCGAATTACCGCAATTTTACGGCGAATCTTTCGAGATGACGGGGCGGCTGATTTCGCACAACCCCCTGCAGCTCCGGACAGCGGGCCGAACGTTTGATCTTTACGTTCCGGATGAGGAGCAATTCACCCGGCTGCGGGAGATGGCGTTGAATTCCCGGCTTCGGATCATCGGCGTGCTGGGTGAATTCCGTGGCCGAATTCAATTTGTGATCGAATAGGGGGAAGGCTTCCCGGTGGTGGCGTGTCCCCGTACTTGCATGGTGGGGGAAGCTTGTGCATGGTTACGGGTTTTCCTTTATCCGAGATGAAGCACTTTTATATCACGACTGCGATTGACTACGCCAACGGACCCCCGCACCTGGGGCATGCCTACGAAAAGGTATTGACCGATGTGGTCGCGCGTTTCCAGCGGATGACGGGAAAGCCGGTGCACTTTCTGACGGGCATCGACGAGCACGGGCAGAAGGTCACGCAGACCGCGAGCAAGCTGGGAAAAACCCCGGAGGAGCTGACGAACGAGATTGCGCCGCAATTCATCAATCTGTGCAAGCAGCTACTGATCTCGAACGACGACTTCATCCGGACGAGCGAGGAACGCCACAAGGCGGTGGTCCGGGATATCCTGCAGCGATTGTTCGACAAAGACGAAATCTACAAGGCGGACTACCACGGCTACTACAGTGTTCGGCAGGAGCAATTCGTGACAGAGAAAGAGCGCGAGGAAAACGGGGAATGGCCCGAGCTCTACGGGGAAGTGGTGGAGATCAGTGAGACGAACTACTTTTTCAAGCTGGGAAAGTATCAGGATTGGCTGATTGAGTATCTCAAGGCCAATCCGGATTTCATTTTTCCACGCTTCCGGCAGAAGCAGGTCCTGGAATTCCTGAAGAACCCGATTAACGACCTCTGCATTACGCGGCCGATTGAGCGACTGAGCTGGGGGATTCCATTGCCGTTCGATCCGGACTTCGTGACGTATGTTTGGTTTGATGCATTGATCAACTATGTATCGGCGGTGCACTACCAGACGGACCGTTTCTGGGAGTATTGGCCGGCGGATTACCACGTGATCGGGAAGGACATCCTCGTCCCCTCGCACAGCGTTTATTGGCCAATCATGCTGAAGGCGGCGGACCTTCCCATGCCGAGGCACTTTTTGATCCACGGCTGGTGGCTACAGCGCGGCTCGAAGATGTCGAAGAGCACGGGAGAATCGGTGGATCCGCTCTCGCTGGTGGATCAGTTCGGGCCGGACGCCTTCCGGTATTTCGTAATGCGGGAAATGAATGTGGGACAGGACAGCGACTTTTCCCACGAACTTTTCCTAAGCCGTTACAACAACGACCTCGGAAATGACCTTGGAAACCTGGTCAGTCGCCTTTTGAACATGGGTTCGCGATACTGCTCGGGCTTCCTCCCGGAGGCGGGGGAGGCCGGGGAGCCGGAGCGGGAGCTGCAGCAGCTTTGGGAGGCGACCTACCCTGAGGTGCTCTCGTTGTATGAGGGCTTCCAGTTCCATACAGTGCTGGAAAAAGCGTTTGCGTTTATCAAGGGGATCAACCGCTACGCGGAGATCCGGGCCCCCTGGAAACTGGCGAAGTCGGAGACTGAGGCGGACAGGAAACTACTGGAAACAAGCCTGGCGACGATGGCAGAAGGGCTGCGGCTCGGCGTTACCCTTTGTCAGCCGGTGATGCCGGGTATTGCAGAAAAGGTATTGGGGCTGCTGGACGAACCGCCGGCGGATGATTTTTCCGAGGAGACCCTGCGCTGGGGGCGCCGCCTGGAGGGGAACACGCTGGGCGAGAAAACGATCCTCTTCCCCCGGCCTTCCTGATCCGAAGTGAGAATCGTCCCGGAATCCGCTTATCCCCGCCAGGACCGGTCGATGCTGAAGGCCTTTCTGGTGGATTGCCGGAAGGTGAGTCGGGAACGAGGCCATCCGCAACTGGTGAACATCAGCCTGCCGGTACGGCACATCGAGCCGCTGGCGGTATTGCACTCGATATTTGAGCCGGGTGAGCGTCATTTTTACCTGGAGCGCCCGAACGCGGAGGAAGCGCTGGCGGGTGCGGAAGCGGTGGTGGAAGCGCGCTTTGGCGGCCCGGATCGCTTCCGAAAGGCGCAACAGTTTGGCAAAAAAATCCTGGAAAACACGATTGCTTACGGACGACTGGATGGACCTTTCACGGGACCACAATTCCTCTGTGGGTTCACCTTTTCGGAGGTGGAGCCGAAGGGGTCGGTATTTGAGTCCGGTGCCGTCTTCATTCCGCGCTGGCAGGTCTCGCGGAAGGCGGGGCACTATGCAGCAGTGGCCAATCTGATGGTGGATTCCTCCAGCGACCTGGACCTGTTGGCGGACAAGGTGTGGGGGGCGCACGAGAAGTTTTCCGCATTCGACTATGATCATTTTGCGGCGGAGCCGCCGGGAGGGCGCCAGTTGCTCCGCATGGAGGAGGCGGGAGGCGCGGAAGGATTCGAGCGGAGTGTGCGGCGTGCGCTGACGGATATTCAAAGCGGGCGCTACCAAAAAGTGGTGCTGGCGCGGGCGCTGGACCTGGAGATGAACCAGCCTTACGAGCCGCTGGTCTACCTGAATCGGCTGCGGGAACAGTTTTCGGGATGCTATGCATTTTCCTTCGCCAACGGGCGAGGGCAGAGCTTTATCGGGGTAACTCCGGAGCGTCTGGTCCGCCTGCGGTCGGGGGGGATGCGGACAATGGCGCTGGCGGGGACGGTCTCGCGCGGGGCGACGGCGGCAGAGGACGCCCGGCTCGGACGGCGGCTGCTGGAGAGCCGGAAGGACCTGCACGAGCACGAGGTGGTGATCGAGGCGATCCGCCGTCGGCTGGGCCAGCACGGATTGGAAGCGAAGGCGGAAGGTCCGCCCAGGCTGATGCGGCTATCGAACGTCCAACACCTTCTGACCCCGATCGAAGCGGCAACGGGAGAGCGGCATATCCTCGAGCTGTTGGACTGCCTGCACCCGACCCCGGCGGTGGGCGGGAGCCCCCGGGAAGTGACCACCTCGATCATCGACGAGCTGGAGCCTTTTGACCGCGGGCTCTACGCCGGCGCGCTGGGCTACTTCAACCGATACGGGGAGGGGGAATTCGTAGTGGCGATTCGTTCGGCGCTGATCGACGGCCAGCGGGCGCGCCTCTACGCCGGGAGCGGGATCGTGGAGGGTTCGGATCCCGGAATGGAAAAGGAGGAAACCGATTTGAAACTGCGGGCCATGCTCCCTAGCCTGAGCTCTTAAATGAAAGCGACGTCGGCGAGCTTCCGCCCCTGGTTCGGGGAGCACTGCCTGAGCACCCCCAACACCCTCTGGGGGGCCTTGACGGCAAACACCTTCGCAAGTTTCGGGCTGGAGTTGGCGGTGATTTCACCCGGTAGTCGCTCGACCCCGCTGACCTACGGGTTCAGTCGTCACCCCGGCCTGCGTTGCATCCCAATCCTTGACGAGCGCTCGGCGGCCTTTTTCGCCCTCGGGCGGGCGAAGGCGACGGGAAAACCGGTGGTGTGTATCTGCACCAGCGGGACGGCGGGTGCGAACTATTACCCCGCCCTAATCGAGGCACGCTACAGCCACACGCCGCTGATTATCCTGACCGCAGATCGACCCCCGGAGTTGCGGGACTGCCATTCTGGGCAGACGATCCGGCAGGTTGGGCTTTATGCGGACTACCCGGTATTGGAAGGGGAGACCGCCTTCCCCGCTCTCGACCGGAGCTCGATGGAAGCCCACGGCAGGCAGCTTTGGGCGGCTTGGGAATCGGCGACGGGTTATGAGGCGGGCCCAGTGCATTTAAACATGCCCTTCCGGGACCCGCTCCCTCCGGATCCCGAAGCCGCGCCGATCGATCCGGGGTTTGCTCTGGAGGGGTTGTTTGCCGAGCCGGAAATCCCGCAACGGAAGCGGATCCTCCATTTGCCTTTCGAAACACGGAAACGGGTATTGATTCTGGCGGGTCCGGCCCATCCAGTGAATCCGGCGGACTATTGTCGGGGGGTGCGCGGGTTGAGCCGGGCATTGGGCGCGCCGGTCTTCGCCGAAGCCTTGAGCCCACTGCGCAATTTCGTCGGATACAATCCGTATTTGATTTCAGGATACGATACACTCCTGCTCGAGGCCTCGGTTCGTGAGGCGGGTCGTCCGGATCTGGTGGTGCAGCTGGGGTCGCTACCGACGAGCAAGCGTCTGCGGGCCTGGTTGGAGGAGGGGAACGTCCCGACGGTGGTGGTGGACCCGAGCGGGGATAACCGGGATCCGCTTGGACGGCCAGTGGAGGCGATCCGGGCGACAGTGGAGGACTTTGCGGAGGTATGCGGCGAAGGGGGCGACCCGGACTGGCTCGACACTTGGCTCACCCGGGAGCGTGCTTTCCGTGGGGAGCTGGACCGGCGAATGGCGGGGATCACAGAGCGTTTTGAAGGAAAAGTGGCGCACACTTTAGGGCGAATCCTGCCGGAGGGAACGCAGGTTTTCATCGCGAACAGCATGCCGGTGCGGGATGCGGAGTTTTTCTGGCCGGTGAATGATCGCGGGATCCGGGTTCTCTGCAACCGGGGGGCGAACGGGATCGACGGCACGCTCTCGACGGCTTTGGGGGCGGCTCACCATGGTCCGCCGACGGTCTTATTGAGCGGGGAGCTGGCTTTCCTGCACGACTCGAACGGATTGCTGCAGGCACACCGCCTGGAGGGTTCCCTGACGGTCGTGCTGATCGAGAATGGAGGCGGGGCGATCTTCGACAACCTACCGGTTCACCGGGTGCGGGAGGGCTACCGGGATTACTACCGGACCCCCCAGGCGGTGGATATCCGTCAACTGTGCGGGGCCCATGGTGTGGAGCATGGCGTGGCGGAGGACTGGGCCACTCTTGAGGCGGCGGTTGAGTGTGCCTTGGGGCAAAAGGGAATCCGGGTGATTGAAATTCGGACCAACCCGGAGCATGATATTCCTTTTCGCCGGCAATTGATGCGAGAGCTGGCGCAGGCGGCGGAAGCCGCTAATTCTTAAAACCGCAGCCTCCGATTGATCCTATGGAATGGAAAACCGTTCAAACCTTTGACGACATCCTCTACGAAAAAGGAGAGGGGATTGCGAAGATTACGATTAACCGCCCGCACCGGCGGAATGCCTTTACCCCGGATACGGTGATGGAGTTGTATACCGCTTTTTCTGACGCGCGGGAGGATCCACGCGTGGGGGTGGTCCTGTTGACGGGGGCGGGGCCTCACACCGACGGGAAATATGCTTTCTGCTCCGGCGGCGATCAGAAGATCCGGGGCGACCAGAAGGGGGGCTACATTGGAAAGGACGGCCTGCCCCGGCTGAATGTGCTGGATCTGCAGCGCCTGATCCGATCGATGCCGAAGGTGGTGATCGCCCTAGTCGCAGGCTACGCAATCGGCGGCGGTCATGTTCTGCATGTGATCTGCGACCTTACGATCGCAGCGGACAACGCCCTTTTCGGACAGACCGGCCCGAAGGTGGGCAGTTTCGACGGCGGGTTTGGGTCGAGCACCCTGGCACGGCAGGTCGGCCAGAAAAAGGCGCGGGAGATCTGGTATTTGTGCCGTCAATACAATGCGG
>CAYQKH010000112.1:0-10382 GCA_964417945.1 uncultured Opitutales bacterium
GGCGGGAAAAAGACCACTGCTTTCGTCCGGAGGCGACCCCCCCGGAGATTCAACGTTTGGACCTTGCGGAGACGGTACTCTTTCTGAAGCGTTCGGGGTTCGAGGACCTTGATTCCTTCCCATGGTATGAGCGACCGGCGGAAGCGTTGCTGAGCCGGGCGACGGAACTTCTGCGAGATCTGGGAGCCCTCAACAAAGACGGCACCCTGAGTGAAACGGGGGCGCAGATGGCTCGATTCCCGGTGCATCCACGCTTTGCGCGGATGTTCCTCTACGGTTCGGAGTCGGGGTGTTTTCCGGAGATGGCGGTGGTTGCGGCGCTGTGCCAGGACCGCTCGATCCTCGTGGAGAAGCCGGGGAACCGTGAGGTGCGGAGTCGGCGGGACGCGCACTTTCTATCTGAAGCGACCGCGGGATCCGACATCCTCTACCAGATGCGGGCCTGGACTTGGGCCCGGGAGCGGGGTTACGACCGGCAGGTCTGCGAGGAGGTGGGCGTGCATGCGCAGGGTTGCCGACGCGTCGAGCAGATGGCTCGGCAATTTGCGATCCAAGCGCAGGAGGTTGGGCTGGACGTCCGTGGAGGGAGGGATGATCCCGCGGTGATCGGGCAAGGCATCCTGCTGGGATTCGCGGACCACCTCGGGATCCGCCGGGATCGCGGCACCCGGCGTTGTGAGATGGTTCATGGGCGATCAGGCGAGTTGCGGCGGGATTCGGTGCTGGACGCCACCGGGTTGCTGGTGGCAGCGGAGCTGGAGGAGGTGGCGAGGGGAAAGCAGGTCCAGCTCTTGCTCGGCATGGCGAGTGCGGTGGATCCCGATTGGCTGGCTGCTCACTTTCCCGAGCGCCTGAAGGAGGAGGGCGTCACCGGTTGGGATGAGAGTGGGCGTAGAGTGGTGCAACGGCGGGAACTCCGCTTCCTCGACCTCGTTCTGAGGTCGGAGGAATCGGATACAGTCGATCCTGATGCCGCGGCCTCCCTCCTCGCGGAGGGCGTGCTTGAGGGGCGTCTCACCCTGAAGCGCTGGGGTGCGGAGGTGGAGCACTGGATCGACCGGGTGAACTTTCTCGCGGCGGCCGCGCCGGAGACCGGATTCAACCCGATCCGGCGCGAGGAGCGGAAAATGCTTCTGGAAACACTCTGCCATGGGCATCGAAGCGGCCGGGAAATCCGAGAACTCGATCCGTGGACGGTATTAAGAAATTGGATACCCTCGGGAATGGAGGAGTGGATGAACCAGATGGCGCCGGAGACGATATTGCTTCCCGGTCGGCGCCGCCCGTTCCGGGTGCGTTACGGGGAAGAGGAAAGCGTTCCAACGCTCTCGGCGACAATCCAGGAACTCTACGGTGTGGATTCGAAACGGCTGTTCATCCTCGGCGGGCAGCACCCCCTCCGGCTGGAATTGTTGGCCCCGAACCGGAACCCGGTGCAAGTGCTGACGGCGGATAGGCTGGACGCCTTCTGGACGACGAGTTACCCGCAAATCCGAAAAGATTTGAAGGGGCGCTACCCGAAGCACGAGTGGCGTTAGCGGATTCTTCGTTTTAGTCGGTTGCGCCTGCAGGCAGAGATTCTCATCCGGCAGTGCAGGGTCGTTGTGCGGCGTTGAGTTATGCTATTCGGCAAGGACGCGGTCGGTGACGGAAAAGTCGTTGAAATCGAGGATTCGCTCGAGGTTGTGGTGAGAAATGGTAAGCCGGCGGCTGCCAAGTTCGGAGTTGAGGTGGGTGCCCTCGAACAGCTGCCAATCGTCATAGTTCACCGCTTGACCGTCGACGACGGGTGCCTGGTCGAAGGTGAATTGCAGCTCGCGTCCGCGCAGGGAGGTCATGTGGACGGAGGGAAGGGGCTCGAGGCGGGTTTCGAGGGGGAGTTGCCGGATGGCCTCCTGGAATTGGAGGAAGGACTCAAACTCGGAGGCGGAGGCGGCCTGGACGATGGTTCCGTTTTTCAGGGAGGGGCTCTGGAGGATTCTGCCACCGGCGAGGACGGGTTCGCGCCGGACATGGGTATAGCTCTGATAGGGAATCCACTGGTAGGGGGCAAGGGGGTAGTAGGCGATGAAGGCATCGCCGCCGCGGGCGAAGATCCAACCGGAGGGGTCTTCGGTCACATCCTCAAGATCGCGTGAGAAAAAGCCGTTGATATGCGGGAAGGATTCACCGGGTGGGATATCGTAGAGGGCGATAACGGTATCGAGATCCTGGAAGACCTGCTCGTAGGGGGAGCACCCGAGGATTTTGTCGGGAGAATTATAGGAGGGTTTTCCTTCGCGGGTGACGCTTTCCGGCATGGGGTCGAGCATCGTGGCGAAAAACATCTGCATGACGGTGCCGGAGGAATGAGGGTGAAGGGAAAAGAGGGTGTTGTGGCGGCCGCGGGGATCGTCGAGTCTCCAGGTGACGTCCCAGACGTGGGTCTGGATGGGATCGCTGATTCCCCCCTGGTAGGATCCGACGGCATAATCCCGGCGGAGGTATTGCGTTTTATAGATGGGCTTGGAAAGGGGTTCGCTGTAGCGCCAGGTCCGCCGGGAGCGGGCGCGGTCGTGCTGGAGAATATCCTCCGAGCGATCGACGGCGATGCGGTAGATGACGAGGGGAAGGTCGTAATGATGGGCGAGGACGGAGAAATACTGTCCCCAGCTGAAATTGGGAGGTGGGGTGTTTCCGAAGAGAATCCAGCTGAAAAAAGTGGAGAGGGCTTCCCAGCGCTCGGCGACGGTGACCTCATCGGTTCTGGAATTGGGGCCGCGGAGGACGCCCTCGAGGGTGACGGTGGCGAGCTCGGCGAAGAGCCAGTCGAGCATCATTTCCCCCCCCTTCCGAATAACGGGGTCCTCGGCCCAAACGGCGAGCATGAGCATGGGGATGGCATATTCCCCGATGTAATGGGTGGCGTTGTATTCGCCCTGGCCGATGGTGGTGGTGATCTCCATCCAGTCGAGAAGGAACTCCCGGGCCTCGGCGAGGTTTTCGCTTGAAGACTTCCCGGAATACCAGGACTGCGGGGGGTCATCGGGGTAGAGTTCGGACATGAGGTAGAGGGAGACGTAGTACATCACCCAGTGATTCTCGGTGTCGCCCCGGAGCTGGCGTTTGGATTTCCATGCCTCGCGGATGGCGTCCCGGGCTTCGGTGGAGAGCCGGTCCCGTCCGGAAAAGGCGACGATGGTAGTGGGGAACATCCAGAAGGGGCCGGTTCCGGGATCTTCCATCCACTCGAGGACGCGTTGGTTGCAGGCCTCGATCTGTTCGCCCCGGGAGAGAAGGAGGGCGACCGAGGCCATACTGGTGGTTCCGGAGAAATCCTCCGGGTCGATGCGGTCGAGCATCCATTGGTTGACCCGGTCGATGCGCTCGAGGTAGGCCTGCCGGCGGGTATCCTCGCGCGAATGCGGGGTGCGGTCGGGGACGGGGCCCTCGCCTCCGGGTTGGGCGTGAAGCGCGGGTTGGAGGAAAATCGAGAGGACCGGGATCAGGAAAAGGCCGGCTTTGAAGGGATGGACTATACTCATGTCAGGGGCGGGGGAGGTAGAGAAACTTCTTGATGAGGGAACCGTCCTCAAGGGTGGGATCGGGCTGCCAGGACTGTCCGAAATCATCGGAGAAAAAGACGGTTGCGCCGTGGACGCTGGCATAGAGGCGACCGGTTTGGGGATGGACGCCGACGGTCCAGACCCGCTGGGGGGAGGGCAGGCCGTCATTGCGTGGCAGCCAGTTGCGACCACCATCCTCGCTGGTCCAGATACCGTAGGTCCAGCTGCCGATGGCGAGGCGTTCGGAATCGGTGGGGTCAAAGGCAACACTGTAGAGCGCATGCTCGCCGGGAATGGCCTCGATACGGGACCAGGTCATACCGCCATCGGTGGATTCCCACGCGCCCCGGTTGTCGGTGACGGCGAGCCAACGCAAGGGATCGTGGGGGGATTGTTCGATATCGTTGACGGTGGCGGGGGTGGCGAGGACCTGCCTCCAAAGCCCGGCGTGGTTTTCGGTGAGGTAGATCCCGCTGGCGGTGGCGGCGAAGACCCGGCCGACGGTGGTTCGATCCACGGCGAGGGCCTGGGTATACTTTCCGCGCTCGGGAAGGCCGAGCTCTTTTCGAACGAGGGTTTGGCCGCGGTCGTAGGAAACGGCGATACCGTCGGTGAGGGCGAGGTAGAGGGTATCCGGAGCATTCGCGTCGAGGACGACATCCTGTCCTTCGGTCATGGTCCAATCATTGGCCATCCTCCAGGTGTTTCCACCGTCGTGGGTGAAGAAGAGCCCGTTCAGCGTGGCGGTATATTGGCGGTCGCGGTCGCGCGGATCGAATGCGAGGGCGGAAATGGTGGTATCGTTTACCCCGAAGTGCTGCCAGGTGCCATCCGGGTTGAGCTGGAAGGTGCCGTTGAGGGTTTCAATCTGTGAACCGATGACGTAGTCGCGGTTCACATTGGCGCAGATGAAGAGGTCGTAGACGGGGGATTCCGCATTTCCGTGGGGAGCAAGGAGAAGGAGGAAGAGGAGGGCGAGGGAGGGGTGGAAGCGCAGGGAGGGTGAAGGGGGGGGCATGAGGAATGAATCTTTAAGGGGGGGTGCCGGTCGTGTTCTTCAGGTTGGGCAGGAAGGTTTCAAAAGGACATTTCCGGCCTTGGCGAGAAGGAAACACGCGGTGGCGGTGAGTGCGATGGCGGCGCCGGAGGAGACACCGGCGTAGTAGCTGATGTAAAGCCCGGTAATCCCGGAAAAAACGCCGACGCCCATCGAGAGGAGCATCATGGGCAGAAGGGAGCGGGTGAGGAGGGCGGCGGTGGCGGGAGGGGTAATGAGAAGGGCGGTAGCGAGGAGGGCCCCGATGACGGGGACGGCGGAGACAACGCAGAGGGCGACAAGGATGAGGAGGAGGTAGCGGAGAAAGACCGGGCGCACCCCGATAATCCGCGCATATTCAGGATCGACGGTGGACAGCTCGAGTTCCTTAAAAAAGAGGGCGAGGAAGAGGAGCACGATGGCGCAGACGGCAAGGCTGAGGTAGAGGTCGGCGGCCTGAACGGTAAGGACGTTCCCGAAAAGAAGGTTGGAAAAGTCACGGAAATCCCGCTGGAGGCTCATAAGGAGGAGGCCGAGGGCGAACATGGCGGAAAGGGTGATGCCGATGGCGGTATCCTCATGGATTTTCCTGCGGTCGGTCAGCCAGCCGACGGCAACGGCGGTGAGGAGACCGGCGCCGAGGGCACCCCAAAAGAGGGGGATACTGCGCATCCAGGCAAAGACGAGGCCGGGGAGGATGGTGTGGGCGAGAGCGCCGCCAAGGAAGGACATCCGGCGGAGAATAACATAGACACCGATAATCCCGCAGTTGGCTGCGGAGAAGAAGCAGGCAAGGAGCGCCATGCGCATGAACTCCATCTCAAGGGGCTCGAGAAGCCAGTTGAAGAGGGAGTCAATCATCATCCGATGGGATCAGGGCCCCATCCTGAAGAGGCCAGGATGGGTCAAAGGCAAGGGGGATAGTTTCAAGAAAGTGGGTGGATGCCAGGAGGGTGCAACCGGAGCGGGCGAGGTCGGTGAGGACGGAGCAGATGACCTGAAGGGTCTCGCGGTCGACGGCATTGAAGGGCTCGTCGAGAAGGTAGAGGTGGGCATCGTGGAGGAGGGCCCGGGCGAGGAGGACCCGTTGCTGCTGCCCGCCGGAGAGGGCGTTGATCTGGCGGTTGGCGAGATGGGTGATCCCGAGTTTTTGCAGGAGCTGGTCGGCGCGGTCCCGCTCGGCCCGACGGGGTCGGCGGAACCAGCCAGTGCGGACGTAGGCGCCGGTCATGACCATGGCGCGAACGGAGATGGGGAAATCCCATTGGACTTCGCTACGCTGGGGGAGGTAGCAGGTATGCGGGTGGCAGTGGTGGGCGGGGCAGTCGAAGATGCGGAGGCTGCCGGATTGGGGTCGGAGGAGACCGGCAGCGGTCTTGAGGAAGGTGGACTTCCCGGCCCCGTTGGGTCCGACGAGGACGCCGCACTGGCCGCTCCGCAACTCAAGGCTGATGGATTTGAGGGCGTTTACCGCAGTCGAGCGGTAGCGGACACAAACCGAATCGGCCACGAGGACTGGCGGGGTGGGTTCCGTGTGCTCATGTGAACAATGGGCGTCAGGGGAGCGATAGGGGATTTTCCAGGACATTTAGCCACAAAAGGATCAAGGATCCGGCGGCGACTCAAGGGCTTCCCTCAGGAGCGCGGCATTGTAGCGCAGCATGCGGGTGTAATCATGGCCTTCGCCGCCTTTTCCGGAGGGAGGAAGGGTTTCGACGTAGATGGGGCCGACAAGAGGGGCGCCGGATTCGCGTGCAATTTGCTGGAGGAGCTTGGGGTTTTCGCGGTCTGCGAAAAGGAGGGCAACCCCCGCCTCTTTGCGGATGGTGCGGATGAGTCCGGCAAGGTGGGCTGCGGAGGGGTCCTCGTGGTGGGAGGAGACGGAACCCAACGCGCTCCCGAGGACGTTAAAGTCGAAGAAGGTGGCCCAGTAAGCGAGGTTGCGGTGATAGGTGACGAGGTTGCGCTGGTCAAGGGGGAGGGACTGAAAGGACTGCCGGATCTCGTAGGCGGTCGTTCGGGTTTCCCAGATCCAATCTTCCGCCCTTTGAATAAAAGCGTCCGCAGAAGCGGGACGGATTTCAGCGAGGGCCTCGGCGAGAGCCATGACCATGTAGGCGGCGGTTTCCGGGTTCATCCAGAGGTGGGGGTCGGTTTGGCCCTGGAGAGGAGTGGAGGATTCGCCTGGTTCGTGATGGTGAGAGTGGGCGGCGTGGGGGGCTTCAAGGCGGGGCATCCCATCGGAGAGGAGGATGAGCGGGGCGTCGGTCCGGGCGGCCTTGAGAAGTTCATCAAGCCAGAATTCGAGGCCGAGGCCGTTCGCCACAATCAGGTCGGCTTCCCGGAGGCGGATGAGGTCACGGGGCAAGGGCTCGTAGGTGTGGACGCTGGCCCGGGCGTCGACAAGGGTGAGAACCTCCACTTCCTCCGCGCCAACGGCTTCGACCCAGGACGCAATGACAGAAAAAGAGGCTACGACTTCAAGGACGGGCGGGGTGGAACGACTTTCGAGGACGGGGCGGAAGAGCAGGAAAAGTCCGAGGAGGACCGCAAACCTGCGCTGGATGGTATGACACATGGTCCCTTTAGAAAAGGGAACCCATGTGAAAGCAAGTCGATCCGCAGGGCTCAGGCCACGACGCCGTTGAGGATGACGAGGGTTTGCAAGGGCGTGAACCCTTTGGGAATGCTCGTGAATTCGAGGCTAACGGAATCCTCGGGCAGGAAAAAGACGCGCTCGGACTCGTCACAGATAAAGAGGACGGGGGAGCGTTTGCCGGGTCGGCAGTAGCGGGGGCTTTGGCCGGGAATATCAACCGCTTCCAATACTCCCTCTTCCTGCATAGACTTAATATTGCGGTAAACCGTGGCGATCCCGAGGTTGGGGACTTCCCGGCTGGCGACCGCGATCACCTCCTTGGGGCTGAGGGGGCGGCCTTCTTTTTCGAAGGCGTCGATGATCGCGGATCGTTGCTTGGTCGCTCGAATTATTTTAGCCATTTTCGTTTTTCTCCGTCATGAAATCTAGGGCAGAATGCCTCTTTTTCGTAACGACGGAAACGAGTGGCCTTTAAGGAACGGATTCTCGTTTAACGCTCTTTTTACAGGGCTCCCGGGGGATCAGGAAAGGAGATTAGGGGAGAGGAGAAAGCGGAGAAAGGAGGTTTCCGGAGTAGGCCCGAAGCGGGGAAATTCGATGCAGGCGAGAGAACCGGTGTTGAGGACGAGGAGGAGCCCATCGGAGCGCCCGGTGAGGAGGTAGGAGAGGAGGATCTCGAGGTGGGGATTATGGCCGACGATGAGGAGGGAGTCTCCGGATTTCTGGAGTTCGCGGGCGGTGCGTGCGGGGTTGGCGTTGGGGACGAGGTCGTTCCGGGTTTCGGGTGCGAGGGAAATGCCGGCAATCCCGCAAAAGAGTTCGGCAGTTTGTTGAGCGCGGGTGAGGGGGCTGACCCAGAGACGCTGAGGCAGGAGTTTGGGTCGAAAGCGAAGGGTTTGGGCCATTTTTTCGATTTCCTTTTGCCCGGCGGAGGTGAGGACGCGGTCGGCGTCCGGGTGGGTTGGCTCGGCCTCGCCGTGTCGCAGGAGGTAGGCTCTCATGTAGGGTTGGCCTCCAGGTTCCAGGATGGCAGGGGAATGGTCTGGCGGATGCGATTCCGGAAATAATTCAATTTGGAAAAGCCCTTTGCGCGGAGCAGGTTCAGGACCATTGGAAAAAACTGGGCGACCTGTTCGGGGGAATGGGAGTCGGAGCCGATCGTCAACTGGACCCCCATTTCTGCGGCCCAATCAAGGATGAGGGGGTGGGGATGGACCTCAAAGGAATTTTTGACGAGCCCGCTGGTATTAATCTCCATGCAGGTGTCGGTATCGAGGAGGGCCTGGAGGAAACGGCGGATGAGCGGTTCGAATTCGGCGGGAGCAAAGCGGTTGAGGCCGCCGTAATCACGGATGACATCCGGGTGGGCGATGCTGTCATAACGGTTGGAGGTGACCCCGCGGATGAGGTCTTCGAAGTAACGCCGGGTGCGGGATTCATCGTCAAAGAGTTCCTCTTCGACGAACATCCGGCTGTAACCCGGGCAGTGGTGGTGGAGGGACCCGAGGATGAAGTCGAAGGCGACAGCCTGGAGGGTCTGATCCATTTCCTGCAGGGGTTCCTCTTCGAAGTAGACTTCGGCTTCAATACCGAGAAGGACTTCGACTCCGCAGGAGCGCCCGAACTCAGCAGCTTCGCGGATGCGCTCGACATACTCCGGAAGGCGCTCGCGGGGCATGCGGATATGCGGCCCTCCAAAGCGCTCCGGATCGAGGGGGATATGACAGGTGAAGGTGATGAGGTCGAGCCCCTGCTCGGCGGCGGCGCGAACATAAGCTTCGGGTTCCCCGCGGGCGTGTCCGCAGAGTGGGGTATGCATGTGACAGTCCAAAAGCATGCCTTATTCAATCGGTTCTGGCGGCCGGGTGCAACCGCCCAGAACAATCTGCGCTTTCATGAGCGCGTCCGCAGGGGCGAATTATTTCCACTCGACCCGGCGCATGTCACCGGTCTCGAGAAATTTCTGGTGCATGGCAAAGGCCCACTGCAGGGTTTGCGGCGTATGTCCGTCCTTGACGGAGGCGAAGTAACCGGAAAGCTGCTCCCGGTATTCGGGGTGCGAGCACCGGTCGACAATCAGCCGGGCCCGCTCGACCGGGTCCTTGCCCCGCAGGTCGGCGACGCCTTGCTCGGTGACGATGACCTGGACGGAGTGTTCGGAATGGTCCATGTGACTGACCTGGGGGACGATCGTGGAAATGTTCCCACCCTTGGCCATGGAGGGGCAGGTGAAGATGGAAAGGAAGGCATTCCGTGTGAAATCACCGGAACCGCCGATGCCGTTCATGAGCTTGCTTCCCATGACGTGGGTGCTGTTGACGTTGCCGAAGATATCGCTCTCGATCGCGGTATTGATGGAGATGAGGCCGAGGCGCCGGATGACCTCGGGGTGGTTGGTTAATTCCTGTGGCCGGAGGAGGATTCTTCGCTTATAGGCCGAGAGGTCTCGGTAGACCCGTTCAAGAACGGCGGGGCTTAGGGTAAGGGAGGTTGCGCTGGCAAAGGAGATGCGGTTCTCATCCATCAGTCCGATAACGGAATCCTGAATCACCTCCGAATACATCTCAAAGGGGGGGATTTCCGGATGGCTGCCCATCGCCCCGAGAACGGCATTGGCGATATTGCCGACCCCGCTCTGGACGGGAAGGAAGGGGTGGGGAATGGATTGGCGCTTCAGCTCGGCAGCGAGGAATTCCGCGACATTCTGGCCGATTTTTCGGGTGACCTCATCGGGTTCACGGAAGTCCCCGATTTCGTCGGGCGCGTGATTGCGAACGACCCCCACGATTTTCGAGGGATCGACCCGGATGACGGGGGTTCCAATCCGCTCGGCGCATTGGTAAATGGGGATTTCGCGGCGGTGGGGCGGATCGGCGGGCTCGTAGATGTCATGAAGCCCGGAAAGCTCGCCGGGGTGAAATCCGTTGAGCTCGACGAGGATCTTGTCGGCGACTTGGCAGAAGGTGGGCGAGGCCCCGACGGAAGTTGTGAGGAGGATTTCGCCGGACGGGCTGACGTCCGCAGCCTCGACGATCGCCATTTTGAAGGGGCCGAGGAAGCCGTAGCGCACGTTCTGGGGGAGCATGCTGAGGTGCATGTCGAAAAAATGCGCCTTGCCGGCGTTGATGGCATCCCGGAGGGATTTGTCCGACTGGTAGGGGGTGCGAAAGGAAATGCCGTCGGCGCGGGCGAGGCAGCCGTC
>CAYQKH010000113.1:0-10323 GCA_964417945.1 uncultured Opitutales bacterium
GACGCCGGTGATCAGCCAGCCGGGGGCGTTATCGGAAGGGGAGACAGTTGTAACCGGGGTCACTGATGTGGGTCTGGAGGAGTCGCAGGGAGGATTTACGAGGCTGGCGGAATCGCCGACCTTGCGGGAGTTGACGGATTCGCTGAATTCCCTCGGGGTGAGCCCGCGGGACATGATGAGCATCCTGCAGGCTTTGAAGACGGCGGGAGCCCTCCACGCAGAACTGATTATTGAATAAGCAGATGGAAATTTCTGAAATAGCCCCGACGCTTGCGAGTCAGACGCTGTCCCCGGCGGAATCCGGGTCGGATCCGGCGCGGCTTGAAGCGGTGGCGAAGGAGTTCGAGGCGGTTTTCCTCCGGCAATTTCTCGGGGAGAGCCTGAGGCCGCTTCTCCACCAGACACCGGGAAGCGGCGCGCCGGGTGGACAGATTTACGAATACTTTGTAACGGATGCGCTGGCCGGAAAGCTCTCGGATCAGGGCCTGTTCGGATTCTCCTCGCTCCTGCAGATGCAGTTGATGCAAAGCGGGGGATCGGAGGGGGGGATATCGGTGGAGACCAATGGATGAGGGTTGATTAAAGATGGAGACAGCATACGAGATTCTAGCGGAAAAACTACGTGCGGAGGTCGAGGCCTACGGGCACTTGTTCCAACTGCTGGAGGACCAACGAAACGCCCTTCTGGCGCAGGACTCGGAACGCATTCTTGCGGTGACGGACCACTTGAATCGGCACGCCCTGAAGATTGACGGCCTGCGGCGCGACCGGGAAAGGTGCTTCCTTACGCTACGGGAGGATGAATCGCAAACCCTATCGGTTTTCATCAAGACGCTGCAGCACGAGAGCCGACCCCAGCTCGAAGCCCTGTATGAAGAGGTTAACCGGCTGATCGGGTCGAGTCGGCAGCAGTTGGAACGGAACCACATGTTTTTCCGCCGGGCCTGGGACCTCAGTCAGGGCCTGCTGCAAGCTTTGAATCCGCAGGCACCGGGGCCACCGGTTTACGAGCGCAACGGGCAATCCCGCCGCGGGAGCGGAGGAAAGGCCTCCACTTACGCGAACCTTGCCTGAGCGATGTCCGGCATTTTCTCCAACATTGCGGCGATCTCGTATGCCCTGCAGACGCAGAGCAAGGCGGTGGAACAGGCGGGGAAAAACCTTTCGAACCTGAACAATCCGAATTACGCGCGGCAGCGCGTAATCATGGGAAGTGACGGCACGACGTTGGGACCCTTCGGCCCGCAGGCCGGACCTCCCATCGTGCTCGGGGTGGAGCACGTCCGGGACCAATTTATCGATCGGCAGATCCTGAACGAGGTGTCCTACACGGCCTCCCTTGAGACGGAGCGTTCCCGGCTCCATCAAGTTCTCGCGACCCTCGGGGAAACGATTGACCGGATTAACGACCCGAAGTTTATCAGCGACTCGATGGAAAACAGTGGGTCCCTGAGGAGCCAGCTGGAGGCGTTCTTCAATGCCTTTGAAACGCTCTCGGCGAGCCCGGGCGACCCGAATGCGCGGCAGGTGGTTTACCAGGCGGCGGAGAACCTCGTGAGCGGATTTAACCGGCTGGATGACCGGCTGCAGCAATATGAAGACAGCATCGTGGATGAGATCGAGCGCGCAGTGGTCGACTTGAATGATCGTTTACGAAACCTTTCGGACCAGAGCGGGGAGATCGCCAACCTAGAAGTGGGTAGCGGGGGCCAGGCAAACGATCTCCGGGATACCCGCCTGGAAAACCTGGAAGGCATTTCCGGGAAGATTCTCTATGAAATCGAGGACCTGCCGGAGGGGCGGGGCTTGCACGCGATCAGCGTGCGGGATACCTCGGGCAACCGTGTGGAACTGGTCCGTGGAGGGGAGCCCGCACGGCAGATTCGCTTCGATGCAACGACCGGAACTTTCTCGGTGATTGGGCAGCAGGAGGAACTGGATCTGCAAGTGGGAGAGCTGGCATCGCTGACACGGGTTCGGGATACATACCTTGACGGGGTGAAAGAGGATCTCGACCGGCTTGCGAACACGGTGGCGACCTCGGTGAACGAGCTCTATTACATGGCCTTCCAACCGGCGGGCGTGGATCCGGCGGTTCCCGAAGCGAGTTTCTTCCAGGAGCCGACACCGCCGCCCTCGGTGAGCGGGACGCCGTCGACGGTGACGGCCGGAACGATCGCACTCTACACGGGTTCGACGGATCCATTGGTCACCGAATCGCTGCCGCTGAGCCCGGAAAACCTGCAGACCGGAGGCGGGACGACGGGTGTGGGGAACGCCCTCGCTCTGGCGGTGGCTTCGCTCGGAACGGAGAGCCACGGGGAGCTGGGAGGGCTGCGTTTTTCGGAGTTTTCGATCCGGACGACGATTTCGCTGGGCGGGGAGATCCGCAACCTGGAGAACCGCCTTGCGGTGCAACAGGATGTGGAATCGGTCCTGCGGGAGCGCCGGTCCGAAGTGAGCGGGGTGTCGTTGGATGAGGAGGTGACCAATATGGTTCAGTATCAACGTGCCTTCCAAGCATCCTCGCGGGTCTTCAACGTCTTGTCGGAGATGCTGGAAACGATTGTGAACGGATTACGGTAGGAGGATTCCTTATGCGTGTGGCCTATCATTCTTTTTCTCAACAGTTCATCGAGGATTTGAGCGGGATAAACCGCAAGCAGCTGAAGCTGCAGGAATCTTTGAGCAGCGGGCAACGGATCCAAGTGGCGAGCGACGATCCGGGCTCGATGGGGCGGGCGCTCCATTCCTCCTCGGAGAAGGCGCGCATCCAGTCCCTCGGAAAGAACCTAAATCGCGCGAAAATGATTGGAAATTTCACGATGGAGACGCTGGAACAGTTAAAGGTGGTTTCGGATAATGCGCTGGCGGTGGCGAGCACGACGGATTCGTTTCTCCAGCCCGGCGATTTCCAGGCGCGGGGGCTGGAGTTGAACCAGTTGCTGGAGCAGGGCCTGCGGGTCCTCAATACCGAAGTTTCGGGTGAGTATTTGTTTGCGGGTGGAAATTCGCGGGAGCAGCCCTTTGTGGAGCACCGCTATACCGAATTTCTTGAGGATGCGGACGGCAACAAGATCGATCTGGAGGGGAACCTGCTCAATCCTGGAGACCCGCTGGTGCGTTCGGTCTACCTCGACGCGAACGGGGATATTGTGCGGGAACCGGTAACCGACCGAAGCGGCAACGCGATTGCGGAAGAAACCTACGTCGATCCTGTGACCGGTAACCAGACGGATGCGGTCGGGGTGCCGCTGGCCGGGCCCATTTCGATCACGGCGGGAATTGATTTTAACACGGGGGAGGTGGTCGAGTTTGATGCGGAAACGGGGACGTGGGAGCCGATCCTTGACGGCAATGGTGAAGTGATCGTTTCGGGCTTGGGGGCGGATCCCTCCGGCACGGGAAACCTGACGACGACCCGCAGGATCCCACCGGAGATGGTGGGGAACATCAGTTTCATCGAGTATCGGGGAACGGTTTCGGAGGCGGAGGACATCTCCTTCCGGGTGGGGGAGAACGCCTTTATCTCGCCGTGGTCGAGGGGGAGTTCGAACAACGATTACGGGGTGTTTCTCGCCGAATTGATTGCACTCCGGGACGCCCATGCGGAGGAGTCCCTCGAGGCGGTTTCGGACCTGGTTCCGGACTTAAACCAGCGGCAGCAGGAAGTCACCTTCGACATTGTGGAATTCGGGGCGATGCTGCGTGGGCTGGAGGTGACAGAAACGATCAACACCTCGCGCTTCAACCAGCTGGAAGCGGTTTCGGCGGAAGAACTGGACATCAACCTTGCGGAGACCCTGGTGGAGTTGAACCAGACGCAGACCGCTTATGAGGCGGCTTTGAACAGCGGGGCGCGAATGATGAACCTTTCCATCCTCGACTATATTTCCTGAATCAGGAGCCTTTAACGTAGACGAGGATTCGGTCGGTGATGGCATCGATCAGGTTGTGGTGCTGGATTCGGAGGAGAATATCCCGGGTGATCGGCTGACTCTCGGGGAGAAGGAGGAGGCCGGAGGAGGTGTGGATATCCGAGGCGATGACCATGTCTTCCCGCAGTTGGTTAAGGGTGATTTCCTTCACCTGTTGGGGCAGCGGGGCAAGCTCGGTCACCTTGAGAAAGAGGCGGACCGCCTCAGGATAAAAGGCTTTGCCGGACTGGTCGATGATGAAATTGACCGCCTCGTGGCGGGGAAGTTTGGACTCGACGTAGGCGCAGGCAACCGCGAGGTAACGGGCGGCCATGGGAATATAATCCTGTCGTAGGCCGTCGGGGTAGCCGGTACCGTCCCAGCGCTCGTGGTGGGCGCGAATGATTTGTCCTACGTCGCCGAGGTCCTCAAGAAAACTGACGATGGCTTGACCGACGATGGGGTGGGATTCGAGGACGCGGCGCTCATTGCGGTTAAGGAACCGATTATTTCCATTGGTGAGAAGTTCGCGGGAAACGCCGACAAGGCCGATGTTATGCAGCCAGGAGCTGATCTGGAGTTCGCGTTTCACCTTCGCTGAAAGCTCATCGGATTGACAAAAATGCTCACAGATTTGGACGACCGCCCGGGTGTCCTTACCGAGAAGAGGCGAGTAGGTGGCAATGATGCGATGGCAGAGGTCGAGCGAGTGCTTAAAATTCTTCTCGAGGGCCTCATTGGCGCGCTTGAGGGCACCTTGCTGGTCGTGTAGTTCCCGAACATTTTCTTCGAGGGAACGATTCACCTGTTGGAGCTGCTCGTTGAGTTGCCGGGTTTCGGCCTGAAGCCTCCGGTTCGTCTTGTGGAGGTCGTATTGCTCGATGGCGCGCTGAAGGGTATCAAGGAAGACCTGGCGCCGAAAAGGCTTGGAGATGAAACGAAAAATCTCTCCTGAATTGACGGCCTCAATCGCGGTATCGCGGTCGGCGTTTCCAGTAACGAGGATGAAAGAGCTGAAGGGTTGCTTGGGACGTGCGATTTGGAGGAACTCGAGTCCGGAAAGGCCGGGCATGAACTGATCCGAAATGATCGCGGCAAAGTCGTAGTCGTCGAGGAAGGGGAGGGCCTCTTCGGCGGACCCGAAGGAAAAGAGTTCGTAAGGCTCGGTTTCCAGGTAGAGTTCGAGCAACCTGAGAAACTCCGGGTTGTCATCGACCAGGAGGAGCTTTTTACCAGGGTGAGGATTGCTCATTGAGCCCAAGAATTAGTGGGGAGGGTAGAAGGTCGTTCCGGTCGATGCGTGGGATAAGGGCAAAAATTTGGTGAATCATTTTTTTTACGCTGCCAGAAATTTTCAAGGCCTATTTGATAAGACTAACTTCCTTTCATAACGGCCAACGGGTCCGGTTCTTAAGGAAAAGCGTCTGGAGAAAACGGGGCAGACCCCCGCCGACAGGCTGGATTATTTATTGATGGCGTGAAGAGCCTGTCGATTTACGGAGAGGCCGGCCTCCTTGAGGGCTTCACTGATGGTGGGGTGCGCATGAATAGTTCGCCCGATATCTTCAGCACTACCGCCGTATTCCATATGGGTGACAGCGGCGGCGATCAGCTCGGAGGCCCCTCGGGCAATGATCTGGACGCCCAGGAGGGCGTCGGATTCGGAATCGGCGATGACCTTGACGACACCGTCGGTGGCGTCCATGGCGACGGCCCGGCCGTTGGCCTGAAGAGAAAATTTACCGGTTTTGATGTCGCGGCCGTTCTCTTTGGCGATCGCCTCGGTAATGCCCACGGAGGCGATTTCGGGTTCGGTATAGATGACATTGGGAATCGCTTCGTAATTTACGTGTCCCTTCTGCCCGGCGATGATCTCGGCGCAGGCGACGCCTTCCTCTTCGGCTTTATGGGCGAGCATGGGGCCGACGGTGACGTCGCCGATGGCGTAGACACCCCCGGCTTTGGTTTGAAAACCGGCATCGACGGGGATTCTGCCTTTGTTGTCGGTTTCGATCCCGACGGAATCGAGGCCGAGTTGATCGGTGTAGGGGCGGCGTCCGACACAGACGAGAACCTGGTCGGCCTCGAAGGTCTTTTCCTCTCCCTTTTGTTCGGCGCGAAGGACGACGCGACCATCATCAAGGATTTTAGCGCCGGTAACCTTGGTGGAGAGTTCAAAGGCGAGGCCCTGTTTTTTAAAGATCCTGAAAGCGAGTTTGGAAATATCCTCGTCAAAAGTGGGGGCGATCCGGGGAAGGAATTCGAGGACGGTGACTTCACTGCCGAGCCTTGACCAGACGGAACCCAATTCCAGGCCGATGGCCCCGGCACCGATGACGATGAGTTTTTCGGGGACCTCCTCAAAGGCGATCGCCTGGTCGCTGGAAACAATTTTTTCCCCGTCGAAGGAGAGGTTAGGTAATTCGACGGCGGCGGAGCCGGTCGCGAGGATAATGTGGTCGGCCTCGATAGCGGTTTTGCCGTCTGGACCCTCGACTTTGATTTTCCCCGGGCCGTCGAGGGTGCCGTGACCGTGAATCACCTCGACTCCATTGCCATCCATAAGCGCATTGACGCCACCATTCATTTTCTTCACGACTTCATCTTTCCGCTTCATGAGAGCGGGGATATCGACGGAAAGTTCGCTGGCGACAATGCCGTGGCGTGCACCTTCGTGGTGCAGAAAGTGGTAGACTTCTGTGGAGTGTAGGAGGGCTTTGGACGGGATGCAGCCGACGTTGAGGCAGGTGCCACCGAGGGTGGGATCTTTTTCAATGAGAGCGGTCTTTAGACCCAACTGGGCTCCCTTGATGGCTGCCACATAGCCGCCGGGTCCGGATCCGATTACAACGAGTTCAAAATGCTCCATAGCTGCTTGGGGAAGAATAGGGTCGGGAAAAAACTATATTTCAAAAAGGAGGCGGGTTGGATTTTCCACAGCCTCCTTTACCTTGATGAGGAAGGTGACGGCTTCCTTGCCATCAACGAGGCGGTGATCGTAGGAAAGGGCAATGTACATCATAGGCCGGATGACCACCTCGCCATTCACCGCAACGGGGCGCTGCTGGATGGTGTGCATCCCGAGAATCCCGCTTTGAGGCGGGTTGAGGATCGGGGTGGAAAGGAGGGAACCGTATACGCCACCGTTGCTGATTGTGAAAACCCCTCCCTGAAGATCCTCGATGCTGATCTTGCCTTCCTTAGCGAGCTGGGCGTAACGGAGAATTTCCTTCTCGATACCGGCGAAAGATCGTTGCTCCACGTCGCGTATGACGGGGACGATTAGTCCGCGATCAGTCCCGATCGCAACCCCGATATCATAGAAGTGATTTTGAATCAGGGTGTCGTCCTCGATCTGGGTATTGATTTGCGGAACCGCCTTCAGGGCATGGACTACGGCTTTTATGAAAAAGGACATGAAGCCGAGTTTGACCTCATGCGCCTCGACAAAGGCCTCCTGATGCTCTTTTCGCAGCTTCATGATCGCCGACAGGTCGACCTCGTTGAAAGTGGAGAGGATGGCGGCTTGACGCTGAGCCATGACCAACCGTTCGCCGATTTTCTTGCGCAGGGGAGAAAGTTTTTTCCGCGTTGTCCGTTCACCGCTTGATTGCTGAAGGGGTGCTGAAGGTTGCGGGTCGAGAGTCGCGGGTTGCAGGTCGCGGGTTACGGGTTGCGCGTTGGTCAATTGGGGTTCCGCTTTCTCCGGCTCTTTTTCGGACTTTTTCCGCGAATCGATGTAATCGAGGACATCGCCCTTCGTCAGGCGGCCGTCTTTTCCGGATCCCACGATTTCGGAGGGATTGAGATCGTGCTCTTCCACCAGTTTCCGGACTGCTGGGGAGAGTTTTGCGGTGGAGGTTTCGGGTTCCGAGTCGCGGGTTTTGGGTCTCGGGTCTTTGGAGTCTTCTTCTGAGTCGGTGGATTCCGGTTTAGCGTCTTTGGATTCTGCTTTTGACGAGGCTTCCCTGGAGGATTCGTTCGCCTCCCCGGAGGCACCCTCCTCGATGACAGCAACGACTTGTCCGATCTCCACTTCTTCGCCTTCCTCGGCTTTCAGGGAGATGACGCCGTCCGCTTCGGCGACGCCTTCCGAGGTGATCTTATCGGTTTCCAATTCGTAGAGGACCTGATCTCGCTTGATCGTGTCCCCATCGGAGACATGCCAAGCGGCGAGAATCCCGCTATTGATCGATTCTCCCATGGAGGGGACTTTTACCTCGGTTGCCATTGCTTTTCTGCTTCAACAATTGAAAAAACGTAAAAAATACTGGGCCAAGAAAAAGAAGGCAAGCGCAACCGTAAAATTAACTGATCAATCAGGCAATATTCATGCAGAGAGGGATTCTGGGACTATCGATTCGAAAGGGGAGCATGAATTACTGAAAAAGGGCGTCAAGATCCTGAAGATCTTCGACTTGTCCTTGTCGTTCCTGTTGCAAGCGAATTTCCTCGTTATGGATTTGTTCGACGAGGAGGTCGATTTGAGGAATCAAGCGTGTAAAGGCGTCAATATCGGCGAGCATCCAGGTAATCGTTTCGGTTTTCAGGGTGGCGTTTTCGGGCTTGCCGGTGACGGAAAAGAAGACATCGAGATCGGGATCGGGTTGATTTTTCTGTCCGGGAATGGCGAAGCTGGGACGGCTCATGGGGTTGTCCATTCGGGTTTGGGAAAGGGTAGCGATGGGTTTTTGAAAGGCGGTGACCCCGTTGGCAATGGCGGTTTCCTTCCAGCGCAGGTATTTTTCTTGAAGGTGTTTAAAGTCGGCGACCCGGTCGGCGAGGTCGGCTTCGGCTTGGGCCCCGAGCCGGGTGGTGGCGAGCAACCAGGAGCGAAGGAGGGGTTTACTGGAACCGACGGTATTTCCGAGGACCTGGCGGAAAGAGAGCACGTAGGAGTAGCTGTTTCGGGTATCGGTAGGGAATTTCTGCAGGGTAAGGGCGGGAATTCTACTGCCGGTGGCGGTGTTATCGTAAAGGACGAGGCCGGGAATGGTGAGCCCGCTATTGGTGGTTGCGGGGTAAGGCTCGGGTCCGGTGATGGAGGCATCCGTGCTGCGCGTAAAGGTGGGGACGGGAGTGGTGGGCGAAACAGCTTTCTCGTTGGCAAGAAGGAGCGGAGTATCCAACTGCGTCCACTTCGGACTATGGGAACGGGAATCGGCAACAAAACCGGGTAAGCGTTGGAGAACGGAGTCAACGGGTGCGGTATTTCGACCCTGCCGAGCACCGCTGTCGATCAGGGATCCATTGACATTAAGAAGCATGAGCGAGGGTTGGGGGATTTGGGAGACCCCGGGATGGAGGGAGGAAAAAGCGTTGATGAACCACCGATCGCCCGGGGGGATGGCGGCATCGGCATTGATTTTCCCGTATTTGGTTTGAAATTCGCTCAGGTTTCGGTCGACACTGGCGTGGACGACTTTCAATCGACCAGGGTATTGTCGCTGAATGGTTTGGACTACTTTGACGAGATCCGGGGTAAATTGCCGACACCACCCGCAGGCTTCCGAGGACATATAAAAAAGGAATAAATCGGCCCCATCAAGAACCTGGGATGAGGACTTGCGCATCTGGCTTCCCTCTTGGACGACGAGGCGGCCATCGAGTTGTTCGAGGAGTCGTCCGCGAAAGCCTTCGGCTTTGGCTTTTCCGCTGGCGATAGCATTTGCCCGTTCGAGGAGGTCGGTGTAGGCGGCGGGGAGAGTGAGGTTGTATTCGCCGTAATCGAGATAGACGTTTTCCCGGTCGACGAAGCCGGCAAAGTCGACCTGATTTCCGGGGGTAAGGCGGAGACCTCCCCGGAAGTCGACAGTTTCGAGCATGACAACACGGGCGGGCCAGATATCAGGGTTGGTTCGGATTTCCTCAAGGGTGAGGGGGTTGAAGACGGCCGGTCCCGCGTTGGGGCCAGAGGCATCCGCTTCGGGCTGGGGGCCGAGTCCTGCACCGGTTGGGTCGATTCCCTGTGAGCGCAGAAGAGCATTTGCCTCCTCCAGGGCCTCCTCCATGGAGAATCCCCGTGGATCCGGCTGTGCAGCGAGCGGGATAACGGTGAAGACGCAGAGGACAAGGGTGCGGGACAAGGCGGAGTTCCACCGATGGGGAGAGTCGTGCACGAGCGATTTCATGTGGATTGGATGTTAGAAAGTATACGAGCTTAAAAAACACATAGAAGAATATAAGTCCGGGTCTAATCCGAACGGCAAAAATTTACCCTGTCGAGGGCCGGGAGGGAGAATCAGTTTCCGAGGGCGGTCTCGATCAGGCGGCGCTGCTCGATTTTATGGATGGCGAGAGAGCCGGTGGCGGGAGAGGCGGCCGCCTCGCGTCCTGCGTAATAGGGACGTTCACCGAGAAGGTCCTCGAGGTGGTGACGGATAAAGGACCAGGCCCCCATATTGGC
>CAYQKH010000114.1:0-10280 GCA_964417945.1 uncultured Opitutales bacterium
CTCCCTCTGGCCAGACTTCCACCAGGAATTGGTCGATATCCTTCAACCCGCCCGGATCGACGCGGTCGTCGACCTCCTCACCCCCCCGCTTTCGCAATACGCCATGGGAATGCTCCTCGGCGGACTCCTCCTCCTCCCCCTCGGCGGATTCTATTCGCTTCCCCTCCTGCTCGCGTTTTCCGCCTCCTGCTTCGCGCTCTTCCTCGCCCTTCGCCAAACCGGTGCCGATTGGAAGACCGCCGCCGCCCTCTTCATGAGCCCCATCTTCCTTCTCTGGAAACTCACCCTCCGCCTCAAGGCGGGGACCCCCTCCCCCTCAACATGGGTGCGCACCCCACGCCTTTCCGAACTCCAGTGAAGTCCCGGCCCCCCTTTTTCCCGAATTCGAGTCCGGAGCGGTTTCCCGTTCCCAGCGAACAAATCGAAGCCGCCTACCGCTCCCTCCTTCGCTGGGATGCCAGCCGCGGCACACGTCCTTCTTTACAAAGGCGCATCCGCCCATGCCTGAGAACCGCTATTCCAACAGGACCTCTCCATCCCGCCTGTAAATTTTTCAAAGTTTTCGCCAACTCCTGGAAAATTTTCCGGAGGAGCCGTTCCGAGAGGAATACAAAATTTCGCAAGTTACTATAAACCAGGCACTTAATTTCAAGGCCACCAACTGGCACGATTCCTGATTAAATCCCGGCATGAACACCACCTGCCCCACCATCCAGGGCCACCCCGCCCCCGAGGAGTCCATTTCCATCGTTGCCGGACTCCCCTTTCATCCGCTCGCCCAGGAGGAAGCCTTGCGGGAATGCATGCGGATGATCGAGGATCCCCGGCCAAACTACCTCGTCACCGCCAACTCCGATTTCGCCGCCCAGGCCGACCGCGACCCGGAACTCAAGCGGATCGTTTTTCTGGCGGACCGCATCCTCTGCGACGGCCAACCCCTCGTCTGGTTCTCCCGCCTTTTCAAATGTCCGATCCCGGAACGGGTCGCCGGATCCGACCTCGTTTTCCCGCTCCTCCAGCAGTGCGCGGAAACCGGGAAGCGGGTCTACTTCATGGGAACGAGCGAGGAAAACCTCGAACGGCTGACCCGCAAACTCCGCGAACGTTTGCCGGACCTCGTCATTTCCGGAAGTTTCGCACCACCCATCGGCGCGATCGAAGAGTGGGACAACGCCCGCATTGTCGCGAAAATCCGGGAGGCCCGGCCTCACCTCTTACTGGTTGCCCTCGGTTGCCCGAAACAGGAAAAATGGATCTACCGCTTTGCGCGCCCCGCGGGGATTCCGCTTTCCATCGGGGTCGGCGCCTCCCTCGACTTTATCACCGGCGCACAGGTCCGCGCTCCGCGCTGGATCCGAAAAATCGGGTTTGAGTGGTTCTGGCGCCTGCTCAACGATCCCCGCCGGCTCTTTCAACGCTACCTCGTCGACGCCTATTACCTCGCGGTCCTCAACCTGCGCCAATGGCTGTCCGTTGAAAAAAGTCGCCCCCTCGCAAAAGGCACCTTGGCGGAAAACCCCTCCCTTGCCGGGATTGCCCGAGTCATCGTTCTCAGTGGAGATATCGACGCGGGCAGGATCCCCACGCTCCCCACCCCCTCCACACCCCTCCGCCAACCGCTGGTGGTGGATTGCCGCCGTGTCCGGCTTCTGGACAGCAGCGGGATCGGCTTCCTTGTCCGGCTATCCCGCCTCGCCCGACAATCCGGTCAAACGATGTGCCTCCTCCAACCCTCTCCCGCCGTCGCTTCAGTAATCGAAACCGTCAAGCTTCAGGACCAGCTCCCCGCCGTCCATACCGTCGAGGAGGTCCACGCTTACCTCTCCGCCACTACGGATAACAACCCGTGCCACCTCGCTCCGTTCGCCATCAAGGCGAACCCAACCGCCCTTCCCGCCGATCAAGGCTTGTCTTCCCATCCCATCTGATTGCATATGGAGGCAACATGCCTAAAGGCTCTCCCATGCCGGCTGTCCTCGGTGCCGATGACGATGAAGTCATCCGCAAACTGCTCGCATTCAACCTCGAAAAAGCCGGCATTCCCTCCCGCTTTTTCGAGAGCGGTGCCGAGCTTGTCGAGGCGGTTGACGAAAATACCCGCGTCTGCATCACCGACTTGAAGATGCCCGGTATGGACGGCCTCGCCTGCCTTAAGGCGATCAAGGCCAAGTCCCCCTTCACCGAGGTCATCTTCCTCAGCAATGTCGACGAGGCCAAGCAAGCCATCCTCGCTTTGCGGGAAGGAGCCTACGATTACCTCGGCAAGCCCTTCGACCCCGAGGAAATCATCCACCTCATCAGAAAAGCCCGGGACTTCAGCAGGACCCGCGTCGAAAACCAATCCCTCAAGGCCACCGCCAGCACCCACCCTCCGTTCGGTGACTTTATCCATCGGTCCACCGCCATGGAACAGGTTCAAGACCTCGTCGACCGAATCAGCGGAACCGATTCCAACGTCCTCCTCACCGGAGAGAGCGGCACCGGGAAGACCCATATCGCCCGCCTTATTCACCAGAAGAGCCGCCGGGCCAAAGAGGCCTTCATCAGCGTCAGCTGCCCCTCCCTTCCCCGCGAACTTCTCGAATCCGAAATGTTCGGCCATGAACGCGGCGCCTTTTCCGGCGCCGTCGAACGCCGCCTCGGCCGCGCCGAGCTCGCGAACCAGGGGACCCTCTTCCTCGATGAAATCGGAGAAATGCCACTCGAGCTTCAACCCAAGCTCCTCACCTTTCTTCAGGATAAGCGCTTTTTCAGGGTCGGCGGTCAAAAGGAAATCGAGGTCGATGTCCGGGTCATCGCCGCCACCAACCGCGACCTTCGAAAGGAAGTCGAGCAGGGCAAATTCCGGGAAGACCTCTACTTCCGCCTCAACATCCTCCCCATTGAAATTCCACCCCTGCGGGACCGTCGCGAAGAAATCCCGATGATCGCCGAACATTTTCTCCGGCGCCATACCCAGGCCGCACGCCGGGACACACCCTCCTTCGACCCGGATGCACGGGAACGGCTGATGCAGTATGACTGGCCCGGGAATGTCCGCGAGCTGGAAAATATTATCGAGCGGGCTTACATCCTCTCCGGTGATCGGGATTCCATCTCCCCAGATGTCCTCCCCGCCGAACTGAAACAATCGCCCTCGCCTTCGACATCCGCCGCGACGAATTCCCCCTCCCTCGCCGGTCGCTCCCTCGCCGACCTCGAAAAACAGGCCATCCGCGAAACCCTTGCCCTCTGCAACGGGAAGAAATCAGAAGCCGCCCGCCTCCTCGGGATCACCGAAAAAAGCGTTTATAATAAAATCCATCGCTACGGGCTCTAGCTTCGTCACCCCGTAAGATTTGCGCCCCCCGCTCCACCACTTCGATCACAAAAGGAACCAGGTCGTCCTCACGCACCCAATCCCTCAAGTCCTCCGGCAACAACATTGGCGTCTTCCGGTCAAACGTTACAAACTTCACTCTTATTGTACCTTCTTTTCGTACAAACACATCCTTCCCAAAAACCTCAAAATCGACTCCGCTCGATTTTGCACCTGGCAGCCTGTCGTGGCTAGAGCCCGAAAGGCTGCTAGAGCGGAAACACCGCCATCATCTTCGTCCCGCTCTCGATCACGCTCTCGACACGGACCTCTCCTCCGTGCGCCTTTACGATCCGGTTGACGATCGAGAGCCCCAGTCCAGTGCTGCTCTCCCCGCCGGTTGTCTTCGTTCCCAGCCGCTGGAACTCTCCGAAAAGCCGCTTCTGGTTTTCCTCGCTGATCCCCGGGCCTTCGTCTTCGACCTCAAGGAGAACCCTTCCGGAATCCTCACGGATCCGGATCCAGATTTGGGAACCCGCCGGGGAAAACTTTACCGCGTTCGTAAAGAGATTATCGAAAACCTGGAGGATCCGCTGCCCGTCCAGCTGGCAGTCCGGAACCGGATCAAAGGCCGTTTCAATCCGGATGTCCTTCTTCGCCGCGCTCGCCTTGAGGATGCGCAGGCGCTCCGTCACGAGGCGCTCGAGATTCTCCTCCTTCAGGTTCAAGTCGAATTTCCCGCTCTCGATCACCGCCACATCGAGGAGGTCGTTGACGAGGGCAAGCATGTGGTCGCTCGTGTCGTAAACCATCTGCAGCATCTCCTGCTGTTCTTCCGAAACCGGTCCCGTCGCCCCCTCCAGCATGATTTCCGTCAGGCCACGTATCGCCGCAAGCGGGTTGCGGAGGTCGTGCGCCGCCGTACCGAGAAAACGGTTCTTCGTCTCGTTCAGCGCGCGCAACTCGTCCTGCTGGCGCTTCAATGCCACATGCGTATTCACTCTGGCCTTCACGATCGGCAGGCTGAACGGCTTTCCGATGTAATCCACCACCCCCGCCTCGAATCCCTTTGCCTCGTCCTCCTCCTCGCTCTTCGAAGTGATGAAAATAATCGGAATATTCGCCATCGCCGGGTTTTCCTTAATCTGTCGGCAAACTTCGTAGCCGTCCATCTCCGGCATGATAATATCGAGGAGGATGAGGTCCGGCGGGCCTTCTCCGAAAACGATCTCCAGCGCTTTCGCCCCGTCTGTCGCGATCACCACTTCATACCGGTCGCGAATCGCCTGCCCGAGGATCCGGATATTCGCCGGGACGTCGTCGACGATCAATACTTTCGCTTTACTCTCCTCTGCCATCGATCTGCCTAAAACTTCAGGTTAGGGTCACATCCAGTTCGGAGGCGAGTTTTTCCACCGCCTCTCGGGCGTCTTCAAAATCGAAGGTGCTCAGGCTTTCGTCGATCGCCAACGCGAGCGTTTCCTGGGGCGTCCCCTTCAAGGCATCGAGAAGCTCACCGGATTCCAGGTCCGCATCCATGCTGTTCGCCTTCAGCTTATCACTCAGCCGTTGCAAGACCGGTCCCAGGGCACCCGGATCCGCCTGCCTTTGCACCTCCGCCGACTGAACCGGCGGACTCGTTGCGTTCGGGTCCTTCAAGACTTTCAAGGACAAGAGAACTTCTTCAAGGGCACGCGAAAAGGCGCTCTGGAATTTGGGAAACCGCCCGTGTTTCTCCTCACGGATGCAACTCTCCAACTCCGCCGCCGCCTGGTGCACCTGGGTGGCGGCGATATTGCCCGCCACCCCTTTGATCGTGTGGGCAAGGTTCCGTGCCCGTTCGGGGTCACCGGCGTAGTAGGCCTCCTTTAACTCCTCACCCAGCCCCAGGTAATCCTTTCGAAATTGCAGGAGCAACCGATGAAAGAGCTTTTCGTTGCCGCCCACCGTATTCAGCCCCTTCTTCAAGTCGATACCCGGAATGCGTCGGGGAAGCAGACCGCCGCCCTCGCCCCTTTCTTCACGCTGCCCCGCCTCCGATCCGGGGCCCAGAGCCGTCTTCACCGGCGTTCGCCCGCCCTTGACCCATCGCAGGAGGGTTTCAAAGAGCTGGTCCGCGTCGATCGGCTTGCTTACGTGGTCGTTCATTCCCGCATCCAGGCATTTCATGCGGTCGGACTCCATCGCATGGGCCGTCATCGCGATGATCGGAAGCGTTTGAAAACCGTCACGCTCGCGGATCTTTCGGGTCGCCTGAAGCCCGTCCATCACCGGCATCTGGATGTCCATCAGCACCAAGTCGTAGTCCTTCTTTCCACGGACCACCTTGTTGAAGCCCTCTTCGCCGTTATGGGCGATCTCAATCTCGAAATCCCAACCCGAGAGGATTTCCACCGCCACCTCCTGGTTGATCTCGTTGTCCTCCACGATCAGAATCCGCGCTCCCCGAATCGGCTCCAGACTTACCCCGTCCTCCAACCCCGGGCTTGCTTCCCAACTACTCGACTCCGCGGATACGCCCACCACCTCCATCAGGGAATCCACCACGTTCGAAGCCGTCACCGGTTTCAACATAAAGGCGTCAATCCCCGCTTCCTCCGCTTTCTCCTGGATCTCCTCGCGTCCGAAGGCGGACGTCATCAGGACCACCGGAACATCTTCCGTTCCTTCCAGATTTCGGATCGCCCGTGCGGTGACGAGCCCATCGAACCCGGGCATCTTCCAATCAACGAACACCAGCGCGGGATACTTCCGGGTCGATTTGAACTCGTCCACCAACGCCTTCCCTGAATCGAACAACTTTGCCCGGATCGACATCTGGTCCAATAGATCCCGGAGGTAGCTGCGCACCGTCGAATTGTCGTCCACCACCGCAACCTCCAGACCCTTGAAATCCTTCGTCGGCAATTGCCGACCGCTTCCTTCCGGGGCCTCCTCAAGGGGAAGCGTAAACATGAAGCGGCTGCCCACCCCATATTGGCTGCTCACCTCGATCCGCCCCCCCATCATCTCCAGAATGCGCTCCGAAATCGCCAGTCCCAGTCCCGTCCCGCCATATTTTCGCGTGATCGATGTATCCGCCTGGCTGAAGGACTTGAAAAGGCGTTCCACCTGCTCTTTCGTCATGCCAATCCCCGAATCCCGCACCGTAAACTTCAGGTTCACCGTGGTGTCCGTCGCGTTGATCGGCTTCGGCATCTTCGCCACGCTGATCACGATCTCCCCGAAGTCCGTAAACTTTACTGCGTTGTTCGTCAGATTCACCAGCACCTGCCCGATCCGCAGGGGATCCCCAATTAACTGCGTCGGCACATCCGGTGATATCCGGAAGATCAGCTCCAACCCTTTTTCCTCGGCCTTCAGGCTCACCATGTGCGAAAGATCCCGCAGGACTTCTTCCAGGTCGAGGGGCACCTTCTCGATCTCCAGTTTCCCCGCCTCGATCTTCGAGAAATCCAGAATGTCGTTCAGGATCCCCAGCAGCCGGTGCGCTGAGCTCTGGATCTTTCCGATATAGCTGTGCTGCTTGGAATCCAGTTCCGTCTGCAAGACGAGGTGGCTCATCCCGACAATCGCGTTCATCGGCGTCCGGATCTCGTGGCTCATGTTCGCGAGAAATTCACCCTTCGCCTCGTTCGCCTGGTCCGCCGACTCGCTCGCCGCCTTCAGGTCCACCTCCGCCTGTTTCCGGTCCGTGATGTCGATCATTAAGCCGTCAAAAACCAACCTTCCCTCCTGGGGCGGACGCGGGGAAGACCGGAATTGCATCCACCGATATTGCTCGTCCACCCCTTGGACACGGGCTTCATGACGGAAGATTCCCTGCTTTTGGGCCGCTTCAATCTGGCCCGCCCGGTAGCCCTCCACATCCTCCGGGTGAATCAGCTCGTAGAGCCGGAAAGGGTTTTCCTGCAGCGCATCGGGCGAGATCCCGATCAGCCGGGAAACCCCCGCGCTGATGTAGTCTAAGCGCGCCGAGTCCGGGTTCGCGTCGAGATCGATCGAAATTTGGTAGATGCAGCCATCCACCAGATTGTCCCCCAGCGAGCGGATCCGCTGTTCGCTCACTCGCAAGGCCTCCTCCGCCTCCCGACGGCTCGTGATGTCCAGGTGCGTCGCGACCACCCGCTCTGGTTCGCCGCCGCTATCCCGCTCCACGACGAGGCCCCGGGAAAGGATCCACTGGTAATCCCCGCTTCGGTTGCGCACCCGGAATTCGCTTGTCCAGCCCTCACTTTCCGGCGCCAACCCGACCGGCAACCCCTTTACAAACCCCTTCAAATCCTCCGGATGCACCAAATCCAGAAACCCGCTTACCGAACGTTCGAGCATGTCCTTCGCATCGTAGCCGAGAATCTCCCAGAAGCGCGAGCTGAACACGCTCCGCTGGGTTTTCAGGTTAAAATCCCAGATCCCTTCCTCCGCCGCCGCGAGGGCGTAGTGCTGGCGCTCCTCCGTTTCCCGCAAAGCCCGTTCCGCCGCCTCCCGTCGCTGCACCTGCTGCGCCAGCTTTCCGTTCCAGTAGAGACTCACCAGAAACAACAACAGGATGACGATAATCGCGATCAAAAGCTCCGTCTGCGCCCCCCAGACACCCGGGTTTCCTCCCCCGTTCACGCCGTTTCCGGTC
Organism: uncultured Opitutales bacterium; assembly: GCA_964417945.1. Lineage (GTDB taxonomy): Bacteria > Verrucomicrobiota > Verrucomicrobiia > Opitutales > JABSRG01 > CAYQKH01. The sequence goes on from CAYQKH010000114.1 coordinate 7,929, forward strand.
TGCGCAGAAAGCGGGGTCACCAGGAACACCAGCCAACCGCTCCACTGGGCCCTCCATACCCATCCTCGAATACAGGCGTTCATTATTTTTTGGCTCATTAAACCCAACCTCATCTCTAGGTCGCCCACTATCTCGACACAACCTGAAAGTCCCCGCCCCGCCCCGGGGCTCGTCGGCCCTCCCTAAAGGAAATAGCGCAGACCCATCCCAACAATAAAGGCATGCACCCACTCCCGGTCTTCCCCCAAACGCCGGGAGCGCACCTGCAGAAAGAGATTGGCGGTTGACCGCTCACTCAACCGGAAATGGAGGTTGACTGGCCGGAAACGGTTCTCGTTCCAACGGCCCACGCGGTAATCGTAAAAGACCTCATTGCTGAATTCGTAGCGTTCCAACCGGCCGAACCCCTGCAGTTTTCGGGACGCGGAAAGGCGGTGCCGACTCACCCATTCCAACTCCCAATCCCGGCTCTCCCAATAGCGCCCCTCCAGGCGGTTTCTCAGGCTGAAGCTCCAATCCGGGCCCAGTTTCCACTTCGGGGTTACCTCCAACTCGAAACGCGCCAACGTCGTCCAGGAATCATCCGCATTCTGGACTTCGATCCAACTCCCGCCAAAGCCCAATTGCAGGTTCCGATCCGCTTCATAAAGCACCTTCTGCTGCAGGAACCACACGCCCAGGCGGCTCGCATCATCCACCCATCGGAGTTCTCCCCAAGTGAAGGTCTGCCAATCCCCCTTCTTGTATTCCCGCAACATGAACTCCTGCCAAATCCGGACATCGTCCTCAAATTGGCCGGATGCCGGAACTTGCAGCAGGAGCATGCCGGGGAGAAAAAAATGAATCCACAGGCGGAGGCGTCTTCGCCACCGCTGCTCGACGTCAGTCAATCGCACAACCCCATCCAAAGAAAGCTGGCACGGATGGCAAAGCGGAAAGTGATAAACCCGGCAATCCCACCCAATCAGTTTATCGGAGACTCCATCTCTGTTTCTTCTTCCGGAAGCGGCGGCGGCACATCGGTAAAGAAGGTATCCGGTTTCTTATCCAGCTGCTGGTAGGTGAATCCGGAAAATTCAAACGCCAGGACTCCGGCGGGCTCCACCCAGGCGGACTCCGTTTCATCTCCGAATCGCAACGTCAGCATCGCCGGGCCAGCCGGCACGGTTTCCGGTTCCGGCTCTTCTTCTTCCTCACCGGGTTCCGCCGGAAGGGTCCGCTCCGGCCGCTGACCAAACGTCAGCGTGATCCGCCGCCCATCGAACGTATTCAGCATCAACCGCCGCGGATCTGCCAGCGCTTCCTCTACCTCAGGGCTGCTCTTCGGATGCGGACGGGTGATCCGAAGTCCCGTTACTGACCCGAGGAAGGTCTCCACCGCTTCAGCATCCACATATTGCCCTTCCGGAATCGACTCCGACGTAAACCGCTCCCCTTCCGCCTTGCGGGCCGCCACCAGGCTCGTCCCTTCTCTTTCATAGATGATGGACTGGATGCTTTTTGGCCCTATCTCAGACAGGGGGCTTTTCGCAAACCAACGGTCCGGGCTCGTTTCCACCCGCAACCCACTTTTCAGGAGGTAGGCCGCCTCCTCGTCCGACCAGCGGACGTAACGTCCTCCCGAGGGGCCGGACTCTCCCAGCAGGAGTTCGAGGTCCGCCTCCCCATCCTTCTCCGCAAAAAAGCGGACACGCACCGCTTCAAGCCCCAACCGCGCGATCCGCTCCGGGTTTTCCGTAACCAGGCGCTCCACCTCCGCATCGAGAAAAGTCTGGATCAGGCCGGAGAACCGCGAAAAGTCCACTGGCAGCCCCGAGCGCTCCGGAAGGACCCAACCTCCGCTTTCTCCCTTTTCAAGGACGATCGGGTCTCCCTCCCCGGGAAGGATTTCCACACGGACCAGCTCCCTCGCGGTCACATCCGGCAGCAGGTCCTTGCCCTCCGCACTCGAAAAAGCCGTTGTCCCGTCATCCCGGTTGTAGAAGAAAAGCGTGGCGGCGAGGGCGGCCAACACCGCCACGACGATGGCAAGCAGTCGCAGGTTCATGGCAGGATCAATTCTGGTGCTTTCGTTGTCGGTTTCGCTTGGAGAAAAAGTGCAGGCCGAACGCCGCGATCAGCAGCGGGGCGGCGAGAAGGTTGAACAACGCCAGCCGCAGTTCCAGGTTCTCGATATCCCGGCGGAGCTTCCGGCGGATCTCGCGCCGCTCGGAGCGCAACTCCGCTTCCTGAAGCTGGTAGGATTCGATCGCTTCGAGGACCTCCGGCGAAGCCACGAGGGCCTGCTCCTCACCCTGCTGCCGCTGCAGCTGGCTCAACTCGGTCTGCACCGCAGAGAGCCGCTCCTCCAGC
>CAYQKH010000115.1:0-10237 GCA_964417945.1 uncultured Opitutales bacterium
GGGGGATCAAAAACGCGTCACCACCCCCGCCGAAGCCGCCCGCGACGGTGCCTCCTTTATCGTTGTTGGTCGACCTATCCTCCAGGCTGGAGACCCGCCTGCGGCGGCCGCCACCATCCGTGGAGAACTCGCGTAAATGGACCTGCCCGCCACCCTTCTCCTCCTCTGCGGTGGATCCAGCTCCCGCATGCGCGGTGCCGCGAAGGACAAGGTTCTACTCGACCTAAACGGGAAACCAGTCTTCCGGCACTCTCTCGACGCCCTGAACCAACTGCCTTTTTTCGATTCCGTCGTCCTTGTTACTCGTGACGAATCGCAACGCCGGGCCATCGAGGCGGGATTGCAGGCGTCCAATCCGCCCTTCACCCTTCAATGGGCCGGAGGCGGACCCACCCGTCAGGAATCCGTCTGGAACGGACTCGGCGTTGCCCCTCCCGAACCCCGCCTCGTCTTCATTCATGATGCCGCGCGCCCCCTCGTTGTCCCCGAAATCTGGGAGCAGCTCTACCATCTGGCCGTTGAGGATGGCAGCGCGGTCCTCGCGCACTCCGTCACGGATACGATCAAACGGGTGGAACGGCCCCTTGAAACAGGACGGCGGCAACCCCTTTACACCTTGGACCGGGATCGCCTCTGGGCAGTGGAAACCCCGCAGGTCTTCCCCCTCAGGGACATCCGGAAAGCCTACGCCTCCGCACGGGACGCCGCCGTCTCGATGACCGATGACTGCTCCGCCCTCGAACGGCTCGGCCATCCGATCTCCCTCCTTGAAAACCCCCACCCCAACCCCAAAATCACGAGACCTGCCGACGTGGCCCTGGTCCGATTTCTTCTCCAATAACCCTTCTCTGACCTATGGACGTTCCCATCCGCATCGGCATCGGCTATGACATTCACCGCGTGGAAACCGGCAGACCCCTTATTCTCGCAGGGGTCCGCATCGAATCGGTATTCGGCCTTGCCGGCCATTCCGACGCCGATGTCATTTCTCACGCTCTCGCCGACGCCATCCTCGGCGCAGCCGGCCTGCCCGATATCGGCTATTATTTTCCCCCTTCCGATCCATCCATCGCCGGTATCGATTCCCAAAAGATCCTTCGGAAGGCGCGCGCTGAAGTTCTCGCCCTCGGATTTACCCTCCTCAACGTCGATGCCGTCCTGATCGCCGAGAAACCCCGAATCCTGCCCTACATCGAGCGCATGAAGGCGACCTTATCCGATACACTCGGGCTCGCCATCAGACGGATCGGCCTTAAGGCCACCACCAATGAAGGCCTCGGATCGATCGGCTGCGGGGAGGGCATGGCGGCACAGGCGATCTGCCTCCTCAGCGAAATGAGCTGAGCGGACGTTCCAGACCGGTAAAAAAATGGCTTATCCGAAAAAACGGCGGATTTCCTCCTCCGCATTTTCCGGGCTGTCCGACGCATGCACGACATTGACCATCTTATCCGTGCCGAGGTCTCCACGAATCGTTCCCTTCGGAGCCAACGCCGAATCGGTCGGCCCGAGAAGCTCCCGCACGCGATTGACCGCATCGTCCCCCTCAAGAATCAGGACCAGCACCGGCCGCGAGCTCATGAAGGCCTCGATTTCCGGGTAAAATGGTTTGTCCGCGACATGGGCATAGTGCTCCCGGAGGACTTGGCTCCCGAGTTGATCCATCTTGGCGTCTACGATCGTGAAACCGGCCTTCTCAAAGCGGCCGATCACTTCGCCCGCTAGCTTTTTTTCCATGCAGTCCGGTTTAAGGATTATAAGGGTTTTTTCCATTTGATTTCTAAAAAGATCGGTCAACTACCCTAGGTCAACAGCTCTTTTACCCTTCCCCGGCCCGCCTCCCTCAGCTCGATAAAGAGCCCGCCGAGTTCGGCGGGCTCTCTGCTCCGTTCGCGAAGAGTTAGGAATCAGCGATCTGCGGGCGGTTCGGTCAGGAATTGCTGTTCCCCGTGTCCCCACCGGGAGAGACCTCTTCGGGGCTTTCCCGTTGATCGAAGGCCAGATTTTTTCCGTCATCCGAGACAACGACGTCGATCGGGTCCCCCCGTTTGACATCCCCGCGCAGGATTGCCTCCGCGAGATTGTCTTCAAGATAACGTTCGATGGCGCGCCGCAGGGGACGGGCACCAAACTTTTCGTCGTAACCTTCGTTGATTAGAAAATCCTTGGCCTCGGGCGTGACTTCGAGCTCGATTTCTTTCTCCGTCAGCCGCCGGTAAACCTTTTCGAGCTCGATATCGACAATCTTTAACATGTTGTCACGGCCAAGTTTCTGGAAAATGACGATATCCGTTAGGCGATTGAGGAACTCCGGCTTAAAAACGCGCTTGGTCTCGTCAAGGATCTTTTCTTTGATCTTCTCAAAATCACCCGCCTCACCAGCCAATGGACTGAATCCCATCGTGTTGTCCCGTTGCAGGATTTCTGCGCCGACATTGGAAGTCATGATCAGAATGGTGTTCCGGAAATCCACCCGACGCCCGAGGGAATCGGTCAGACGACCGTCCTCGAGAACTTGCAGAAGCAGTTGAACAACGTCCGGATGGGCCTTCTCGATCTCATCGAACAATACAACCGAGTAAGGTTTCCGGCGCACCGCTTCGGTCAGCTGTCCGCCTTCCTCATAGCCGACATAGCCGGGAGGTGACCCGACCAACCGGGAAACCGAAAACTTTTCCATATACTCCGACATGTCGATCTGGATGATCGCGTCCTGATCCCCGAACATTCTTTCAGCCAGCATCTTCGCAAGGTGCGTTTTTCCGACCCCGGTCGGTCCGAGAAACATGAAGGAACCGATCGGTCGACGAGGATCCTTCAGGTCTGCACGACTCCGGCGCAGGGCTTTCGCGATCACCTCAGTCGCGCGATCCTGACCCACCACTTCCGTCTGCAAGTCATGCTCCAATTCAAGCAGCTTGATGTTGTCTTTTTCCTCCATCCGGTTGAGCGGGATCCCGGTCCAATCTGCAACCACCCGCAGCATCTCATCGTCGTCGACCACGATCTGCTTTTCCTCACGGGACTGCTTCCACTCTTCCAGGGTGGTTTCCCGTTTCGCACGAAGCTGCTTCTCCTGGTCGCGAAACTTTGCCGCCTCCTCAAAATCCTGCTTCGAGATCGCGTCTTCCTTCTTCGAGCAGATCTCGTCGATCTGCTTGCTCAGGTCCTCAATTTCCGGCGGCCGCTTCAAAGACTCGATCCGCGCACGGGATCCCGCCTCATCGAGCACGTCGATTGCCTTGTCCGGAAGAAACCGACCGTTTACATAGCGATCCGAAAGCTTCACCGCTGAGACAAGGGCTTCGTCCGTAAAAATTACTTTGTGGTGTTCCTCATACTTGTGGCGGATCCCCTTCAGGATTTCCACCGAATCTTCGATGTTCGGGGCTTCTACTTTTACCGCCTGGAAGCGGCGATCAAGGGCACTGTCTTTCTCAATATACTTGCGGTATTCGGCCAGGGTGGTCGCACCGATGCACTGCAGCTCACCCCGGCTCAGCGCCGGTTTGAAGATGTTGGAGGCATCCATCGCACCTTCCGCCGCGCCCGCTCCAACGATTGTGTGTAGCTCGTCGATGAAGATCATCACATTCTTGGTGCGGCGAATCTCATCCATCACCGCTTTGATCCGCTCCTCGAATTGGCCGCGATACTTTGTCCCCGCCACCATAAGGGCGAGGTCCAGAGTCACAACCCGCTTGTCCGCAAGGATTTCCGGAACAATCCCGCTCGCGATCTCCAAGGCGAGGCCTTCGACAATCGCGGTTTTCCCCACGCCCGCTTCTCCGATCAAAACGGGGTTGTTCTTCGTCCGACGGCAAAGGATTTGGATGACCCGACGGATCTCGTGCTTGCGCCCGATGACAGGGTCCAACTCGCCTTTTTTGGCCAGATCTGTGAGGTCCCGCCCAAAAGCTTTTAAGGCCGGGGTTTTTACGTCCTTTCTCTCCGTCGGTTCTGAGCTTCCCCCCGTAACCGCAGACTCCTCCGGTTCGCCGGAAAAATTCGGGTCTAGCTCCGCGAGGATTTCGTTCCGGCAGCGCTCAATGTCGACGTCTAGGCTTTTCAAGACCCGGGCTGCGACTCCTTCGCCTTCGCGCAACAGCCCGAGGAGAATGTGCTCCGTCCCCACGTAGCTATGATTCAAGGCCTTTGCCTCTTTTCCCGCCAGAGCAAGCACCTTCTTAACCCGAGGTGTATACGGGATGTTTCCCGAAGGTTTCATTTCCGGACCCGTTCCAACTTGCTTCTCCACTGCGCTGCGCACGGTTTCCAGGTCCAGACCCATTTTTTGCAAGACGTTGACTGCCACCCCCTGCCCAAGATTAATCAATCCCAGGAGGAGGTGTTCGGTGCCCACATAATTGTGGTGAAAACGGTCGGCTTCCTTGCGGGCCAGTGCCAGGACTTGTTGCGCCCTGGGGGTGAAATTGTTCATCGGTTCCATTTCAAATGATCTCTCTAAGGGTTATGTTCTTAAGTCGATATTGTCAAAATTTAGCGCGGGAACCTTTTGGAACTCCCTGCGCAAGATCACTGCTCGTTGCACGTCCCGTTGCTTCGATTCTACCAGACCGCGCGCCGCATACTGGATATGTCCTGGTTGCGCCTCGATGAAGAAACGGTCCGCCAGTGCTCGCACGGGTTCAGTCAAAAGATTGAAATCCACGGCCAGGCGGATCAGAGACAAAAGATTCATGGCTTCCGATGAGCTTAGAAGATGCCCATTTTGTAAAATTCCGAAAGCGCGCCCAATCTTGTCAAAAATTTTTGCTTCATCGCTTTCGAGAATGCGGAGGCGGGCGTTGTTTTCTTGCTCAATCACCGTTTTCAGCACGTGGGACAAGCGCTTGATGATCCCTTCCTCGGTTTCCCCGAGCGTCTGCTGATTGGATATTTGAAAAATGCTGCCGCTCGCGTCCGAACCCTCGCCGAACAACCCCCGCACTGCGATACCCAGTTGATTGACCGCACGGATCACCTTCTCCATCTGCCCCGCCATCACCAAGGCTGGCAGGTGCATCATCATGCTGGCCCGCAAACCCGTTCCTACATTGGTCGGGCAGGCCGTCAGGTAGCCCAGCTCGGAGGAAAAAGCGTAGTCCAGCTTGCTCTCGATCTCGGAGTCCAAGCCGTCGATTTGCGACCAGACCCGGTTTAGGTGAAATCCGCCTTTAATCACCTGGATCCGGAGGTGGTCCTCCTCGTTGACCATGATCGAATACGCCTGATCACGGCTTGCGAAAAGGGCCGCGCCTTCCTCGCCCTCCGCCAGCTCGCGGCTGATTAGGTGCCGCTCCACCAGCACTTGCTTCTCAAGATCCGATAATTCGGATAAAGTGAGAACCGATCCGTCCTGGAAGACCTTTAGAGGTTCCAATGCCTCACGGGAACGAGACAAAATTTCTTTCCGCTGAGACGGTTTGGCCCATCCCGGGAAAGAGAAACCGCGTAAATTCCGCGCCAAACGGACACGTGAGGTCAGAACCACCGGAGTCGCCGGAGTCCCCTCCGTGAGTTCCGATTGCGTTTCTAGCAAACCGTCGATCATCATTCCTTTACCGCAGGAGAATCGTCCCTATTCAACTTATCCTTAAGCGCATTTAGGGCATCCCTGACTTCTGCGGCCCGTTCATAGTTCTCGGCCTCAATCGCCTCCTGCAACATTATCTCCAGCCGGGTCAACTCGTCGAGAAATTGCCGCCGCTCCAGAGCAATATGGGGCACTTTGCCTACGTGTGTGTCGCCGCGGTGCATCGACTTGAACATTGGGCTGAGGATCGGGCCGAAGGTATCGTAGCACTCCGGGCAGCCTAGCCGTCCCGTCTTTTTTAAATTGATCCGATTACAACCACAGTGCTCGCATACCGCACCCTCCTCCAGAACGCCTTCCTCAAGGAAATTCTTGCTCAACAGGTCCTCCGCCGCACTGAAGCCATTCGGATCCGTTACGCCCAGCTTCTGCGCACAGGTCTCGCAAAGGTCTACCTTATGCACCTTGCCGTTAATAATTTGGGTTAAATGGACTGTCGCCGAATTCTGGCATGAGTCACACTGGATTTCTTTGGCCATAACGTAGATTAGCAGTTTTCCAAGTCCCCCGCAATGAAGCAAGAGGGTTTTGTTCGCAATGTATCCACATAACGACCAAGCCCCAACAGATTTAGTGCCAAATAAAGCCCCGATCTTCGCAGGTCGCGTCCCCGATAGATCTGGCTCCTACAAAGAAGTGCCTTCGACCGAGACCCGCCTCCGGAAGCTTTCGAGGAAGCGCGCCGTAATCGTTCCCGGCTTTCCATTCCCGATCGGGCGTCCGTCCAGTTCGACCACCGGCACGATTTCTGCCGCAGTACCCGTGAGGAAACACTCATCAGCATTCCAAACGTCGTACCGGGTCAAGTCCCGTGTCTCAAGCGGGACTTCGATCTCCTCGGCGATGGAAAGCGTCACCTCCCGGGTAATCCCGCGGAGGGCGCCCGCGCTCGCCGGAGGGGTCAAAAGAACCCCTTTGTGCAAAATAAAAAGATTATCTCCCGTACACTCTGCGATGTAGCCCTGGTCGTTCAACATGATCGCTTCATGGAAACCGACCAACTGGGCTTCGATCTTCGCCATGATATTGTTAAGGTAATTCAACGACTTGATCATCGGAGGAAGGGCCGCCGGGTTGATCCGGCGGGTGGCTACCGTAATAATCTTCAGCCCCTCCTCGTAAAAGGAATCCGGGTAAAGCTGGATCTTGTCCGCGATAATAATGACTTGTGGGTTCTTACAGGTCAGCGGGGACAGCCCGAGGGAACCCTCCCCGCGGGTTACGATCAGGCGGATATAGCCGTCGCGCAAGTGATTTACCCGGCAGGCCTCGCAAGTAGCCTCCGATAAAGCCTCCCGGCTCATCGGAATCTCAAGGCGAATTGCCTTCGCCGAATATTCCAGGCGCTCCAAGTGTTCCTCTAATTTGAAGACGCACCCATCATAAAGCCGGATTCCTTCGAAAATTCCGTCTCCGTATAGCAGTCCGTGGTCAAAGACCGACACCTTGGCGTCCACCGCGTCCACAAAAGACCCATTTAGATACACGTTCATATATTTCACTCAGCTTTACTCAAAGCGGAGCGGGATCAACTCCATACTTGCTTTCTTCAAACCGAGATCCGGGACCGCTTTATCACTTCCCCGATTCCCACTTTTCCTGAATCTCCTCCACAACCGAGGGATCCGCCAGCGTTGTCACGTTGCCGATTCCCTTCTCCTCCGCGATGTTTCGCAAGATCCGGCGCATGATCTTCCCCGAGCGCGTTTTTGGCAAATCGGAGGTAAAAAGGATCCGCTCCGGTAGCGCAAACTTCCCGATCTTTTTCACCACCAGATCGTTCAGTTCATCACGCAATCCGAAATCCACCTCGTGACCAGATTTTACGACGACGAAGGAAACCAGGCCCTGGCCCTTGATCTCGTGCTTGACTCCGATCACCGCACTCTCCGCTACCGACGGATGCTCCACGTAGACGCTTTCCAGCTCAGCGGTCCCGATCCGGTGCCCGGAGACGTTTACCACGTCGTCGATCCGTCCGAGGATCCAGAAGTAACCGTCCTCGTCACGGTGCGCGCCATCGCCCGGCAGGTAATACTTTCCGTCCCATTTGGAAAAATAGGTGTCTTTAAAGCGCTGGGGGTCCCCCCAAATGCCCCGGAGAATCCCCGGCCAGGGACGACGGATCGCCAGGATCCCTGCCTTGACCTCCTCACCGGCCTCGTTCAATACCGCTGCATCCACCCCGAAGAAGGGCAGGGTCGCGCTACCCGGCTTGGTCGGTATCGCACCAGGCAGCGGGGTCAGCATGTGGCCTCCCGTCTCGGTTTGCCACCAAGTATCCACGATCGGGCATTTGCTGCCGCCGATCTTGTGGTGATACCACATCCAGGCTTCCGGGTTGATCGGCTCCCCAACCGTTCCCAACAAACGCAGGGAGGTGATGTCATGCTTGTCCACGTGCTTGTCGCCCCACTTCATGAAAGCACGAATCGCGGTCGGCGCAGTGTAGAAAATCGACACCCCGTGCTTCTCCACGATCTCCCATAAGCGGGATTCATCCGGGTGGTTCGGTGCGCCTTCATACATAATTTGGGTCCCGCCGTTTTGCAGGATTCCGTAGAGGATGTAGGAGTGGCCCGTAATCCATCCGATATCCGCCGTGCACCAATAGACGTCTTCCGGGCGGAGGTCGAAAGTCAATTTGGAGGTATGGTAGGTAAAGACCATGTATCCACCGGTGGTGTGGATGATCCCTTTTGGTTTCCCTGTTGTCCCGCTTGTGTAGAGGAGAAACAAGAGGTCTTCCGCGTCCATCTCCTCCGCCGGGCAATCGTGGGATTCATCCTGGACCAGACGGTGATACCAATGATCGAACCCTTCTCGGATGTGACAGGGGAATGGCCCCGCGCGCCCCCGCCGGACCACGACTGTCCCTGTTACACAGTCCAGTCCCTCGATTGCTTCATCCACGATATCCTTCAGCGGCAGGACGTTGCCCCGGCGCCATCCGCCGTCCGAGGTGATCACCAGCTTCGCCTCACAGTCCACGACCCGGTCGCGAATCGATTCCGCGCTGAATCCCGCGAAAATGACCGAGTGTACCGCCCCGATTCGCGCGCAAGCCAGACAGGCGATCGCCAATTCCGGAATCATCGGCAGGTAGATCGCCACGCGGTCGCCCTTCCCGATCCCCAGCTTCTTTAAGGCGTTCGCGAATTTGTTCGTTTCACGGTAGAGGTCAAAATAGGTCAGGACACGCCCGTCACCGGGTTCCCCCTCCCAGATCAGCGCCGCCTTATTTCGCTCTGCTACGTTCAGGTGGCGGTCCACGCAGTTGTAGCAGACATTGGTCTTCCCACCGGCAAACCATTTAAAGAAAGGTGCCTCGCTTTCATCGAGAACCTGGTCCCACTTCTTAAACCAGTGCAACTCCTCCGCGACCTCCGCCCAATAGGATTCCATTTCTGTGAGGCTGCGCTCATGCAGGCGTCGATAAGATTCCAGATCCTTGATCTGGGCCCTCTCCGAAAATTCGGCGCGGGGGGGGAACGTGCGAACTTCCTTTAAAACGGATTCCATATCCAGGTTCAGGTCGGTTTCCAATGATTGCGGGGTATCAGCCATGGGGTATCTAGGGGTTGTTGAAAAGTGGGTTTATGAGGAAGTCTCTACCGTGAGCAGGTCGATTTTTCCGGTCAACGGTTTTTCCATTCTGAAAAGGCTTGCCGCAAAGGGCCGTGGCCGTGCAATTCTTCCGCCAAAAACGCAAAAAATATGCTGCTGAAAGACCTCGACTTCGATTTGCCGGAGCACCTCATCGCTCAACAGCCCGCAGCCGCCCGCGACCAATCCCGCCTCCTCCGGGTCGATCGCCAAACCGGCCAGTTCTCCCACCATTTTTTTCACGAGCTGCCCTCCCTCCTTCCCCCGCGCTGCTGGTTCTTCCGGAACGACGCAACCGTCTTCAAAGCGCGCATCACCGGCACCCGGCCGACCGGCGGGCAGGTCGAATGTCTCCTTCTCAGCCCCGCCGCCGGTATCGCCGATGCAGCCGCCGGGCACTGGGAGTGCCTTCTCCGGCCAGCAAAAAAACTCTCCCCCGGCGCAACGTTCGCATCGGCCGGGAATTATTCCGCAGAGGTCCTCGAACCCACCCCAAACGGCGTCTGCCGGGTCGCTTTTCAACTCGTCAACCCCGCCGAGTCCGTTGTCGATATGGCCGACCGGATCGGCGCCGTCCCCCTGCCACCCTATATCTGCAGAAAGGTGGAGTCCGGCCCCTTCGAGGCAGACACCCGCAACTACCAGACGGTTTACGCCAACCCCGCGAAGAAAGTGGCCGCCGCCGCACCCACCGCCGGCCTCCACTTCACCCCCGAACTTCTCGACCGTCTCTCCGCCGAGGATCACCGCTTTAACGAGCTCACCCTTCATGTCGGCCTCGGCACCTTCCAACCGATCAAGACTGAACGCGTCGAAGACCATCCCATGCACCGCGAGTGGTATGAAATTCCCGCGGCCACCCGGGAAGCCCTCGCCCAGGCACCCGCCCTCGGGCACACCCGCCTCGCGATCGGGACCACCGCCGTGCGGGCAATTGAGGATGGATGTCGCACCCATGAGGAACCCACCTCCGCTACCCTCTCCCGACAGGCCGCTCTCTACATCCAACCCCCTTTCTCCTTCCGCGGGGTCGAC
>CAYQKH010000116.1:0-8383 GCA_964417945.1 uncultured Opitutales bacterium
CCCGCCCGTCGTCGTCGATCAGCTCCCGCGCCGGGCCGACGAACGTGAGCGTCGCCCCGGCGTCCCGCTCCGCCACCCGGGCGAACGCCCGGAGCATGACGTCGCCGCCCTTGTGCCGGTCGAACCGCCCGACGAACAGCACCCGCCCGGGCTCGGCGGTGTCGGGCGACCAGGCGTCGGCCTCGGGCGGCAGGGGCAGCGGGTTGTGGATCACCTCCGCCGGGGGCAGGCCGCCGTCGCAGTGCGCCGCGGTGCGGTCCAGCACGTCGCGGGAGGGCGCGGTGATCCCCGCCGCGGCGAGCAGGCCCCGTCGCTCGGCCTCGACCCGCTGCTCGAAGGCCGCGTCGCGCGGGGCCCCGTTCGCGGCGCCGTTCAGGAACCACGGCCCGTGCAGCCGGGCGACCGTGGGGAAGTCGAAGAAGCCCGGCAGGCCGAACGACTCCTCGACCTCGATCAGCTCGAACCCCGCCGCGGCCCGGAGCCGGGCGGCTTCCTTCACCAGCGTCTCGGCCCGCCAGTCCCGCGCCGCGGTGGCGCGGCGCTTCGCGGGGGAGACCCACCCGAGCACGCGGCCGGCCGGCGATGGCCCGGCCGGCTCGGGCAGCCGGTGCACGACGCCCGGCGCGTCGTCCACGCCCGGGCCCACGGCCCAGGTGAGGATGTGCGGCTCGACGCCGAGCTGCGCCAGCCCGGTCGCGATCGCCTGGGCGTAGGTCGTCACGCCGGCTTCATGGGCGAAGCGGATGCTTTCGGCAATCTGGGCGGTGAAGACCCGGGGGATGAGGTACTGACGTCCGTAATAGTAATCGTAGATTCCGACTTTTTCCGCTCCGCTCTCGACCCAGCGTCGGATGAGGTCCTGGTCTTCCCGTTTAAATTCGGGATCGCGCCACTGGGAGCGGTCGGCGGTGAGGTAGGGGATGAGACGGGGGTGGACGGGGTTTGGAGTATTAAAGTGGGAAGGTGGGAAGGTTTTCAGGTGGGTTTCGGTGAAATCCGGGACGTTTTCGAGCCACTGGTAGGCGAGGAGGCCGAGGTAGCGTTTCGGGCGGGCGGCGCTTCGGGTGGTCCAGGTGGAAGGCTTCAGCCAGGAAGCGGATTTTTCCGGGTTGTCGGCAAGCCAGGCCTCGTCGTCGAGGGTGGAGGGAATCCAGTCCGGGGGGAGGCGGAGGGATTTGACGAGAGGGTCCGTCGTAATCTCCGCTTCAGGGAATCCGAAGAGGTGGCCGGCGACCTTGTTGGCGAAGTGGAAGTAGAGGTTGGAAAGGTCGGGTTTTTCGCGGAACCAGGGGTCGGGGCCGAGAAGTTCCCGGGCTTCGGAATTGAGAATATAGCCGTAGTGGTCACCGATCCCGATCGAGATGCTGTGGCGGGAGGGCTGTGTTTCCCAGATCGGGGCGATGACTTCGGCAAGAGTTCGGGCCACCGTGGGATCGGAAAAGTCAGGATGGGAGCGGCGGTCGGACGCCGGGGTTAACCGGTAGCGGTTGAGGCGGTGGTGGAAATCGTGCCGGACCGGGGTTTCAAAATAGAAGGCGGGATCTTTCTCGTTCCATTGCCGCCAACCGCTGAAGCGGACCGATTCGAAAGCGGGTTCGGCAAAAAGCGCCGGGAAGAGAAAGAGGAGGAGCCCGAGAGGGGGAAGGACTTTATGAACAGGAGGGCGCAGAGGAAGCAGAGGGGTTCGGGGGAGAAAGTGGGAAAGGAATAAGGTTGGAAAGTGACGTCTTTGAATCCGCTGATCGGACGTCACTCTTTACTGTTGGTTTCATAAACTATCCGGATTCGTAGTGATAGCGCATTTGGAGGAATACGATTGAATCTTCCGTTACCTTATAAACCAGCCGGTGCTCCTCGGAAATTCTTCGGGACCAGCAGCCTGTCAGGTGGTGGCGGAGGGCTTCCGGTTTTCCGATCCCTTCAAAAGGGCACCTTTGGATGTCCTGAATCAAGCGATGAATGCGCTTGACCGTGCGCTGGTCGATTTTCTGCCAGTAGAGATAGTCCTCCCAGGCCTCGGGAGTGAACAAGAGGTTCATGCCCCCAAGTCGATTTCCTTCGCTTCAGTTTTCCCTTTTTCCAGATTCTCAAGCGCGGAAATCAGGCGTTTGGCATTTGCAGGGCTTTTCAGAAGATAAGCCGTTTCTTCGAGCGCTTCGTAGTCCTCCAGGGAAATCATCACCACGGATTGATCCCGCTTTCGGGTGATGATGATGGGGTCCCGGTCATTACAGACCTGGTCGATGGTTGAGGCGAGGTTCTCCCGGGCGGCCGTGTAGGTTATGGACTTCATATGGACAGGATCCTGTCCGGGTTGTGGTGCTCTGTCAAGATTGGCGCAGCTGCATCCTTGGCAGGACGATTTTAAGGAGGGTGAAAATTGCTTATCTTCGCTGATCCGACGCTTATCTATGAAGATTCGGAGTGTCTTTTCGTTTGTTTCGTGTATTTGGCAGTGGAAAAGGGAAACACGCCAAAAACATGAAAAATATGGATGGGAAAAATTGGGAACCTTAGCTTTCAAATACCATATGAAAGAGTTGGCCTGGATAAGCGTCCAATCGGCGGGGATGAGCGGTTTAAAAAATAGTTTGAGACCGCTGATCTTCGCTGATCTTACGCTGATGATTGAGTTTCAAAATCTGAACGACATTTCCCAAGGATAAAGTTGTTCTGCAAGTCCGAAGCCCTCTTTCATTGCCGATTTCAAAGCCAACGCCCACTAAGGCATTAGCTTCTTCCCCGAGGACCTCTTTGTTTTTCATAAGAGATGAGCGTCCGATAAGCGGAGATCAGCGGTTTTTATCTATTCGTCTTCCTTGAGGAGTTCTTCAAAGAGTTCGATCCAGAGTTTGGCGACGGCTTTGGCGGAGTAGTGCTCGTGGCCGGCACGGTAGGCGTTCTGCCGTTTGCGAAGGACTTCCTGAGGGTTGGCGGCGATGGATTCGACGGTCTCGATAAAGTCCTTCACTTCACCGGGTTCGATGACCCAGCCGCAGTCGTGTTTCTGGATGAGGTCGGCGAGGTCGGATTTTTCCGGGGCGACGGCAAGGACGGCCTGGCCGGCGACGAGGGCGCTGTAGGTCTTGGAGGGCATGACAACGGTTTCCGCCCCGGGGCGCATCGTGACGAGGGCGATGTCGGCACGCTTCATGGCCTCGACCCATTCCGGAAAGGGGAGGCCGGAACCGATGGTGAATCGGGAACGCGACTCCGGAGGCAGGGAGGCAATCGCGGCTTCGACTTTGGGGTATCCCGGGCCGGAGCATTGGAACCGCCAGAAGGCGTCGGGGAACGCCGATTTCCGGTTCCAGTTTTCGAATGCGCCAAGGATCGTTTCGGTCTCATGCATGCGACCGAAGTTTCCGCTGTAGAGGAAGGTGGGCGGCACCCTCTCGGAGGACGGCGGCTCGTGGAATTCGTCTCCGGCCGCGCCGACGGGGATAGTGCGGCCCATCGCCGGTCTGGCATGATGGGATTCCGTATACCTCCGCGATCCTTCGTTCAGAAAAACGGTTGCGGAGCAGCGCTGCAGGGAAAGGTCCGTAATCCGGGAAAGGGCTCTGGCCAGAAAACCCCCGGTTTTCAGGCTTCCACTTTGGATGAGGGCTTCGGGAAAGAGGTCGTAGAGGAGGAAGATGCACCTACGATGGAAGAAACTGGCCAAGAGCGGCGCGTAGAAGGTGTTCGTCGTGATGACCAAAAAATCTGTTTTTTTTTGAAAGAGGAGGCAACCCAGCAGTTGAACCGGGTAGCAAACATACTGTCGTAAACGCAGCACGAGCCGTCCGAACCGTCCCCTTTTTTTTCGATAAGTCTGATCGGAAAGGTGAAACCGCTGCCGGGCCGATACCCCCTGTGTGCGAAGCTCTTGCACCACGGAAGCGAGGAAACCGCTATACTCGTTGGAGGTCCAGAAATCGGCCGAAGTCATACTTTAAATTTGGGCGATAATTAATACAGTAATCATTAAACTAAAAAAGATATTTTGATATATTTAGGACATTGTCTGGATTTTCAGAATTAACCAAGCTGGAGATAATTTCGCGATTTTCCCGAACGAATTTATTTCGGGAAAAGCGTGAACGACCTTCTCTTGCAGCTTGAATAAATTTTTCAAGCTGCTTTGGATCTAAAACTGCTGATCTCATGGCATCCTTAACTGACGAAACTGAATTTTCAGACAAAACCCAACCATCGATTCCTGAACGAACAACATCGCCACATCCCCTAGCTTTTGTCGTTATTACTGGTAAGCACATTGCAAGTGCTTCCATCAATGAAACAGCCATTCCCTCTCTATTACTTGGGAACACCATACAGTTACTAATTGTCAAAAACTCCCTTACTTTCTCCGTATAATTTATTTCGTGAATATTGGCACAGGCCTCAACGCAGCGAGCTTCCCTTTCAGTTAATCCAGTGTGGTGAAGTGCATCTCGAGGTCCAACGCAGATTAGGTGCGTTTCCGATTCGTCCAAGTCCAATTCGAGGAAAGCGCGTATTACTGTAGAATAGCCCTTGAAGTAGACTTTGCGGCCAACGAAAATAAAGATGAAACTACAAGGAGGTATGCCTAATTCGTTACGCAACAATTCTCGCTCTTCATTTGATACACGATCCGATTGGAAGTGATCAAGATCGCAACCGAAGCCAGGGCTTCGTTGGCGGAATGCTCGTTTTGAGCCGACTATTTCACAAAGGTGGTTGTAGTCATCGTCCGTCAGAACCCAAACTGCATTCATGCGACGAAATGCGAATGATTCTGCAATACGCATAAGCATTTTCTTTGCTCCGGACGAAAGGGGAAAGACCATGCCCTGAATAGTGGCTATGACTGGTGGCCAATTCTTGCGGCGAGCCAATGCAACCGTAAATGTTGCGGCCGAAAAGTGGACCTGAATGATGTCGGGAGATTCAGAATGGATGATTTTATTAATTTGATGGGCGGTGCAGAAATGTGCAAAGAGGTTCATCCCACGAGGGAAAGGGACAGAAATAAAACGAGCACCGCTAGATGCGCTGCGGGTGTCGACCCCGGTGTCGGGAATGTCGGTAACAACCACAACCTGATCACCACGGTCAACGGCATCCCTTGCGAATTCAGTCAGGAAGGACTTGAAGCTGATAAGTTGGGGAACAACCAGTATGATCTTCACGATGCGGATAAATTTCTTTGTTTGAAAAATTCGAAAATTTCGAGGTAGCGCCCGGCTACTTTTTCAACGTCGAATTGCCAGGCCCGTGCGGCTCCGGATTCACGGAGAGTTTGGCGGGCAGAGGAATCCCGAAGCAATCCACTGACTGTAGAAGCGATTGCCTCGACATCGCCAACGGGAACAAGCCGTCCCCAACGACCGTTTTCGAGAATTTCATTGGGGCCTCCCCGGGAGTCAGTAACGACAACGGGAAGGCCGCAGAGCATAGCCTCAAGAATAACGTTTCCAAACCCTTCAAAGCGGGAAGTGAGAAGAAAGAGGTCGCTTTGGTTGAAGATTGCAAAAGGGTTGGGTTGCCAACCGAGGAACCCGACCTGTTTGTCGATGCCTAACTTGCTGACGAGCACCCTCAGGTTATTCTCCTCCTCGCCTTGGCCGAGGATAAGGAGGCTGGCGGATGTGTCCCGAGCAACCCGGTGAAAGGCGTGTATCAGGGTCGGGTAGTCTTTCTGGTAAGTCAGTCGCCCGGATGTGACGATGCGTGGGTGCGGCCACGGAGATAAATCCACGGCCGGTGATTCACCGGCACGTTTCAGAATGGTGCGGCAGTCCTGGGGATTGTGAATGACGGTTATTTTTTCGCGGGGCAGCCCAAACGCTTCGGAACTTCGTGCGACTCCTTCGGAAATGGCGATATCATGATCAGAGTGCGGGTAAAGTTTCCGAATAAGAAACCGCATGGTGCGGTCCTGCAGCGAACGGCGACCATACTGTTCGGATGGCGGATTGCGGTCTGAGATGAGGATCGGGGCACGGTTACCGAAGTTCCGGGTCAGAATGTGAACCAGATTGGCGCGGAAAAGGAGACTGAGGTTTGCATCGGCGGGGTGTCGGCGAAGGTTACGAGCCAACTCCGCGGCCTGAAGGGGAAGGCTGAGGAGCTTTCCGGGCCCACGGTTTAGAAAACCAGAGCGGAGGGTGGAGGTTTTAATTCCGGAATCAAGTGTGTAGACTGGTTCAATGTCCTCGAGGTATATAATCCGGACTTCGTGCCCAGTGGAAAGATGATTGGCGAGAGTCTGGACCACCCGTTCGGCCCCGCCGCCGCCAAGTGTATTCAGGATGAAATTGATTCTCATGAAAGCAGGGCCAAGAGACTTTTGATTCGGTAGCGGCTCCAGAAACGAAGCGAAAGCCATGTGTATTGAAACTTCCAGAACACGGAAAATCCTGGTTTGGACCAGGTTAAAAGCATATCTTTCCAGAAAAGATGCTGGATGATGAGCGCGGCGATCTGCTTTCCGGCAAAGATCGCGACCTTGACTGGTCTGTCGCTGGATTTAACCTGCTCGGCCTTGCCAAGGGCGACACGGTCGATTTTACGATGAATCTCGGCTCGTGTAGCCCGAGCGGGGTGACGAACCTCCATTTCAGATAGATAAAGAAAATGACCGGTGACCTCGAATGCTCGGTGGGAAAAATCGACATCGCTGCCGGAAGTCAGCTCGCGGAAGCCGCCGAGTTGGTCATAGACAGCCCGCGAAACCAAAAGATTTGCGGTAATTGCGACACGATTGGCCGCAGCCTGATCGGTTTTAAGAAAGCTCTGGTGGTCGAACCACTCAAACGGGTTGTAGACGTTGGCTTCTGGGAAAAGCGTAACCCGTCCGGCAACCAACCCCTTCGGCTGGTGTGTTCCGGTTTGGGAAAGCGCTGCTGCGAGCCATTCGGGCTGGGGTCGACAGTCAATATCAGTAAAAAGGAGGAAGGGAGCCCGACTGGCCCTTACTGCTGCGTTTCGGGTAGCGTAAGAGCTTTGCTTATCGGAATAGGAGAGGATTGAGAGTTCTGGGAAGCAAGATTGCAAATCGCATAGCTGTTCGTAGGTACCATCGCTCGAATTATTGTCGACCATGATCAGTTCAACTCCTTTTTTCGATGCGGATTGTTGTTCCCATGCCTCAAAGAAGTAGGAAATAAAGTGCTTTCCCTGGTAGACTGGAACAATTACACTGAGAGTTGGTTCGACGTGAGGCACGTTGGCGATGAAGGGTTAGCGTTAACGTCGAGGCGGGCGAGATGCTATGAATCGGTACCCCGGCAACAGGTCCTGGAAGGATTGAAGAACGAGCGGTGGGTGGCTGTTGACCATGGCAAAGGCCCAACCCAAGAAAATCCAGATTGGAAATGCGTTTTTGAGTTCGTAGAAAAGGTTGGATAGGGCCATAGCGAGCGAAATGGAAAAGACCAAAAGAAAGGGGATCGAACGGGTTCCCGGGTTGATCAGGCGTGCAAGGCTGAGGAAAACAGGTATCCAGAAGAGCGCTAGGGTGAGGATCGCGCCGAAGATGCCTTGTTCGGCTAGGGCCGTAAGGTAGAGTGAAAAAGCGTAAGGACCGTAACCTTCGGTCCGAAATTGACCAACCCCGATGCCAAAAGCCTTTTCAATTAACGAGGCGCGGGAAAAAATTTCGAGCGCCTGATAGCGTAGGTCCAAGTGGCGCCCGTGCTGGAGGGTTTCGAGGTCAATATTCTGGAGGCGCCGAAGACCGCTAATGTTCAGCTCCCGATAGAAAAATTCGGCAGCGACGGGATAAAGGGCGGCTAGGAGACCAAGGGATAGGAATGCTCCAAAGAGATAGGTGTTCAAACGAGTCAATCGCAAGCTGCTTCCAACCAGAATGGAGGTGCCGAAGGTAAGAACCAGGGAGACGAAGCCACTCCTGGAAAAGGTGAGGAGACAGATTATGACCGCTATAACGCCCAGAGAAAGTCGATAGAACGACTTTTTAACAAGATACATGAAGAACAACCAAAAGAAGATTAGGACCATCTCCACGCTAAGGTGAGGGGGTTTTACGGCGGGGAGCATCATGCGCCCTGCACGTGCGGATTTCAATTGGTCCTCGGACATAGACGCCAAAAACGGAATACTATCTAGGACGTAATAGTAATAGGCGCTGATGACGAAAAAGAGGAGACAGATCGCGAGCCATCCACCGACGATATAACCCATCCCGCGCAGGAGCACAGGATTGTTAACCATCATAATATAAACGAAGATGCTGAGAAGTGTCCCGAATACGTAGATTAACATCTGCTGCGTGGCATACTCGAAGATGACGTTTTCCCCGGCAACCAGGGAGAGCAGGATAGAGAAGATCAAAAGAGCACCGAGAATCACATTATAGTGGTAGAGGACGCCCCGGCGATAGAGGATAACA
>CAYQKH010000116.1:8393-9704 GCA_964417945.1 uncultured Opitutales bacterium
AGCGAGGGTGAAAGCCCGTCCAAAGTCAAAACCGAAACCAAAAACCTGCCTCGAGAAAAAGTGAATAATGAGCAGGACCATATTGATAATGAACACCTGTTCGATGAAACCGAGGCTGAAAAAGTTGCGGACCCGTGGTACTAGAGAATATGAGGAAGCCGGATATGTCGGGTTCATGAAGGAGTAGCTTTCTGGTCTGCGAAGCGGTCATTGTAAAACCTGTAATCGTCTTCGTGTTCCCGTTCGAGGAACTCGCGAACTTCGTCTGGCATGGGGTCCGGTTGCCGTTCCCGGTAAAGCGCCCGCCTTCCCCCGAACTGTTTGGCCAGATTAACGGCCCTGTCCAGATGGAGTGAGCGGAGTGAACGCGCGATGGCCCGGGCGTAGCGGCTGAGAGAGGTGGACCGTGCGTCGAATCCTACACCGACACGACGGTCGACGGCGGATATTTGGATAGGTTCGAGTTGAAGGAAATCGAGAAGACCACGGCAGGCGGCGGAAGGAACTTTAGAGACGTATTCGGAGAAAAGGTAATAGACCCGATTGGGGGTAAAATCACGCTCCCAGGCCGGGGCGTGAAGGTGGTAGCGGCCGGCTTCGAGGATGCTGGGCCGGACCTTGACGGCCTCGAAAAAGTCGTCAGGGACCCGCCCGTTGGCTCGGGCGTGAAGAAAGTGGGAGTAGGTACGCTGGACCGGGTCGCGAAGGCTGATGACGATCCGGGCTTCCGGAAAAGCCGCCTGCAGACGCCGACGTGCCCAGGGGTCTCGGAAAAGGGTGGGCGCGATCTCCCCACAACGCTGTCCGGGCCGCCGGGCTACGAAGTAGTGCTCGTACCATGCCCAGCCCCGGTTGAAGCGCTTGGTCAGTAAGAGGGTTTCCTTGACGCCTTCCGGGAGGCAGGCCTCCGGGTGTTGCCGGAGAACAACGTCGAGCCAGGAAGAGGCGGTTTTCATCGGGCCAACACCGACAAAGTCAATGGAAAATGCTTCTGAGGGAGAGGCTGTTTTCACGGCCAAAGAGGTTTCCCGCCTGAGGAATAAGCCTCAAGGGAGTGGGTGTCGGAACGAAAGTAGGAACGTAAGTCGTCGCATAAACCGGGAGGGGGAGGGGGCTGTTCAACCCGAGGTCCGAGGACGGACTTAAGCCTTCGAACCAAGCCTGTGGGCAAGCCGGAGGCGATCCGCCGGATGAGAACAGAATCGGCGAGAAGCCGACCGAGGTGGTTGAGGCGTCTCCGTTCCGCGCTGCGGTGCAGACGGCAACTTTCAACCATTCACCTATGAAAACGACTATCTTCCCTACGTCGAC
>CAYQKH010000116.1:9714-10143 GCA_964417945.1 uncultured Opitutales bacterium
GAATTGGCGGCGGGATTCAGGTTGAGAAAACGGTAGATCCGGTTGACGGTGGCGAGCCGGTCTGTTTAAAGGTCTTCGGATCGAAGGACAAGGACCTGGGGTTCAGGGAAGTGTTCGAGGAAGCGTTCCAGTTGAAACCAGTAGCAGCTGGCGGCGAGATACTTGTTCTTGGAGCTACGAAGGGAGAGGGCGTCGGCCAGGGACCGATTTTCGGTTCCCTTGAGCCAGTTGTGATAGTAATGGGAAAGGGTGCGTTCGACCGGTTCGCGGACGAGGTAGATGAGGCGGGCATTGGGGATGAGCGCGTGAATGCGGCGTGGAACGCCTGCGAACATCGGATGCTTACTGTAGTTAGGGGAGCACTCGCCTGCCCGGACACTGGCAGGGAGCCGGGAAAAGTGAGCGGAATACCAGGATCGGCCTTTTGAG
>CAYQKH010000117.1:0-1748 GCA_964417945.1 uncultured Opitutales bacterium
GAGCCGCGGCACGTAATCCGGGTCCCCCACCGAGATCACCGGAGTCCGGCTCGAGGGCCGGTTCTGCCGGATCCAGTGGTCGTAGCCGATCAGGACCACTTCCTCCGGTCCGAGGAGGTTTTGTCCCTTCAGCCACCGGGCGGACACTTCCGGCCCCACCCCTGCGGGGTCTCCGCATGTGATCGCAACCCGGGGCATCAGGGTTAGCGACGAAAAAGATCCAGCTGCGGATCTTTTACCATGTCGTAAATTTTCAAAAGGCGCATCAATTGCAAGAGGTCGCTCTTTGAATAGTTCTGGTTCAGCTCAAGGGTGCGGAAAATGTTCTCCAGGATCGTCCGGAAGGTCAGGATTGCGTCCACCCCGTGGCTGCGAAGCAGCTCGATACTCTCCTGCCGGTGCAGCTCCTGAGATGGCAGGCCCGGCAGGACGAGGATGTTCTGCAGGCTCCCCAGGCCCTCCGGATGATGCTCTACCGAACCGAAGGTGGCGCCGACCTGCTCCAAGACGTCCTTTTTCAGGAAATTAAAAATCCGAGTACTGCTCTTCAGCATCGCCGGACTGAACTTGGACGTGCGCCAGCCTTTCACCAATACGACCGCACAGCGGATCGAGCGGATGTCGTTCGAAAAAAGTTGGAAGCCCGGCGGCGGATCTGCCTCCTCGGGCGACGGGTTTAACACGACAAGGTCGATCTCCTCATCCGTGCGCTTCTTCCGCGATTGCATGCGGTATTTCCCCAACTGCCGGACGAGGAAGCCGTTCAGCTCAAAATATTCTCGGACAAGGTTCTCGTCAAAACCGGCCATGGGCGGGGTCACCGAAGAATCGCGAGCGGGATCATCATTCGTTAAGCTGGCGGATTTGGCTTACGCGGTCAATCCTCCGCGCCGACCTCCCGCCACAATGCCTGTATTCTCTCCTCGGATACATCAGAGGTCGTCACCGCGCGCCCCAGCGCCTCCATCGCCACCAGGCGCAGCCGCCCAAAACGGACCTTCTTGTCCCGGTACATCGCCTCCATCAAGGCATCCAGCCGGAGCGATGCCCGCAACCGGTCCGGCAGGCCGTAGCGCGAGACGAGCCGAGTCACCCGCATCGTCTCCTCCTCCCCAGTCCACTCGAGAGCTTCACTGAGGCGAGCCGCAAGGACAAGCCCCACCGCCACCGCCTCCCCGTGTAGGTAGACCCCGTAACCGGCCACCGACTCGATCGCGTGTCCGAAAGTATGCCCGAGGTTGAGCAGGGCACGGCCACCCCCGCTCGCCCGCTCCTCCTCGTCGGCCTTCACGACCTCCGCCTTCTGGCGGCAACAGGTTTCGATCACCTCCTCGAGGAGCGGATGGTGCGCGTCGAGGACCTTTTCCTTTTCCAGGAGTTCGAACAACTCGGTGTTTCCCAGCATCCCGTATTTGATCACCTCCGCCATTCCCGCGCGGAACTCCCGCTCCGGCAGGGTCGCCAGGAGGTCCGGGTCGATCTGCACCGCCCCCGGCTGGTAAAAGGCCCCCACCAGATTTTTTCCCGCGGGCAGGTTGATCCCGGTCTTGCCCCCCACCGAGCTGTCCACCATCGAGAGCAGCGTGGTCGGTACTAGCTGGAATCTGATCCCTCGCAGGAAGGAGGCCGCCGCGAAACCCCCGAGGTCGCCGACCACGCCGCCCCCGCAGACAAAGAGAACCCCCGTTCGGTCCAGCGGGATCGCCGCGAGGAAATTCCAGATCCGCCCCAGCGATTCTATCGACTTC
>CAYQKH010000117.1:1758-9923 GCA_964417945.1 uncultured Opitutales bacterium
GTGGTTTCACCAGCAGGAAGCTCCAGACGCGGGAGGTCCCCGAAGGCCGCGGCAAGGGAGTCGCCCTGCGCTCTCATTAGGGCGGAGTCGACCACCAGGGCGACCGGGCGGCCGGCTTTCCGCAGGCGGTCCACCTCCGCACGCAATCCGCCGACGCATCCCCGGCAGATCCGGATCGGGTAACGACGAGTCCCCAGCTCCACCTCCATGCTCCGTTCGACCGTCATCGCCTCAGGCTCCAAAGATCGCTTCGATATAGTCCCGCACCTTGAAAGGTTGGAGGTCTTCTTTTTGTTCGCCCAGCCCGATGAAGTAGACCGGGATCTTCAACTCGCGGTAAATTCCGACTAGGGCCCCGCCACGACTGGTTCCGTCCAGCTTCGTCAGGATGAGACCGGTGATGCCGAACTCCTCGTGAAAGCGGCGGGCCTGCTCGATTGAGTTCGATCCCAGGCTGCCGTCCAGGACCAGCCAGCGGTGGTGCGGGGCCGACGGATCCTGCTTCTCCAGCACCCGCCGGATCTTTTTCAACTCGTCCATCAGGTTGCTTCGCGTGTGCAGACGCCCCGCCGTGTCGAGGATGACCAGGTCTTTCCCCCGGGCCTTCGCCGCACCGTAGCTGTCGAAGGCTACCGCCGCGCTGTCCGCGCCCTTCTCGCTGGAGACCAGGTCCAACTCCAACAGGTCCGCCCAATGCCGAATCTGTTCGTTCGCCGCTGCCCGAAAGGTATCACAGGCACCCAGCAGCACCGTTTTGCCCTCTTCGCGGAAAAACCATCCCAGCTTCGCCGTTGTCGTCGTTTTTCCGGAACCGTTGATCCCGACCATACAGATCACCGTGGGACCTTTCGCCCCGTCCGTCAGCACACCCGCCCCGCTTTCCGGCTCCGCACCATCGAGGATCCGGGTCAATACTTCCGATCCGATCGCCAGAGCGTCCTGCCCGCGCAGGTTTTTGTCCTTACGCAGCCGGTCCTCGATCGCCTCGATAATTTCCGCCGTCGTCTCAACTCCGAAATCCGCGCCGTAGAGCGCCTCTTCCAGTTCTTCCACCGAGTCCGCGTCCAGCGTCGCCGCTCCAAAGAGGGCCTCCGCCGCCTTGTGAAAGGTCGGGGTTTGCCGCCGGAAGGTTTCTTTAAATTTCTGGAGAAATCCCGCCATGCCTATTCCATCGCTTCCCGTAAGGGACGGGTTAATTCCCCTTTCATCTTATCCAGGATGCCGTTGATGAAACGCTTCGAGTCCGGGTTGGAGAAGATCTTCGAGAGCTCGATCGCCTCGTCGATCGAGACGATCGGGGGGATGTCCAGCCGAAACAGCATCTCATAGAGGGCCAGGCGCAGGATCGAGAGATCCACTTTGGCAATCCGATCGAATTCCCAGTTTTCCGTGAAGCCCCGGATCTTCGCATCGATCGCCTCAAGCTCCCCGACCGCCCCGTAGACCAGCTCTTCTGCGAAGGCGTAGTAGTCCCGAGGCTTCTCGCGGTTGTCGAAAAAAGTGCGTACCCCGTCCTCAAGAACATCCGGGCGGTTCAACTCGTAACTGTAGAGAAACTGCACGGCGGTCATGCGGTTCTCCCGTCTCCGGGATCGTTTGTTTCCGTCTGTCATCGCTTAAAGGGGCGGTTGGCGCTGGAAACGGGCCAGCTCGAGGGCCGCACGTCCAAAATGCCCCCCCTTGTCGACCATCCCCGTTGTCGTCCGGGCCTCCGCCTGCTCCCGGTTCTCCGTGACGAGGATGCCGTTCACGATTGGGATCCTTTGCTCAAGGCTCACTTTTTGGATTCCGTAGCCGGTCGCGTCGGCAATGTGCTCGTGGTGACGGGTTTCGCCCGCGATCACCACGCCCAGCACGACCAGTGCGTCAAAGCGCTTGGACCCGGCCATCTTCAGGGCGGCGTAGGGTAGCTCGAGAGAACCGGGCACCCGCACCGTATGGACCGCCGCTCTGGACGCCGCGAGGACGGAGGCGACCCGCTCCAACAGAGGGCCGACGAGGTCATCATTGAATCGGGCGGCGGCGATTCCGATCGTAAGACCGGTGCCGTCTTCCTCCAGGGGTGTCGGATATCCGTCGCTCATGCCAAATCCACTTGGTCCACAATTTCGAGGTTAAAGCCTTCCAAACCCACCACGTTCCGGCTTGTGCTCGACAACAGGCGAATCTGCTTCAGCCCTAACTGGACAAGGATCTGGGCCCCAATCCCGTAGTCCCGGAAATCCATCTTGGGCAGTTCCGTCGCCTTTCCCCTGGAGAGGGAATCGAGGTTTACGCCGCCGTTGGGCTGAGAGAGGTAAAGGAGGATACCCCGCTCCTCCTCCGCGATCCGGTTCAACGCCAGCGTGAGCGAGCTCGATCCCGTTCCCAGCTCCCCGCCGAGGGCGTCCCGCAAGACATGCTCCCGGTGCACCCGGACCAGGGTTGGTTCCGGTCCCAGCTTTCCAATTGATAACGCGTAGTGGAGGCGCTCGTCGAGAATGCTCCGGAAGACGTGCAGCTCGAAGGTGCCCTGACTGTTCCGGAACGGATGGGTCCCCACCTTCTCAACCAGGCGATCCCGGTGGTGACGATACTCGATTAGAGAAGCGATCGAGATCATCTTCACCCCCAGCTGCTGCTTGTAGCGGATCAGGTCCGGGAGTCGCGACATGCTCCCGTCCTCGTTCATCAGCTCGCAGATTACCCCGATCGGCGGAAGCCCTGCAAGAAGCGCCAGATCCACCGCCGCTTCCGTGTGCCCGGCCCTGCGCAACACCCCCCCCGCTTTCGCCCGCAGAGGAAAAACATGCCCGGGCTGCACCAGCGCGTCCGGCTTCGCCTGGAGGTCCGCGAGGATCGCGATCGTCCGCCAGCGGTCATACGCGCTGATCCCCGTCGTAATCCCTTCCGCCGCATCCACCGATACTGAAAAATCCGTGCGGTGGTGCTCGCGGTTTTCCGCAACCATCTGGTGGATCCCGAGCCGGTTCAACTGGTCCGCCAGCATCGGCACGCAAATGATCCCGCTGCCATACTTGATCATCGCATTCACCTCCTCGGGCGTAGCTTTTGCCCCCGCGATGATCAGGTCCCCCTCGTTTTCCCGCGCCTCGTCGTCGGTTACAATCACCATCCGCCCCTCCGCGATATCCTGGATCGCGGATTCTACGCTGTCGAAGGCCGACTCGGCCGCCGGGTCTTTCGGGCTTAGGTTCATAACCTGAAACCATCACGGCACACCACAGGAGAGTCAATTCCCTCTCCGGAAGAATGCATCCCGAAAAAAAACCCTCATCCCATCATCGGAAAACGCGCTATCCCATTGCTTCCCCGTACTCCTGCGCACAGCGTAGGCATTCGAATGATGCACCAAGACCCCGTGAAATGGGAAAATCGCTATCGGGAGGGGGACACGCCCTGGGTAAAGAGTGCCCCCGCCCCGCCCCTACGGGCATGGCTCAGCCAAAATACCGCCCCCGGCGACATCCTCGTTCCCGGTTGCGGGATCGGGGAAGATGTCCGCCTCCTCGCCGCCCAAGGTGCGCGGGTGACCGGGCTCGATGTCGCCGCCTCTGCCGTCAGCCGCGCCCGCGGAATCCAACCCGCGGGTTCCGAATCCTACCGCCTCGGCGATATCTGCAACCTGCCGCCGGACCTCCACGCCGCCTTCGACTGGGTCTTCGAGCACACCTGTTTTTGCGCCATCCACCCCTCCCTGCGCGAGGATTACGTCCACGGAGTCCATGCCGCCCTCCGTCCGGGCGGTCGCCTCCTCGGCCTCTTCTACCCGAAAACCGGAAATCCCCCGGGAGAAGGCCCTCCCTACCCGGTCACCCCACGGGAACTGGACGATTACTTCGCCCGAGGATTTACCCTCCTCAAGCGTTCGATCCCCCAGGTCGGCTACCCCGGCCGCGTCCACAATGAGGAATTCCGGATCTTGATGAAAACCGGTTAATCCCCACCCACCGCTTTCCTCAATTTCGAGGAAAAGTCCGGGTTAACGTGAAGCCAGAGAGCGATCCTCACCCTCGTTTGCCCCCACGCTATACTTGCCCCGCACCTCCTGACTCAGGAACTGCTTCGCTGCTGGCCCCCGAATCCCGCTCAGCTTCGATTCAAAAGCCCCGATGTGCAGTTCGCTTTTCATGCGCACCGGAACGTAAGGCGGGGCTTTGCTCACCCAAATGTGGATTTCCGCATTGGGGGTCTTTTTGAAAACACCGCTCAACGCCTTCGTATCGGGCTCCACTTTGTAGCATTCAAATTTCCCGAGCGGGGTGCGCACGGTCTCCACCCCCTTAACTTCGATATCTACCGGCACCAGCTGTTTCCCGTCCGTCGAATAAAGCACCAGCTTTTCACCCTCCCCGAAGTCCAGCATCCGGAAGGCGTAGGTGATCCCGAGCGGGTCGAAGACCTCTTCCTCCAGGGAGATCGTTTCCATCCAGGGTTTCCCGTAGTCTGTCCGTTGGGCAAGTCGGTCTTTCCAGTTAAAAATAATCCGCGTATCCCGCAAATCTGACCCCTTCTGGATTTTTGAATAAAAAAGAGTCTTCCGCAGGTCCGCGGACATGTAGCTGTCGATCTGGTCCCGAACCTCGTAGATAGCGTCCGCCCAGCCGTTCGTCCGGGTCTCCATCCGGATGTGGTAGGCCGGTCGGCCGTCCACCGACTTTGCCGGTAGGATGTCCACGGTCGAGTTCGCCACATGGATAAAACTCCAGAAAACCTTGTAATCCAAACTCTCACCGATCGGTAGGCTCTCCTCCATCGGACCCTCGTAGGCCCCGATGGCCGGCTCCGCAAAGGCCTCGGGAGAGTCGGTTTCCAGTGTTTCCCCCTGGGCGCCCGGGCCTAGCACGAGCGAGCTGATCACAAGAAGAATCCATCGTCTGTCCCGTTGCATATCCATTCAGACGTTCTTCAACCTGAAAAGTTCACCGAATTATCGGCAATGGATCCAGCTTCCAGATATCCTGGGAGTATTCCCGGATCGTCCGGTCCGAGGAGAACTTCCCCATCCGGGCGGTGTTGAGGATCGCCATCTTCGCCCAGTTCGCCGGGTCTTGGAAGGCCGCATTCACTTTTTCCTGGCATTCGACATATGCCGCATAATCGGCGAGGACCAGGAAGGGATCCCCTCCGTCGAGCAGACTGTTGCGGAGATCGCGGAAGACGTGCCGTTCCCCCGGCGTAAAGTGGTCGCTCGCCAACCACTCGATCGCCATGCGCAGCTCCTCGTTCTGATGGTAATACGACCAGGGACTATAACCTCTGGCCCGCAACTCCTCAACCTCCTCCACCTTTAGACCAAAGATGAAGATATTGTCGTCCCCCACTTCCTCCCGGATCTCGATGTTCGCACCGTCGAGGGTGCCGATCGTCAAGGCCCCGTTCAGGGAAAGTTTCATGTTTCCCGTGCCCGAGGCCTCCTTGCCCGCCGTCGAAATCTGCTCTGATAGGTCCGCCGCCGGGATGATCAGCTCCGCCAGGGATACCCCGTAGTTCTCCGGGAAGACCACCTTCAACTTCCCCTTGATGCGGGGGTCGTGGTTGATCGCTTCCCCTACTTTGTTGATCGCCCGGATGATGACCTTCGCGAGGTGATAACCGGGTGCCGCCTTCGCCGCGAAAATGAAGACCCGTGGGTGGATGTCCAAATCCGGATTGTGCAGGAGGCGCCGGTAGAGCGTCAGGATATGTAAGAGGTTAAGGTGCTGGCGCTTATATTCGTGCAAGCGCTTGATCTGGACGTCGAAGAGCGCGTCAGGATCGAGTTCCACCCCGCATTGCTCGCGCAGGACCTCTACCAGACGCAGCTTGTTTTGCCGCTTCACCCGCATGTAGGCCTCCTGAAAGCCGGCGTCCTCCGCCCGGCCCTCCAACTGACGCAACTGGTCCAGATCCGTGATCCAGCCCTCACCAAGGGTCTCCCGGAGCAGGTTGCTGAGCCCGGGGTTGCAACCCACCAGCCAGCGTCGCGGGGTGATCCCGTTCGTCTTGTTCTGGATCTTCCCGGGATACAATTCGTGAAAGCGGTTAAACAGGTGCCGCTTCAACAGATCGGTATGCAATGCCGCCACCCCGTTGACGGTGTGGCTCGCCACCACCGAGAGGTAAGCCATCCGGATCATCTGCGGGTTGCCCTCCTCGATCAGCGATAGCTCCGCCTTGACCGAATCGTCTCCGGGCCAACACGCCTCCACCTCCTCGTGCAGGAAGCGAAAGTTGATCTCGTAGAGGATCTGCAGGTGCCGCGGCAGCACCTTGCGGAACAGCGGCACGCTCCATTTCTCCAGCGCCTCCGGCAAGAGTGTATGGTTCGTGTAGGCGAACGTTCTCCGGGTGATCTCCCAGGCCCGATCCCAAGACAGGTCGTAGAGGTCCAGAAGCTGCCGCATCAATTCCAGCACCGCCACCGCGGGATGCGTGTCGTTGAGCTGGATCGCCACCTTTTCGGGGAAGGATTCCCAGCCCTCGTTCCCCGCACGATAACGACGGATGATGTCCTGCAGCGAGCAGGTTACGAAAAAATACTGCTGGATCAGCCTCAACTCCTTTCCACTCTCCGAGGCGTCATTCGGGTAGAGTACCTTGGAAATCGTCTCGCTTACCGCCTTGTCCCGCACCGCTTCCACGTATCCCCCGCGGTTGAAGATATCGAGGTTGAACTCCTGCGAAGCACGCGCTTCCCAAAGCCGGAGAAAGTTTACCGTATCCCCGCCAAAACCGACAATCGGGATGTCGTAAGGCATCCCCTCCACCGTCTGGTAGTCCACCCAGGTCTCTCGGTAGTCCCCCTCTTCGTTGAACTGCTTTTCCACCGAGCCGTAAAGGTAAACCGTCTGGCGATACTCCGGACGGCAGATCTGCCACGGCGTGCCGTCTTCCCGCCAGGGATCCGGGTGCTCGACCTGTTCCCCATCCCGGAATTGCTGACGAAAAAGCCCGAACTCGTAATTGATCCCGTAGCCGATGGCCGGCAGGTCGAGCGTCGCCATCGAATCCAGGAAGCAGGCCGCCAACCGCCCAAGGCCGCCGTTGCCCAAACCCATATCGGCCTCTTCCGAAGCCAATTCCTTCACGCTGTAGCCCAGCTCCTGCAGGGCTTCGTCGACCTTTTCCAACAGCTCCAGGTTGACCAGGTTGTTCAACATCAGCCGCCCCATCAGGTATTCCAGGCTCAAATAATAAACCCGCCGGGTGTTCTCCCGGTTGTGCACCTCCTGGGTCTTCATAAAGCGGTCCAGCATCCGGTCCCGTAACGCCCCGACCGTCGAGAACCACCAGTCCCGGTGCGTCGCCGTATGCCGATCCCGCGCAAGCGAAAATTTCAAGTGGTTGAGAATCGATTGGCGAATCCCTTCCACACTGTTTTGCTTGTTGAAGGCAAAGCCGGGTTGGGTTTCTCCGCCCTTTTCGGCGGCGGTCTGCTTCGAGGCGGTCGTCTTCGCTGCACCCTTCTTTTTAGATGCGTGCTTTTTCGAGGATTTCGGAGGCATGGTTCGTCGGAGGTTCTTAAAGGTGTGGAAAAGCGAGATTGGTTCCAACTCGCTTAGAGCGAAATTTAAAACTATTCGATAATCATTTCAGGAAAAGCATAAACACCCCGTGTTTTCAGCCCGAGCTCTCCTCTCAACGGCCAAACCGCCGGTCCAGCTCTCCGCGCGAGAGTTCCACGAAGGTGGCGCGGCCTCCCGGGTCCGTATAGGGATCCCGGCACTGGAGAAGGGCTTCCGCTAATTGCAAGTAATCACCCGAACACCGCTCCTGAACCGCACCTGGAGAATGCCGTCGGGCAGCGAGCCGCGCCAGCGCTTCGTGCGCCAGTTCCGGGCTCTCGAGGTCCAGACGCAAACCCTGCTGGCGCACCTGATCAATCAGATCCCGAAGAAAACTTTCGCCTTCGCCGGGTTCCAGCCAGGGCGGCAGTGCCGTCGCCCGAAAAAAGTTCCTTCCGAACGGCTCGATCTCGAATCCGTTCCGGTTTAGGAACTCCAGGTTTTCTTCCAACGTCGTCGCCGACAAGGGCTCAAGGTCCAGCGAGATCGGCAGAAGCAGCGGCTGGCTGGCCGCCACTTCCGCCTGGAAATGCTCCTGCACCGTCTCAAAGCGGATCCGGTTGCGGGCCGCCACCGGGTCGAGCAAGACCAGCCCCTTCCCCGTTTCGAACAATACCA
>CAYQKH010000118.1:0-9877 GCA_964417945.1 uncultured Opitutales bacterium
CCGTTTCATGATTACGTCCGCCCTCGCCGGACGCTTCGCTCCCACGATCGCCGAACCCGCCATCGCCCTTGCCCGGCGCCTTCTCGAAGCCATCAACGCCACCCGCATGCGCTGGCAGATCGACCCCGACGGCAGGCAGATCGACCCTTTCCAAGCCGACGTCCGCGATGTCCTCAGTAGCGAAATCCCCGCTTCCTACCTCATCACCTACTACCTCGGCGTCGACGAGGGCTGGTGGGAAAACCGCTAACGGTCCTCCAAAAAAGCCACTCGGAATTCCGAACCCATCCCCATTGGCGGGGCGTGAGGCTTAACCGGGTTCACCAGCGTCGCTTTCGAAACCTCCGCCTTCACGGAAAAATAAACAGGGTAGGAATTCAAAGACACCCCATCTTTTTAGTTACTTGCCGAGACCTTGCCTTGAACGCTTTTTTCCTCCTTCCAGCGCGATAAATATTTATCCCGCAGCAATAGCCAAAAAACCAGGAAAAAGGCGGTCAACGGAATCGCTAGGACCATCCCGAGGATTCCGCCCAGGGCCGTCCCCCAGAAAAAGATCGAGAAGATGATCAGCATCGGCCCCATGCCGGTCTTGTCGCCCATGATCCACGGCACCAGCAGATAGTCGGATATCGCCTGCACCGCCATGAAGATCAATGCTCCCAAACCGACCAGGAGCCACCCGCCTTCCTCCTGAAAGAGCGCCACCGGTAGAACTACCGTAATCCCGATGATCGTCCCGAGGTACGGCACGATGTTTGCCAGCCCGATGAGGAGCCCGAAGAGCACCGCAAAGCGTAAACCAATTAATTGAAATCCGATCACGAACAATACCGCCATGATCAGCCCCACCAGAATCTGCCCTCGGAAAAAGGAGATCAGAATATCCACGAACTTCTTCGCCAGGAAGAGTACGTCCTCCCGCAGGTTCGGTTTCAAAAAAGAAAGCTGGTCCTGCACGATCTCCCAACCCGAACGCTCCCTCTTCAGGAGATAAAACAGGTAAACCGGCACCACCGCATAGGCCGCTGCCAACCCGACCATCCCAAAGACATAATTCCCCGTCGAACCAATCGTCAGCAGCACTTGCAGCAGCGTATTCCGGATCGTTTCGCTGTTTTGCACAAGGAAGTCCTGCACCGTTTCACGAAAGCTACCCCCGTCCAGGCGCGTCTGCATCCAATCGATTACCCACGGCATCTGGCTCTCCAGAAAGGATAATAACCGCTCCCCGAATCGCGGCAGGAAATCCAGAAAACCCAACAATTGCTGGAAAACCGTCGGGATCGCATAGAGCAACAACACCGTCAGCATCCCGATCATCAAAACAAAGAGCACGACGATGCCCCCCAGACGGCTCATCCGCAATCGTCCGTTCAATACCTCAACCAACGGTTGCAACAGTGTCGCCAAGATGCCCGCGATTGCCACCGGTAATAACACATTCTGGAATTGCACGACAAAGCTCCGGATCAATTGGAAAACTCCAAAGCAAAAGAAAACGATCGCCCCGACCGCCAAAACCGTCAGCCCCGCTGCGCAAATCTTCCGTTGCGCCGGACTCAAGAGGCTTTCCGATGAGGTCTCCACTCCCGCAATCTGCGGGAAAAGGAGCCCGGAGGGCAACGCCAATTTCCCGGGCTAACGGTCTCCTGTAAAAGGGGCCAGCAATCGTTCCGGGAGATTTCCCAACAACAGCTTTTCGTAATCGTAATACCAGCGGAACCGCATCGATACTCCGATATCCCGCCCCGTCTCCTCGATCAGAGGCAGCTCTAGACGCAGCCCGACATCCCAGTTTCCCGGAAGGAAAAAACCCTCGCGGAACTCATTCTTCGGGAACCAAGTGATCCCGGGATACAGCACGAACTCATGCACCTCCTCGCTCGCGAGGATCCAGTTATCCAAACGATAAAAGGAATTTGTGTCGGCCGGAAACGGCTGGTCCGCATACTCATTCCGGAAGTCCAAGGCATTCGTGCGGTATTCCAATTCCAGACTGTAGCGGTATTCCCCACCGGGGTAGTAGACCACACCCGGCCGGACAAAAAGCTGGTCCCGGGGCAGGAGATCCACCGGCTCCGCGTCGAATAACGACTCGTCGATTAACTGATACGACATATTTACATAGATCAGATACTCCGGGTGGTCCTCCAGTTGATGCGATAGCGCTAAATAAGGTTCATAGCGCGCAAACCGGTCCGTGATTTCCAACGGCGACTTTTCTGTCGGAATATCAAAATTGGCCCCGATCGCCGAATGCCAACCCCGGCCCCAAACATCCATCCAGGTATACTTGAATCCCCCATAGACCGTATAAAGACCCACCCCCTCCCCGTCGTCGAACGGGTTTCCGAAATACGTGCCCAAACCAAGGTTTGCCTCAAAAGTGTTGCTGAAATTGTAGCGTACCGCCCCCCGGATCCGCACGTAGTCATCATCCAGAAAATCCCCCAGCTTCGGGCTGAACCGAAAACTCAACTGCCCCTCGTTCTGAGTCTGCGGGAGAGAGGTATCGAAATTTTCATCGAAAACACGTGGAAAAACGGCCCGCCGTTCCAACTCATTGGATAATTCCTGCTCCAGTTCCGGGTCCGCTGTCTCCGTGTGAAATTGCGGCTCCAACTCCTGGATTTCCCGTTCATATGGGTTGCCCGTGAAACGTCCTCCCCCGCGGTTCTGACCTGCCGTCGGATCAATGAACTGTGCGGCCACCATAGAACAGGAGGCCAAGCAGAAGAGTCCCGACCAAATTACACACCACATCCTTCCCACGATAGAGGATTTCTCCAAGACGACAATCCCCGATTCCCGGGGATTCCTTACTTCCTTTAGGCTTTCCAAACCCGAATCCTCGTAAATACTTTCCTCATTATGCGTTACCGCTTTCTTTTCCTGGCCGGAGCCGCTCTCTTTCTCACCGGATGCGCGTCCTCACCCCCGCTACCCCCAATCGCCAAAGAGACCTCCGCCGGCCGCCGACCCGGAAGCGTCCTCTTTCACGACCTCGCCACACGCGACCTCGATGCCGCCATCGAATTCTACGGCACCCTCTTCGGCTGGTCCTTCGCCGAGCCGCTCGACGGTCCCCGGCAATACACCCTTGCCTATCATCAGGGCAAACCCATCGGCGGCATGTTCCGTTACCAGGAGGACGAGGCCGACCTCAATTTCGGGGAGTGGCTCCCCTCCCTCTCATCCGGTGATGTTGACACCCACGCCCGCCTTTTCGAAGAGGCCGGTGGTGCCATCCTCGGCCCACCACGGTCGGTTCCGGACAGGGGCCGCATGGCCTTTCTAAAGGATCCCCTCGGTGCCCATTTCATTCTCCTTCAGTCCGCGGTTGGCGACCCTACCCCGCCCGATGTCGTTCCCTTTGGAGAATGGCTCTGGAATGAACTCTGGACCACCGACCCCCAGAAGATGGCTCGGCTTTATGCCGATATCTTCGACTACGAGCTCGAAAAGGCCTTTCCCGGAACCGCGGATCCTTACGTCATCTTGACTAAAGGAAGCCGCTTCCTCGCCGGCATTCACCCGCTCCCTTCCGGAAATGTGCGCCCCCACTGGGTTCCCTTTATCCGGGTCGAAAGCGTCCCCGAAACCGTCGCGATGGCGCGCGAATTGGGTGCCACCGTCATGATCGAATCCCAGCCCGACATCCGGGATGGAAAAGTCGCTCTTCTTCTCGCCCCTACCGGTGAACCCTTCATTGTCCAGGAATATGAATTTTAATATGTTTAAGCCGCTCTTCCTCATTTTCGTCGGCCTTCTTTTTCTTCTTTGCCTCGCCGGCTGCGATTCCGTCACCGTTGGAATGGGTTTCCAAAGCTATAACCCCAGCACCGGCATGAGCTACGGCATCGGCGTTTCCGATGGGCCCTATGGCCGCCATGGCTCCGTCAATATGGGCTATTCCAGCGGGGGATACTACGGGCGTCCCTACCGCTGAGCCCATTCCCCGTTCTTTTGCCGAAAAACGCCGTCTTTTTGAAAGTAAATAAAACCGATTTGAATCCCTCCTGAAAACATGAAATCCCCCGCCACCCTACTCCTCGCCCTCCTCCTCTTTGCGGGCTGCACCACCGATTCCACTCCTCAAACCTCGGTCGGTCCCACCGGTGAAGAAATCGGGCTCGAACTCATCACCCACGACGGCCTCCGCCTTCAAAACGGAAAATCCGGTGCCGTCTATGCCATTCCCGGGCTCGACCTCACCCCCTACAACAAGCTCATCCTCCTTACCCCCGAGATCAATTTCGATCGTAGCTGGCGGATGGATATCAATAGTGAGCGCCGTATGAATAGCATTAGCGGCTCCGACGTGGAGGAAATGATCGATACCGGCCAACGCCTCTTCCTCGAGGTTGTTTCTCGCGAACTTGAAACCGTCGGCTACCAACTCGTTAACGAACCGGGCGATGATGTCCTTCTCGTCCGTCCCTCCATCCTTGACGTCTACCTCAATGCTCCGGACCCCGACCGGGATCCCTGGACGAGCGTTTACGCCGAAAGCGCCGGTGACGCCACCCTTGTCCTCGAACTTTACGACTCCGTCTCCCGCGGCATTATGGTACGCGCCGTCGACCGTAAAACCGATATCGGCTACGACGGTAGCGGCTGGGCCATGCCCCGCTCTCAAACCACCAACCTCGCCGATGCCCGCCTCGCCTTCCAGAACTGGGCTCGCATGTTCATCCGCGGTCTCAAAGACGCCGGCGTTCAACCCACCTCCTAATCCCCCCCCTGCAGGAGAGGCTTTCCCTGTCGCACCATCTCCGTCTACCCCACCCCCCGCAAATTCCGTAGGCCGGTGCTTCAGCCCGGCCCTCATTTCCCGCCAACGCCTCCCCAATTCTCCACCAACCCCTGTAGGAGAGGCTTTACGCCTCGACCCCTCCCTGCTTCGATGGCTCCACCATGCCCAGATCTCTCGCCTTCCGCCTCGTTCTGGAAAATCCAGGCAACCTCCAGTTTTCCCTCAATCAGGGAAATCTGATCGTCGAAGAATCCAGTCCCTCCTCCTTCTTGCTCTCCGCATCCGAGGTCCGACTTGACCCCGGCCCCCCCGCTGTAATCCTTCGGATATCCGGGGATATCGAGGTCAGCCTTTTCCTCCGTGACATCGCAGTCGGCCGCCCCATTCTCGTTCCCCTTTTCGGCTTCGCCGTCACCTCCACCGACGACTCCCGCGATTACCTGAGCCTCCTGCAGGAGGTTCAAACCGATCAAAACAAGCCCCCCGCGGAGGCCCGTTTCGATGAGGCGTTAGAGTCTTGTCCGCCAATGAAGGTCCCCTTCTGGCTAGGCCTTGGCGGGGATTCACGTACCTTTCTCGTTACCTGGGATGAGGATCTCGGCTACTGGGGCACGATTACCCCTTGGCAGTTCCACCATCGCAACCGCAAGGACGGGGATTACAAGGTGGAATGGGATTTCACCGTCGGTCGGGGCAGCCATTATCGCCACCGGATTTCCAGCCATCTTGAGCAGGAGGTCCTCCCCATCGTGCATTCTAACCAGTATGAGGACCCCCTGCGCTACGAAGTCACCCTCTTTGCCACCACCGACACCGGGGACATGGCCGAAAACCCACCCCGCGGCACCCAATGGCAGGCCGCCTACATGAGTACCATGGGCTGCATGTATCCCGAAGAAACCTTGAAGGAACTGGAGCCGCTCTACCGGGCCGAGGTCACGGAAAGGAACGACCGCCCTGTCTGTTGCCTCCGCGTCACCGCCACTAATTCCGGCGACCAACCCGCCTATGCCTGGTACCGGATGCCCATGTATAAGCCCAATACCCTCCCCGCAGGATACCCCGCCTTCGCCAAAGCCAACGAAACCCTCCGGCTCGATCCCGATTCCGGCATCTGTTGGGAGGACGACCTCGTCTTTTCCCTCAATTCCCTCGACGGAAATCCGCTTCCCAACGAAGAGATTTCCGTCCTCCTCCAGCCCGGCCAAACCGCCGTTTTTGAGGCCCGTATTCCCTTTCTCCCCTTCTCTGCAGACCAGGCACGGGCCCTGCATAACCGTTCTTTCGACGAGCTCCTGCACGATTGCATCGACTATTGGAAGGACCGCCTCGCCCAACCCTATCGCTGGACCCTCCCCGAGCCCGAAATTGACTGCCGCGTCCGCGCCGTCCAACAACACATCGCCACCAATCTCCTCGGGCGGCGCTTCGAGAAGGATTCCCCCCTCCTCGCCACCGTCGGGGTCTACGCACCGATCGGAACCGAAAGCACCCCCATTCTCTGGCACCTTGACCATACCGGCCAACACGAGACCGCACGCCGTTGCCTCGATTACTTTTACGCCATTCAGCGGGAGGACGGCTATATCCAGTCCTTCAACTTCTACGATGCCGAAACCGGACCCGTTCTCGCCGCCACCTGTCGGCACTTCCTCACCACCGGGGATACCGCCTGGATCCGGAAGCGCAGCCCCGCTATCCGCAAGGCCTGCCAATACCTCATCGACCGCCGCAAGGGCCACATGGACAAGGACGGTCCCGGCCATCCCGGCTACGGCATGCTTTCCGGAAAAACCGCCGATCCCGACGAATACTTTCATCAGTTCATCCTCAACAGCCAGGCCGTCGACGGCTTGCGGGGCGCCGCACGCGTCCTCGACGCAATCCGCGACGAGGACGCGCCGCGCATCCGCGAGGAGGCCGAAAACTTGCATCAAGCCACCCTCCGCGGCTTCGAGCACGCCCTCGCCGATGCCCCCCTCATCCCCACCGCGGAGGGGGATTGGGTCCCCTTCCTTGGCTCCTGGCCCGGCCTCAAAGGTGAGGTCTCCCTTTATCCCGAACGCGGTCGCTGGTACAGCCACGGAGGATTCCACCTCCGAGCCCTTCATTGGCTTCACCTCGTCGCCTTCGGTGTCCTTGATCCGGCCGATCCCCGTCTCCACGCCCTCGTCCGCGGCCTCGAGCATACCGCCCTTCTCGATTATACCGGTCCCTCCCAACCCTACGGGCGGCGTATCGATTACTTCTATGCCGCCACCGGACAAGTCGAAAAATTCACCCAGCTCTTCTATCGTCAACTCGCCAAGCTCCAGGACCGCGAAACCTTCTCCTTCTGGGAACATTACTACAAGCTCAGCAGCCAGAAAATTCACGAGGAGGCGTGGTTCCTTCAGCAGATGACCTGGATGCTCTCCTTCGAGGAAAACCACGGCCTCACCCTCCTCAAGATGGCCCCCACCACCTGGTTCGATCCCGGTCGCCGCCTTTGTATCGAAAAATTACATACCATTTACGGCTCTTTCTCTCTCGAAATGAAGGCCGCCCGGGAATCCCTCGACTTTCGCCTCGACCGCGAGGACGGTCCAGTCCTTACCCCGCGACGCCTCGGCATCCGGATCCCCCGCTCCTGCATGGAAAAGGCATCGACTGGCGTTTACGATCCCGCCAGCGAAATTCTCGAGCTGGATCCCTCCCGAAAATCCATCCGGTTCACCGTGAACCGCAAAGGCTCCTGATACTTTCCATCCACCCTTATCCGATGAAACAAGCCCCTCGTCTTACGCTTATCCTTCTATTTTGTCTCGGTGGGCCCTTCCTTGGCGGCTGCCTGAGCTTTCCCCTTTCGATCCAGCGCGACCCCGACGGCCGCCCGCTCGATTCGGTCACCTCCTTCCGCATCGGAAAACCCACCTCCCTCGAAAACGGGGAAGCACCCGGCTGGGCAGCTCCCGCCGGAGAGCCCGCGATCCTCCCCGTCGAACAACCCTTTCGCATCCGCTTCGAGGTCGAAAGTCCAGAATCCGTTAAAGGCCCCCGGGCACTCGACCTGCAGGTCAGAAGAAATGACGGTCCGTGGCAGACCGTTCTCCCCGCGGAATTTCCGCTTCCGGAAGAGCGAACTCCGCTTGTTAGTCGGGTATCCCCTCGAACATCCGCCGCTGAGCCCACCGCCAACCTCCTTTCCGGATCCTCCCTCCCCCACCGTCCTGGGAAAACCGTCGGGTTGAAGCGCAAAAAAATCCGGGTTTCCCATTCCGGCGCCTCCTCCGAATGGGAGTGGAACCTCGTTATCCGTCGATACGGGGATGGCCCCCTTACAACCGAGGAGGGTGACCGCTTCACATTCCGTCTTGTCGACGCCGGAGGTGCCCCTCTTCCCGCCCGGGCCCATCCTCAGGTGACCGCCCACATCCCCGACGGCCTCCTTGCCGGTACCTTCGTGGAAACCCCTGGCCCGATCGGCCCCTGGCAAGCCGCGAACGGCCACCTCTACTTCATCATGGAGCCCGCCGAAACCGACAATGTCATGATGATCGTCCGCTCCACCGACGGCGGGTCCACCTGGGCCGAGGTTGATGGCACCAACCGCCCGGCCACCGGTGATCTCGAGGGCGTCGCCTCCGTCTTCTTCGAAGGGGTCCTCTACATCCTCCACCAGACTTCCGACGAGGTCCTTCTCCACGCTTTCGCCACCACCGACCCTACCACCGCTCCCAACTCCTGGTTGATTCGGGACGAGGTCCTCGCCCGCCCTCCCGAACCCCCCGTCCAGGCCGTCGCACTCGCTGCCCGCCCCGACGGATCCCTCGTCGCTCTCTATGCCGGCCCTGAAAAGATCCACCTTCAGATCCGTGACCGCTCCGGAACTTGGTCCGATCCTCGGATTCTCGACGCGGGCACTAACCCCGTCCACACCGGGCCGCAGGCCGTAACCGGATCCGATGGAATCATCCACATCGCCTATACCGGTAACGATGGCTCCGCCTTTTACCGGCGTCTCCTTATCGATGGCACCCTCACTCCTTCGCAGAGGTTCGCCGACGACCTTGGCACCCGCGAAGAGGAGTGGATCGGCATCCTCCCTCTCCGCTATCTTGAGGCGTCCAACACCCTTGTCGTCATCTACCGGAATGCCGACGGGCTGCTTGTTGAGCGCCGTCTCGAGGCGGACGACACCTTTTCCTCTCCGCGCATCGTCAGCAATCAACGGGTCGTCTCCTGCGCCGTCGACTCCGACCAGGCCGGGGCCGATCTCATCCACCATCGCGAGGATCTCTTCCTTCTCTTCATCGACGAAGAATCCCGCGCCCTCTACCGGACCCAAAGCCGGGTCGGAGGCCCCTGGTCCAAACCTGTCAGAATAGTCGGCGGAATCGACGGCTCCTGGGTGCGTGGCCAGGTCGTTCGCTCCGCCGACGGCAGTCTGCACTACGGCTTCGTCTATGACGCCGGTTCAAAAGGCGGTTCCGGGTTGAATCGGTTTGCCTCCATCCCTATCGAGTAACCTGGGCTGTAATCCGGCCTTGTCCTGTTCCAAATGCTTCCTCAACGATGGAAGATTCAAGTGATCTCCTATGTTAACCCAAGCCAACACTCTCTCCCCATCCGACGTCGAATTCTACGAACGGGAAGGTTACCTTTTTTTAAAGGGAATTCTTCCGCCTGAAGTGCTCTCCGCCTCTCGGCTTATCCTCGATGCCCGGGCCCGGCAAACCATCGCCCTCCAACACGGCTTTATTGCCGCTTGCCCCTCCAACCCCGATCGCGAAGACGCCCTCGAGGATTGGTTCAAAAAGTGGCATGTGGCGGTCTGGTAATTCCATCCGCAGTCGCCGGATATGAATATCACTCCTGTAACCCTCGTCGCTCTTCCCCTCATCACCGCCTTTATCGGCTGGCTGACCAATTGGGTGGCGATCAAGATGCTCTTCCATCCCCGGAAACCCCGGTCGTTTTTCCTCCTCGGCAGCTGGCACGGCCTCATCCCTAAGCGCCAGCAGCAGCTCGCCGAACAGGCCGCCGAGATCATCGAGCGCGAAATTATCAGCCATCACGTCATCAGCACCGAGATCCGGAAAATCGATCTTGCCCCCTACCTCCGCGGCACCGCCAGCC
>CAYQKH010000119.1:0-9803 GCA_964417945.1 uncultured Opitutales bacterium
GCGGGCGAGTTGAGAAATGGATTCGGCGAGGGTGTCCCGCTCCTTGCGTGCGCGCTGGAGGAGGATTTCCTGAGCGGTCTTTTTTTCCTGAAGGTCCTCGGTCTCCTGGCGGTAGGTAGAGAGAAGCTGAAGGCGCTTTTCGAGGATCTCGTTAAGGGAATCGTTGACGCCGACGACCTGGCGGGTCTGGGCACCCATGGTGAGGATAAAGAGGAGGATGACCGCGCCAAACCCGCAGCAGATGCAATCGAGGAAGGAGAGCCCGAGCTGGTTGGTGGTCGATCTACGTTTTTTCCGTGCCATGAGAGAGGATCAGATATCGGGCCAGGTCCGGGAAGGGGTAACGAGGGCGCCCTTGGAATAGTTGGCGAGGCTCCAGTAGAAAATGGCGGCGGTGGGGTCTCCCTCGAATTGAAGGAGGAGGATATTGAAGGGGACCTCAGGGGGCTTGATGCGGAGGGCGGCGACAAACATCTGGATCCGGTTGCTCTCCCCGACGATCTCGCCGCGTGGGACGGAATCGGCGAGGGTGGGCAGGCCGTCGACAATGAGGATGACATTATCGGGGAGCAGCTCCATGGCGTTAATGTCCTGGAAGGCGCGTTCGAGGTTGGCGGCACCCTCGGGGACGTAGGCGGTCAATTCGCTTAGGACTTTTTCGGTGTTGGCGGTGTCGAGGGGATCCATCCACTCCCCGAGCCTGGAGGTATCGAGGATGGCCTGGGTGGAGGTATTGAAAAAGGCGACCTGGTAGCGGCTGGATGGGTTCATGTTGGCGATGAACCAGCGGATCATGTTCTGGGTTTGCCGCCACTTCGGTGCCTGGAGTCTTTCCTCCTTGGACTGTCGGGAACGCTGAACAGCGCCGTCGATGGTGGTATCGAGCATGCCGCCGGAGGCTTCGACGAGGAAGAGGAGGCGCTCGCCCTCCATGCGGAAATTGGTCAGGTATTGCCGTTTCTGAGGATTGGGGAGAGGGAGGGGCGGCAGGTCCTCGACGCGGGGGATGTTCTCGGCGTCCTGCATCTGCCGGTTGAGTTCATCCTGTATCTGCGAAATTTGCTCAAGCATGAGGGAAAGGCGTTCCTCGCGGGTAATAACCTGTTCTTCAAGAGTCTCTTTCTGATCGACGATGTTGCCGAGGGCATCGGACTGGGTCTCGATAACGCTGCGGATGGCCTCGGCTTTTTCAGCCTCGGTCTCGATCTCGGCCTGAAGGCGGTCGATAATCTGCTGGGCATCGGCGACCTGGCCCTTGCTCTGGTTGGCCTTTTTCCCGGCGGTGAGGACAAAGATGAGGAGGATCGCTCCAAACCCGCAGCAGATGCAGTCCAGAAAGGAGAGGCCAAACTGTTCGTTTTCCTGTCTTTTTTTCTTACGCACCGTGGATCAAGCGATCAGGAGGAGGGAGTTGCGGGTGGGCAGTGAATGCAGTGCAACTGGAAGAACCGTCCATCGTGGGAAACGGTGAGGGAATCCCCGGTCTTGAGGATAAATTCCCCAGAGGCGGGACGGTCGTTGATCTTGAGGGGGGAGTCGAGTGCGGGGCGAAGGCGGAGGTCGGAGCCGGGCCAGGGAAACTGAAAGGCGCGGGTGACGTCGCCGGGGAGGGGATGCCCGTTGGCGGGGCGGCCCTGGATGACGCCGGAGCAGGAAATGGGAAAGGCGACGGAACCGTAGAGGAGGTGGGTCGGAGGGAGGGAAAACTTGGTGGCCTCATCGGCGCCGGTCCGGGTTTCAGAGGCGTCGATGCCGACTTCGGGCCGCTTCCAGGTGGCAAAAACGGGG
The DNA here is from genome assembly GCA_964417945.1 of uncultured Opitutales bacterium. Classification (GTDB taxonomy): domain Bacteria; phylum Verrucomicrobiota; class Verrucomicrobiia; order Opitutales; family JABSRG01; genus CAYQKH01. Next base: position 1,789 of record CAYQKH010000119.1, read on the forward strand.
GTGTGCTGAAGATCGCTGGCGGGCTTGAAGCGGGCGGCGATACGAGCGGCGCCGGCGGCGGCCTCTCCGCGCTCGGCGGTAACGACCTGGATGGGGACGGGGGCATGGCGCTGGATGAAAGCGGCGAGGCCGGGCAGGGCGGCGGCGCGTCCTGTCAACTGGAGGACGATCCGCGGGTGTGAGCCCCCGCGCATGTCTTCCCGCAGGGAGCGGAAGACGGTATCCGCGATCCGCTCGGTGTAGGGTGTGACAAGACGCTCGAGGAAATCCACCCCGAGCTGGATGGCGATTTCCCGCCCCTCAAAGGGGATGGCCAACTCCATGGTGCGCTGATGTCCCCCATAGAGGAGCCGCCGAATTTTCTCGAAAAAGAGCTGCTCGATCTCGAGGTCCTCACTGATGTCGAATGCGGTCTCACTGAGGAAGCGCTGGGTGAGTTTACTGTGAAGAGATTCGACAATGGGGTGGAAGCCGCAGTCGGGGATCTTGCCGACGGGTTGGGACCGGAGTTCAGAAAGTCCGCTGAGCCGGTAGAGGTGGGTGCGATACTGGTGCACATCGAGGTGATAGACCACGTCGGCGGTAGCGACCAGCTGAGGGGCGTTGAAATGAAAGCCGGAGAGCTCGATAGGCAGGAGGGTGGAGATGGGGATGGAAAGGTCTGAGACGATGCCGAGGAGGATGCCGAGGCGTTCTTCCTCGGCGGGGTCGGAGGTCAGGAGGTGACCGGGAACGGCAAGCCCGACGCCGTCGATGGATTCGCCGAGAGCAGAGATCCGATCCCAGACCATTTTAAAATGAAGGTAGGCAAGGTGGGCGTGAGAGATGGGTTTGGAGCGGGCGGCGAGGGCGGAAGGCGTGAGGGAGAGCTGGTCCCAGAAGCGGTCGGTGGTGCGGGCGGGGTTAAGCTTGAAAGCGGCGATGGCACCCTCCCCGAGGACGAGGCCGCGGTCGCCGAGGTAGGCATAGCCGGGGCTGTAGGCGGATCCGGATTCGAGGGGAATGAGGGCAGAGTCCGCACCGTCGAAGAGGCAAGCGGTAATTCCGTTATCGGCGAGGCTAATTCCGACGGTGCTCACAATGATTCCAAAATAACGTTAATGACTAACCGAGAGTGCGGGCGAGAGATTCACCCTCGGCGGGGGATGGGGCGTCCGCTCCGACGATCGGGACCTTCATCGCGTTCATGAGGTTTTCCCGGCAGTAGCGCCCGGCTTGAAGAATAAAATTATCCTGGGCGGACTGGAACATATAGACAAAAAAGGTGAGGATAATGCTGAAGAGGAGGGCGACGAGGGTGGAGTTAAAGGCAAGGCCGAGGGAGTTCGTGACGCCGCTGATGTCTCCCTCAATGGCCTGCTCGGCCTGGGCGAGGGCTTCGCCGATCCCGCGCACAGTCCCGATAAAGCCGATCGACGGGATGGCCCATCCGATGTAGCGGATGAGCGCAAGGTCGCTGTCCATCTGCTCCGAGGCAAGATCGGACTCCTGCTGGACGGCCTCGGAGACAGCAGAGATGGAATGGGTGGAGTGAAAGCGATGGAGGCCGTTGAGGAGGAATTGGGGGAGAAGCTTGCTGCGTAGGGAGCGTTTGTTTTCAACCTCGGACCGGATATCGCGATAATAGTTGAGGGCATTGCCGGGGATGATGCGCTCGCCACGGGAGAGGTTGATGAAGGATAAGCGGAGCATCCGACGTTCCCCGTTGAGGTAGAGGTATTTTTCAATGAGGAGGAGGAAGGACCAAAGAAGGAGGGACATACAAATTTGCTGCTCGGTGTCCTTGAGGATAACGGAGAAGGAGCGCCGGGTCTGCCCGGAGGCCTCGGGGTCATCCGCGAAAAGGATTTCCTCCTTAATTGCCGCTTCCTGCGCCCGAGGCTGGATAACGGAGGAGTAGAGGTATTCGATTGTGGCGAATGAGGCCACGAGGGCGAAGATACGAAAAAACAAGCGAAAATTAATCCGCAGAGGAAACTTTTTGCGACGACTCATTTCTCAGTTAATCACTAATGGGAGAAAAAACCAAAGTGATTTGTTCCTTTCCAAAAAGAGAGAGTTGCTTTTTTCCCGGATTTCCAATATTAATTCACGGCCTTTACCCTCAACCCTCGCGCAAATGCCCGTTCGCATCCTAACCCTCGTCGTCGCGTGCTCCCTGATCGCAAGCCTCCAAACCGGTTGCACGACCTCATCCCCCACCTTTGGCACGGCCTCGTCCTCGACGCGTGGAGCAGGCACCGGCGCGATTGTGGGGGGAGCTGGTGGAGCGATGATCGGGTCTAGTTCGGGCCAGACGGCGGAAGGTGCATTGGTGGGTGCGGCGGCCGGAGCAGTAGTAGGAGGTTTAATCGGGATGTATCAAGACGCCCAGCAAAAAAAGGAACAGGAAGCGCTGGCGCAGAATCGGGCCTACCAACAGGAGCTCGCCCGCAAGCGGCAGGAAGAGGCCTCAAAACGGGAGCGCCTTGAACGAGAATTGGCAATCGCGGAAGGAATGGAAATTTCTGAGGCGGAGTTGACGCTTATCGAAAGTGAGAAGCAGGTAAAACTTCGTGAATTACAGGCCCTAAAGGAACAAATTGCGGAGGCGATTACGCGGAAGGAATCCCTAGATGAGGCGAAGACGACAATTGAAGCAGCTGACCTGGAGATTGCCGCCCTGCGAGAGGAGTTGGAGCGTCTACAAGCGGCCAGTCCGAAGATCCCGGCGAGCGAGGACAGGGATCGGTCCCAGTAGAGGGATCATGGATAAGTGGGTCCACATGTGGAGTATGAAGTTAGGATGTCGCAGGTTGGCGACCCTGACCGGGGTCTTATTAATTTTGAGCTTATCGGCCTGCCAGAAAACCTACGAAGTGAAGGTCGATGGAATCAAAGACAACCGCTATTCCTTTCCAGTGGGAACTCCGTATGTGCTGCTATTACCGCCAAAAGGGATGGTCAATGAGGACTTTGACCGAGAGAAGGCAGAGTCGATGATCAAGACAGCGCTGAGCGTGCAAGGGTTTTACCCAGTGGAGCGGTTGGAGGATGCGGAACTGGTGGTGACCGTGGAATACGGACTGTCAACGGGGCGGGTCAGTTTTCGGGAGAAGCAGACGCTGAACGTTCCGGTGACCTCGCGGACTCAGCTGGGCTACCGTCGTTTTCCGGGAATCGTACCGGTTTCCGATCGCGAACTGGTGCCGGAAATGGTTCAGACCAAATATGTCACCTTCAGTGCACGAGACCCCAACCGTATGGACCAAAGCGGAAAACCGACGGAGGTCTGGAACCTTGTGGTAAAGGTTGAAGATGAGGGAGGGGACTTACAAAAGTATCTTCCGGTGCTCCTCGCTGCTTCGATGAATTACCTCGGAAAAAACACGGGGAAGCAGGTCGAGATCGATATCGGGGACAGCAATGAAGCGGTCCAATATGTGATCAATGATGCAACTTTTGAGAAATTCCGTTAGACACCCCATTTTTCTAAATCCAGGAAAAGACGGTATTCGAGGCCTCGCCGGTTTGGCGTGTGCGGCCATTTTACTGTTTTTGGGGACGGGCTGTGAGACGATGAGAACCTACACGGTGAACGTGGAGTCGAGGAGTGAACCCACCCAGATGGCGGGAAAAGAGTCGTATCGGATTGAAACAAGGAATCGTGAGAACGACGAGTCCAGCTTGCGCTATAAGGAGGCGGAGGAACAAGTGCGCACGGCATTAAGCGGAATTGGACTTTACGAAGCCCCCAACCCGAACGACGCGGACATGGTGGTGGAAATCGATTATGGGGTGGGCCCTCCGAAGGAAATTCTTGTGGAATACGAGGAGCCGATCTACATCACAGTTCCGGGGCGAATGGAGGAGACCATCCAGTATGTGCGTGGTCCGGACGGTCGCCCGGTGGCGATCCGGGTTCCCCGCTACCGGCCGCCGGAAACGGTTTACGCCGGATCACAAACACGTTACCGACCCGCGACCGTCTACGACAAGTATTTGACAATATCGGGAGTCGGCGTGGCCCGCGAAAAGGGGGATGAGCAGCGGGAGTCCCTCTGGACGGTAAACGTGACGAACCAGAGCGAGAGCGACGATTTACGGGAGCATGTCCCGATAATGGTGGCGGCGGCGCTGGACTACATCGGCACGAGCACGGAGGAAGAAAAGAAGGTAAAGATCCGTGCGAATGATCAGGATGTGGCCTTCATCAAGGAAGGGTATTCCCGCAAGGGTCCGTTCGCGGAAACGGTGGCCTCCGAAGCAAAGGCGGAATAAGCGAGTCGATTCTTGCCCGCGCCAGATGGCGGGGGCATCCTGGATTGTGCAGGTAAGCAGGAAAATGATCGTAATGCGCGGACTACGGTGCCAATGCCCGAATTGTGGATATCCCGAGCTTTTCGCAGGCTTGCGAATCTGTCCGACCTGTCCGGTTTGTTACATGGCTCTGCAGCGGGGCTCGGGCTGGTGGCTAGGTCCGTTGGTGATCAATTACGGACTGGTGACCTTCGGACTGGTCCTTCCGCTGCTTTTGGTGGGCTTTCTCGGATGGTTGCCGCTGAAGGTGGCGATCTGGCTGGCAGTTGGGAGCGGGATGGTGGTCCCCTTTTTTCTCTACCGCTGGTCCTGGGGACTGTGGATGTTGTCCTACTATCTTGTGCTGCCGCACGAGCTTCCAGCGAACAACGACAACTATGATCTTTTGGATAACCAGTAGGGTGGGCGGGGTGAACGGCCCTTGCCAACCCGATTCGCGAGTTCTGAAATGGAGTATTATGAAGGATGCGCAACTGCACACAGGGCCCGTATGGGGCCTCCTCCTTGGATTGGGTCTGGGTCTGTTTTTCTGGACCGGTTGCAGTCGCGAGCCGGAAAGGGAAGAGGATGGATTCCGGATCCGGGTGCAGCTCGACTGGCGTCCGGAGCCTCAGCATGGGGGCCTTTACCAGGCGCTGGTCGACGGCTACTTCGAGGCGGAGGGCCTGGACGTGGAACTGGTTCCGGGTGGGACAAACGTCCTCGTGACGCAGAAGGTGGCTACGGGAGAGGCGGAAATCGGGCAGAGTGCGAGCAGCCAGATTATCCAGTTCCGGAGTAACGGATTTCCTTTGAAGAATCTGGCCTCGGTTTTCCACTGGGCACCGAGCGCATTGCTTCTTCATGAGGAGAACCCGGTGGAGGATTTTACGGACCTGAATGGGAAGCGGATCATGGCGCGGCCAGAGGCGGTCTACATCCCTTATTTAAAAGACCGATACGGTATTGATTTTGAGGTGGTGCCGCAGAGCTTTGGGTTGGGCGGGTTTTTATCGGATCCGGGCTTTATTCAGGAGGGGTTTTTTATCGCCGAGCCCTTTTTCCTTGAGGCGAAGGGGGCGAAGGTGAAATGGCTTGCTCTGAAGGACGCGGGTTACAGTCCGTATGCAGTGCTCTTCAGCACGGATCGCTTTCTGGAGGAGCATCCAGAGGAGGTGCGAGCCTTTCTCCGGGCTTACCTCCGCGGATGGGAAACCTACCTGGGTGACGGCTACCCCCGTGCCCACGAGGCGATGAAAAAGGATAACGACAGCCTGACGGATGATTTTCTGGCATTCGGGCGTGGGCAGATCGTTGAGAACCGTCTCGTACGGGGGGATCGGGAGAGCGGCGAGCGGATCGGCAGCATCGATCCCGACCGAATCGCCCGGGAAATCGAGATCATGGAATCGATCGGGCTACTGAAACCGGGTGAGGTCACAGAGGAATCGGTTCTTGCGAGGGGCTATCCGACGATTGAGGAAGCGTCGGACCCCAAACCGGAGGGAACCTCTCGGTGAGTCGGCTCGAAACCGCGATCATTATTCCGGCCCGGCTTGAGTCGACCCGTTATCCCGAAAAGCTGTTGAAGCCGATCGGAGGGAAGCCGCTCATTCTCTGGACGGCGGAGCGCCTGCGCGCGGTGGTGCCGGAATACCCGCTCTACGTTGCCGTCGACTCGCCGCGCCTTGCCGAACCACTGCGTGCGTCGGGCTTTTCAGTGGTGGAGACGGACCCGGACCTCCCATCCGGGACGGACCGACTCGCGGAAGCCAATGGGCAGGTGGGAGCGGAGGCGGTGATTAACATCCAGGGAGATGAACCTCTGGTCAACGCCGATCAGGTGCACGCGCTCGCGCAACTGATCGGGCAGGAGGGGGTCGATATTGCGACCCTGGCGACGCCATTTCAATCGGTGAAGGCCTTCGAGGATCCGTCCCGGGTCAAGGTCGTAGTTGGGGCCAACGGGGAGGCCCTCTATTTTTCGCGTGCGCCGATTCCTTTTGAGCGGGATGGTGCCGGGCGTTGGAGCGGAGGGAGCCGATACCTTCACCTCGGGATGTATGCCTACCGGTCGGATTTTCTCCGCTCCTTCCGGGATCTTCCTCCCGGGCGTTTAGAGGAGTTGGAACGGTTGGAGCAGCTACGGGCGCTGGAGCACGGCTACCGGATCCGGGTCGGGATCACCGAGCACGGGACCTTTGGAATCGATACGGAGGCAGACGCGAAGGCATTCGCCCGGATGGTCGAGGGCGCCGAAGGCGAAAGGGGTGAGTGAGTTGAGGGGGTCCTCCCTTCAGTTCAAGCGTCGCCCTTGGATTTGGCGACGAGCTGGTAGAAATCCTCGAAGAGGGGGTCGGCGTCGTTGGGCCCGGGAGCGGCCTCGGGGTGGTATTGAACGCTGAAGACGGGGTATTCGCGGTGACGGAGGCCTTCGACGGTGTCGTCGTTAAGGTTGATCTCGGTAACGATTGCCCCGCATTTTTCAAGGTCTTCCCGGGTGCTGGCAAAACCGTGATTTTGGGAAGTGATGGAGACCCGACCGGTTTCAAGGTTTTTTACGGGTTGATTCCCGCCGCGGTGGCCGAACTTCAGCTTGTAGGTCGGAGCACCGAGGGCGTGGGTGAGGATCTGGTGGCCGAGACAGATGCCGAAGGTGGGGAAGCGGGGGATGAGTTCCTTGACGATGCGGTGAGCGTAGTCGAGGGCGGCGGGATCTCCGGGGCCGTTGCTGAGGAAGACGGCGTCGGGGTTTTTCTCGATGACGGCTTCCGCGGGGTAATCGGCGGGGACGACTTCGACTGTGAACCCATGGTAGCGCAATTTGCGGAAAATGGAATGCTTCGCGCCGTAGTGGTAGGCGATGACGGAGTAGGGCTTGCGCTCCGGGCGCTCGGGAAGGAGGGAGGTGCCGGGGACCCGAAAGGGGGTGGACTGGGTAAATTCGGCGTCGAAGGGGAAGGGCTCGGGACAGGTCACTTCCTTGACGTAGTCGACGCCGAGGAGGCCGGGCCACTCTCGTGCCTTGGCGAGGGCTTCCTCGGTAGAGATCCCCTCGGTGCTGAGGCAGGCTTTCATCGCTCCGCTGATCCGGAGTTTTTTGGTGACGGCTCGGGTATCGATGCCCTCGATGCCGGGGATGCCGTTTTCCGAAAGGTAATCGTGGAGGCTTTTCTCGGAGCGCCAGTTACTGGTGACGGGGCTGAGTTGCCGCACGACGAAGCCGGCGACCTTTGGGGAGTCGGACTCGGCGTCCTCCCGGTTGATGCCGTAATTGCCGATTTCCACTGCGGTCATCGTGACAATCTGGGCAAAATAGGAGGGATCGGTGAGGATCTCCTGGTAGCCCGTCATGCTGGTGTTGAAGACCGCTTCCCCCACGACGGTGTGGGCGGCCCCAAAGGGGTTGCCGGAAAAAACGGATCCATCTTCAAGGGCGAGGATTGCTTGCTTCTCAGTTGACATGAGGACTCCAGTGGAATGCCGGACCGTTGGTCAGGGCAATAGTAATCTGTGTGAGAGGCGTGCCGACACCCCCCGAGGCCCCGTCAGTCGAGCGGAGACACCGGGTTTTCGCGGTCGGCCAGTTGGAAAGCGCCCCGGACCTCTTCAAGAAATGAACTGGCGTGCTCCTCATGGACCCAGTAGAAGACATCGCGGCACATTTTTTTGCATTCAATGAGGCGGGCCTGTTTGAGGATCTTCAAGTGGTGCGAAACGGTAGGTTGCGAGAGCTC
>CAYQKH010000120.1:0-9738 GCA_964417945.1 uncultured Opitutales bacterium
CGGAGGCGCAGAGGTTGTGGTCGCCGCTCATGCAGGTTGGGCAGGTCATACAGTAGCCGGAATGCCAGCCGAGGCCGACGCGTTGGCCGACCTGCAGATGGTCGACCCGGTCACCGACGGCGCTGATGGTGCCGCTGACTTCATGGCCGGGGACGAAGGGGAATTGGGAGAGGCCCCAGTCGTTGTTGAGCATGCTGAGGTCGCTGTGGCAGATGCCGCAGCTCTGCACCTGGATTTCGACCTGGTTGGGGCCGAGGGGGCCGGGATCGTAGGAAAAGGGCTCGAGTTTTCCTCCGGGTTCGGTGGCGGCGTAAGCTTGGATCATTCGAACAACTTAGGCGGAGGCCTTCAGGATGGCAACTGCAAGGAAAAGGCGGTGATGGACTCCTGGTAATCGTTCACACCCGATTCGACGAGACAGAGCAGGGATCCGTCGGGAAACGCGGCGAGGTCGGAATAACCGGCGGGGCCCGGGTAGAGGACAAGGGAATCGGGCCAGGTCCGGCCACCGTCGATGCTGCGACGGAGGGTCAGGTTTCGACGGGCCTGTGCGCTGTAACCTTCGGTGTAGGAGACGGCGGGGTTGAGGAAGAAGAGGCCTTTCCCTTTGGTCCCGAGGAGGGCGCCCTGGCAAGTGGGGCAGGGCAGGGTTTCCATCCGGACCGGTTCGGACCAGGACAGCCCGCCATCCGCGCTGCTGGTCTGGACCCGGCAACCGAGCCGATGGGCCCGGCTGTTCAAGAGGAGTGTCCCCTTCCGCCACTCGGCAAGGGTGCATTCATTCTGGTTGGGAATAGAATCGGGGGTGAGGCCCCCCGCGTGCCAGGTGGCACCGTGGTCGTTGGAATAGAGAACGCCGGCACGGTATTCCGCTGAGGCGCGACCGGCATGGAGGGTCTCGATCGTCTGGTCGCAGACCCAAATGGGAGCAAGGAGGCGCCCGTCCCGTGTCTGAATACCGTGAACCGGACCGGTAGCGATGCGTCTCCATGGAAAATCGAGGGTGTCAAGAATGGGGGTATGTTCGACGGGTGTGGACCAGGTTTGGCCGGCATCCCGGCTTTTGGTATAAAAAAGGCGCTCGTTGTTCCGGGTGAAAAGCAGGTGAACGGTTCCGTCTTGTTCGTCCACGATGGGACAGGGGTTTCCGATCGTGATGTCGGGCTCTGAACGGTCCTGGTGGACGATGGATTGTTTGGACCAGGACCTGCCGCCGTCGGCGCTGCGCTTGAGGAGGAGGTCGATTACGCCCTGGTCGCCCTGGCCATCGCGACGGCCCTCACAGAAAGCGAGAGCCTCTCCGGAGGGGGTGACAACAAGGGCGGGGATTCGGTAGGTGTGATAGCCGTCCTTTCCGGAGGTGAAAACGGCGGAGGTGTTTAAGACTTTCAAGTTCATGGAGAAGGTTGGGTTTGAAGGAAGGAGAGCTGTTTAGGAAAGGGGCCGACCGAGGTCGACGCTCGGCCCGGTCTTGCGTGAGGATGCTTGCGGCCACTTAAACGGCTTCGACCCGTGCGGTTTGATAAAAGCGGGGATCGGAGAAGATATCGGACCAGGGGCGGTCATCAGGAAAGCGTTCGGGGAGGATGCTGTCGATGACCCGCTCCGGATAAGGGAAGGGAAAACCATGGTGCTGGTAACAGGGCCAGATATGGGCGGCTCCGCCGATGGGTTGTTTCCAGTCGAGGTCGGCATGGCGTTTATGCCACCAGCCGGTGTCGGGGCTGAGGTTTTGGTCCAGGTATCCGCGCAGGGTTTGTCTCCAACCCGCGGAACATTGGGAGCTGAAGCTGAAGATCAAGGGGCCGCCCCAAAAGTGGTGGGAGGCCCCCCTCATAGATCCCGTCAGCCCGGGCGAATTGATTGATGAAGGCGGCCCACTCCTTGCGTTGGGAAAGGGTAAAGGTGGCATCCAGATTCACGCCCATGATACCGAGGGAGAGGGCGGCATCGCAGCTGCCGTAGAGATCGGGAGCGACTCCGGCCTCGATCCGGAAAGCCCCGGTTGGCTTGCCGGGGGATTGCAGGGCGCGGATCCACTCAGTAAAGCGTTGGCGAAGTGGCGTGAGGTTCATTTCAGGTTTCGTTCTGATTTTCGCTGGTTCACCCATTTGCGCCGGATCCGCTGATGATCATACCGGAGCGGTAGGGGTTCTGCGTTGGTGGGGGTGGGACATAACCATATTGGAGGAAACCGGGGAAACAACGATCGTCATCCTGCAGCAGAAAGGAATTCCCTTGCAATCCGCGTAAATCCTGTCTGACTCCGAAATTTCATTTGGAATGGCAGCGTTGTCACTCCATCCGGATTCGGCCGTTTTCGATGAGCGTTTGACCTCGGGACTGACACAAAGCTCATCGAATGCCCCTCGTCGGCAGGTTGAGAAAACCAAAGACGGAAATCCATATGACCGAAACGACCTTTCAGGCGTTGCCGCTGGCAGCGCCGCTTCAACGCGCATTGTCCGAAAAGGGCTACACGACGCCTTCGCCTGTTCAGGCGAAAGCCATACCGGTGGTTCTGGAGGGACGGGATCTTCTGGCCTGCGCTCAGACCGGAACCGGCAAAACGGCGGCTTTCGCGCTGCCGATGCTGAACGGCTTCCATCAAATAAAGGGAAAACCGAGACCGGGCGAGATCCGGAGCCTGGTGCTGACCCCGACACGGGAATTGGCAGTGCAGGTTGCGGAGAGTTTCAAAACCTACGGCAAATATATGCCGTTGAATGTGACGCTGGTGCACGGCGGGGTTTCCTTCCGGCCGCAGATTCAATCGCTGAAGCGAGGGACGGATGTCCTGGTGGCCACACCCGGACGGCTCATGGACCTGGTCGAGCAGGGTCATGTCGATTATTCGGGAATCCGGTGCTTTGTCCTGGATGAAGCCGATCGCATGTTGGACATGGGCTTTATCCGGGATATCCGGAAGATTGCAGACGCCCTTCCCAAGGAGCGACAGACCCTGCTGTTTTCCGCAACGATGGCGCCTGAAATCACCAAGTTGGCGAACGGCCTTCTCGATCGTCCGGAGGAAATCCGGATCGCACCTCAGGGAACGACGGCGGAGAATATCGACCAGCGGGTGCTGTTCCTCGATCCCAGCCGGAAGCTGAATCAGCTGATTGCGATGATGGAACGTCGCCGGGGAGGATCCGAGGGAGAGCTGAGTTTGATTTTCAGCCGGACCCGCCACGGAGCGCGGAAGCTGGCGAAGCAGCTGAACCAGGCGGGAATCGCCGCCGATTCCATTCATGGAGATAAAACCCAGGCGGCGCGGCAGAAGACCCTTGATCGTTTCCGCGACGGTCGTTCCTCCGTTTTGGTCGCCACGGACGTGGCGGCACGGGGAATCGACGTGCGCAACATTACGTTGGTGGTCAACTACGACCTGCCGGAAGAGGCGGAGAGTTACGTACACCGGATCGGCCGGACGGCGCGGGCCGGTGACAGCGGAAGCGCGGTCTCTTTCTGTACGGCTCCGGAGTTCAAGTATTTACGCTCGATCGAACGGCTGACGCGCATCTCCTTGATGGTGGAAACGGATCACGAGCACCATGATTCCGCCCTCCACGACCGCTACCGTTCGGGCGGGTCGAGATCGGAACCGGGTGGATCCGGACGTCCACGCAAAGGCAAAGGGAAGTTCCGCCCCCGTTTCGGCTATCCGAAAGGGAAGCGCGGGCGATCTTCGGCCCGTTCCCGCCGGTAGGTTTTTCCCAGCCGCCTAGCCCGAAGCGATTTGGCCCAGGTATTCCCCGAGGGAGAGCTGGGCCAAGCCCATCGCCCATGGGCGAACGTAAAGGCCGTAGTATTCGGTCCCCGGTTCGCTTACCATGTACTCGAGAAACCTTCGGTTAAAGGACTCCAGGCGGGGGTCTGGGCCGAGGATCCCCTGAAGTCGACAGACGAGCCAGGGGATGCCGAGTTCGTAGCTGCGATGGCCCCGAAGCTTTGGAACGGGGAGGGTCCCCGTGGGCAGTTGATTCCCGACCAGCCAATCGAGGACCTCTTTTGCCTTGGCGGCGGCGGGATGGGCACGGGCGGTATCCGGTCCTTCGGTTTCCGCAATGAACTGGAGGCCCTCCGCCAGTCCTTCGCTGAAATAGAGCAGAACTCCTCCCGGGGAGGACTGGAAATCGGGGATGATGGCTTCGGAGAAGGCAAAGCGGGAAAGCCAATCGAGGCCTTCCATGGCGCCTTCCCGGTAATCCCGGTTTCCGGTCAGGCGGGCAAGGCGGAAACGGGCCGCGGTGTAGAGGGTGGTCGCGCCACCAGTAGGCTTCCATCGGGTTCCACTGATGACTAAGGATGCCGACTCCGATGCCGCCCTCCGGACCGGAGAACTCCTTTTTGACCCAAGCGGCCCAGGATTCGATGCAGGCAAGCCAGTCCTTTCTCCGACTGTGGTCAGGAAGGGCGGAAATGACGTCGAGGACGGCGTTGGCGACGGAGGCCTGGTCGGCGACGCAGGAATGGCGAATCCGGCCTTCCTGTCTTTGGAGACCGTAGCCCATGAAGAGGGCCTCGTCCGGTCCCTGGATGCTCTGGGTGGAGAGGACCCGTCCGCAAAAGGCGGCGAGGCCGGCTTGAATGCGGGTAGCTTCCTTGACGGACCCGGATCCGGCGAGGATGTCCTGGCGGACAAGCGCGTCTTCGATTCGGGAAGATCCGGGGTCGGGTCGATCAGAGATCGTGGTGGTGCCTGAGGGGGTGTCGTCCGCCCCGAGAAAGTGCAGCCGTCGAAGGCCTCCGAGGATGCAATGGGACTCCTCGAAGGTTGCTTCCAATTGGAATTCGTGGGCGGGGTCGTAGAGGGGGTGGGCGGCCCACCAGTCGGAGATGCGATTGTAGGCCGAGTGTAGGGTCATGGGTGATCGGAAGTCAGAAGGCAGTGGACGGCGTAAAGGACTTAGGCGAACGCAGACGTTGGGATGCCGATCGCGACTCCAGTCTTCGCCCCAAGGACTACGCTCGGGCACCGTGGTGACGCGGCAAGGGAAGTGGGGAATGGGTTATTCTAGGATCCTGCCGAAGAGGGTGGCATACATGAGGCGGTAGATATCGGTATTCTGAACGTTATTTGGGAGCATAGGGGCATTGAGGCCGTGAGCTTTTGCGATGATGCCGCCCATGCCGTCGAAATACTCGGACCAGGCGATCGCGAAGGGAAGTTGCTCGCCAAACTGGTCGGGTGCGCTGAGGAAGGGAAGAGTCTCGGTTCCTTCACGTCCATCGAGAGGGGCGCCGTTTTTGTAGGTGGCGGGAATGATTTCGTCCGCGGAGGGGGCGGGAAGGATGAGGGGGCCGCCGGCGTTGCTGTCGGCGGCGGTGACAAGAAGGGTCCGTGGGTTCTTTTCGATAAAGGCCGTCACCACGCCCATGGCGTCATCGGCCCGCCCGAGGGCTTCAATGCTTCCCGGGGCGTTGTTATTATTGGGAAAGTTGTCGCTGCCTTCCTCCTCGGCGACGAGAAAGAACTGCTTTCCTTTCGCGCTGAGAAATTGCAGGGCGAAGTCGGTCATCTCGGCGAGGGTCGGGGTGCCGGGGTTATAGAGGGGAAGCCCCGCTTCTTTAAGGAGTTCCTCCGTTTTGTCGTTGTAGGTGTTTACAGCTGCGAAGACGCCGAGAACCTTTTCGGTCTGCGAAGGATCGAGGGCGGCCAGTTCAGCAGCGGTATAGACGACGGTGTAGCCTGCACTTGCGGCTTCATCGATCAGGTTGCGGTTATCTTTGCGGATGCCAGTGCCGAAGCGGCCCTCGACGCCCTCGGGCAGAAGCATGACTTCCCCGCCGGAAAGGATTAGGGGAATGCCGCTTTCGATGATTTGGGCACTGATCCGGTCGGTGTCCCGTCGGCTCGGGGACTGTGCAACGAAGACCCCAGTGCCGGGTTCGGCGATGTGTCCGCTGTTGACGATTCCGACGGGGATGCCGGTCTCATGGGCTTCCATTAAAATACTGACCTTGGCACCGGAAAGGGCGGTGAGGGGCTCCTGCCCATGCATGCCGTAGGAGTCGACGGGGACTTTTTTCCCATAGGCGTGGGCGGTAGCCCCGGCGTGCGAAGAGGAAGAGACATTGCCCTTCTGATGGCCGCGGTAGACGCCCATTTCATCGAGTCGGTCCCAGTGGAGGAGTCCATCAGGGCCGACCCGGACATTCCGGGTCGCAGTGTAATGGGCTTCGCCGGCACCATCCGGGTGGATGAAGATAACGCTGCCTTTGCGGGGGCGTTTTTGTTCGGAGGTATCGAGGGCCGCCTGGGCTAAGGAGGTGCCAAGGAGGGAGAACAGGAGGAGGAGTGCGGTAGAGGAGAGCAGTTTCATGCTGACGAGAGAATTAGGATTAAGAGAGTCAGGCTTCCGGTTCGTGAGCCGGAAAGATTAAGATAAGAGCCCTAAGTATCCTATAAAAAGGGTTTGCATGCAAGCACCGGCCTAACAGAAATAAGGGATAGGGGCTGACCCATTCTGCGGCGTAAAAGTGACAACTGGACAGACTATCGGTTGAGCGGTAACTAGAGTCGAAAGAGGGCCTTCGCGTTGAGGCCGAGGATCTTGCGTTTGTCCCCAAGAGAGAGACGCGCGGCGGCGACCCGGCCCATCTGACCGGCGCCGCAGATGAAGGGAAGGTCGGTGCCCCAGAGAATGCGGTCGGGGCCCACCTCACGGACCATATACTCAAGCATGCCCCGGAAGATGATCGATTTGGTCAGGTCGAGATAGGTGTTCCCGACAGCCTGGCAGACCCGGATGGCTTCATCAATTCCGCCGGGGGTGGCTCCGGAATGGCCGAGGATGAGCCGCGCCCCGGGGTAGTCCCGGGCGATGGGCTCGAACATGGCGGGATTGCAGCGGGGATCCGTGCCCCAGGTGTGAATGAGGATCGGCAGTTCATACTCGTTGGCGAACTCCCAGACCGGTTGGTAGCGCGGGTCGTTGCCGGGGGTATCGTGGGTGCCGGGGTGGATCTTGATTCCCTTGAAGCATTCGTTTTGGAAGCACCATTCCAGTTCCTCCCGGATTTCCACATCGGAAAAATTGGGGTTGATCGTGGCAAACGCAAAAAAGCGCCCGGGGAAATCATGGGCCGCGTCGATGGCGATCTGGTTTCCTTCCCGCATGCCTCCCTCAAGGGCGATCATCGGGGCGGTGACGGCGGTATCGACGCCTTGTTCGTCCATAACGGAGACCATCCCGGCGGCCCATGGATCTCCCGGAATCGGGAAATTGTGGTAGGGGCCCATATGGGTATGGGGATCGATGATGGTTTCGTCGGCCAGGGGTTTCCCGTCGCGAGCGAGAGACCAGATGGCGTCGCGGGCGGCAGGGGTGATCGGCTCGGGTTTTGCCGCCGGAGCGGTTTCCTTCCAGAGGATCGATTCGAGATTGCCGGAGGCAATGGCAGCGCGGGCTTCGTCCGGGATGTTGGCGTAGGCGATATGCGAAACGGCGGCGCCGCCATCGAAGACGGGGAGGGCGGTGCCGAAGACCATGCGATCCGCACCAAAGTGTTCGACGACCGTCTCGATCCCGCGGTGGACCGGGTAGAGGGAGAGGTCGAATTTTAGCCGCGGAAACTTTTCAAGGAGCGGGTAGAGCCATTGGTCGATGCGGTAGCCAATGCGCAGGAGGATGAGGTTCAGGTCCGGGTGCCGCGCGAGCATGCGGCCGACTTCGGGGAGGCCGGTTTGCTCGAGGTCGAGAAAGACGGAAATTTCGGCTTCTTCGAGGGTGGTGAGCAGCTCCCCCGAGACGGTCTCTTCGAGGGGGAAATTATGCTTCCGGGGAAAGAGGCGGACAGCCCGGGCCCCGCCGTCCTTGAGGTAGTCGACAAGAGCCTTGCCGGTGGGCATCGCTCCGGTGGGGTGCGGCTGGACGACATAACAGGGGTGTAGCGGCGGGTATTCGCGGCAGACTTCGGAGAGGCGGCCGTTCCCGATCCGGGGATCGTACTCGTAGGCGAGGCAATGGGTGGCGAGCGCGTGGCCGATACCGATGTGAGCCAACTCCTCAAGGATCTGCTCAGTGGTATGGTCGTTTTCAGGACGGGGCGTCGCCCGGCGGCCGATGGTGAGGTTGCAATCAAAATAGGAAAGGGAAGCCATCGGGTTTGAGGAGTTAAGGCTTCCAGACTAGGTCACCCCCGGAAGAATGGGAAGGATATCCGAAATCCCCGCTTCAGGCCCTCGCTTCCGGTTCGGGGATTTTCGCCGGGGATTTCACGATTTGCGGAAGGTGCAGGACGGCCACACCTGCGCCGGCGAGGAGGGCGACACCGGCTAGGGCGGCGAGAGAAGCCATTTCTCCGGCGAATCCCAGTTCGGTGACGTGGGCTCCGAGGGCTCCCACCATGAGCGCGGTGGAGAGAAGCGCTCCGAAGAACACGGTGCGCGGGATGAGAATGAGCGCCACCGCGACAAGCTCGGCGATGCCAATACCGATCCGCCCCACCGGCTCGATCCCTAGTTGGGTGAAAAGCGCGATCGATTCAGGCGCGCCGGCGAACTTGAAGAAGAGGGTCTGGCCAAGGATGACGGCAACGAGAACGCGGAGAATCCAGGAGGTAAGGGTTTTTGCTTTTATAGAATTGGGGGCTCTATCGTAAAGAGAGTGGGGGCTGGTGGATTATTCCATTGCGATCTTTCTTTCAGATAAGAACGGAAAGACTTACCGGGAAAAACGGTTCTTGCCTTAATAAGTTAGCTGATTAAGCTAGCTTATAATGAAAGTGGGAACCTTTGAAGCGAAAAACAAGTTGTCGGCGTTATTGGAACGCGTGGAAAAAGGAGAGGTGATCCAGATTACGCGGCGGGGAAAACCGGTGGCAGAGTTGCGTCCGATCGTGGAGAAGAGGGTGAAACCGAAATTTGGGAGTGGATCGGATCTGAACCTGTGGGTAGCGGAGGATTTCAATGAACCGCTGGAGGATTTTGCGGAGTATGGTTAAAAATGAATTATCTGATCGATACCCATGTGTTGCTCTGGTTTTTGGCAGGAGATCCCCGATTACCCGTAAAGGTGATCCGGTTTATGGAATCGGAGGAAAACCAGGGCCATCTTAGTGATGCGAGCCTATGGGAAATTTCGATTAAGTATTCCTTGGGGAAATTGAAGTTGTCGGAACCTTTTGATGACCGACTTATTGAAGCGATCCTCGGAAATGGATTTCGAATGCTTGCGCTGACAAGGGGGCATCTTTTTGGGGTGGCCCGGCTACCCTTTCACCACCGGGATCCGTTCGACCGGTTACTGGTGGCGGTTGGCCGAGCGGAAAAGCTGGCCTTTTTAACGCTGGACCCGGCATTCGCGAACTATGATCTGGAATGCGTTTCCATCGGGGAAAAGGAACCAAAGCAGGATTGACAAGAAGAGGGCGGTTTTTCTTATTTATCCTTTTCGCGGTCCTCAGGACCGACCGGATGATGCTCCGTAGCTCAGCGGTAGAGCAGGTGACTGTTAATCACTTGGTCGCTGGTTCGAATCCAGCCGGAGCAGCCATTCGACGCAGGCTTCGCCCTTGCTCATGGCAGGCCATCTAGCTTTCGAAATGAAAAAATGTCCGGCTGGATGAGAACCAGCGAGGGAGCTGGTTTGACGAAGCATCGCAGCTGCGGGAGCAGCGGAGCAGCGATGCGAAGAGGGCGGAGCAATCCAGCCGGAGCAGCCATTTTACGGCCAATACAAACCTTGTTCGTAAATGCTTAACGCACTTCGCTAAGCCCCTCATTTGGAGGGT
>CAYQKH010000121.1:0-9554 GCA_964417945.1 uncultured Opitutales bacterium
TGCCGGCGCGAGGCCGGGTTCGACGTGAGCGACTCCGTCGACGGAATGGATCTTGTCCATTTTGGAGAAGTCGACAAGGACGCCACCGTAAAGGGGGATGCCCTGGCCATAGTTTCCGGTGCCGGCCCCACGGGGAGTGACGGGGATCTGGTTGGCGACACAGAGTCGGATAAC
This sequence comes from uncultured Opitutales bacterium, assembly GCA_964417945.1. Taxonomy (GTDB): domain Bacteria; phylum Verrucomicrobiota; class Verrucomicrobiia; order Opitutales; family JABSRG01; genus CAYQKH01. Next base: position 175 of record CAYQKH010000121.1, read on the forward strand.
CTCACTCAAGATCTCTTTCGAATCCACCCTGACGACGACATCCGCGGAGAGGGAGCCCATCTTCTCCTTCAAAATGGGGGAATACCAATAGAAGTCCTTGGAGAATTTTTCGACACGGGGAGGGGAATCAATGACGTTTTGGTCGCCGGCGATCTGCTTGAGGCGGGTGACGAGTTCGGGTGAGAGTCTGGAAGGGGTGGAGCTGAGCATCCGCCATAATCAGCACATATGTTGCCAAAACCGAGCGGGGCTGGAGGATAGGCAAAATATGTGCTTGGGCTTGGCGGGCTCGATGCCATTAATGACAGATCGGGGGAACGATGGGAAAAATGAAAAGAGGGATGAAGCTTTTTCAGGCAAACTTTTTGGCACCGCTTCTGCTAGATTCTGACGATGATCCGACAAGAAACCGAAAGAGGATGGATCCTGATAGGACATCAGGACCACGCGCGACTGGCGGGTGCGTTTGCGACGGAGTGGGGGAATGAGCGCTTTTTGCGACCGGAGCCTTTTTCCTCGATCGCGGTGGCGGTATCCCGACACGACGACTCCTGGGCGGAGCGGGATGCCCGGCCGCTGATCACACCGGAGGGAAAGCCGAGTGCCTTCTCGCGTGAATTGGTCGGGACCTACGACGCCTTTGAGGAAATCGATTTGGACGAATACCTCGGTGTCCGTGGGGCAGCCACCGAAGCGGTTGCGGAGGAGGATCCGTATGCGGCGATCCTGGTTTCAATGCATACGGTAAATCTTCTGACGGAGCAGGCGGACCTCTCGGGGTTATCCGATGCGGACCGGACCCTGCACCGGGATTTTGTCGAGGGCCAGCGTCGACGGCAGGTAGACCTGAAACGGCAGTTATTGGATAGCGAATGGGAAGAGGCGGCGCTGGAGGATCCCGTGCTGCGCCGGGGATTTGAGTTTCTGCAGGCCTGCGACAGCCTTTCCCTGGCGCTTTGTGTGGACTATTCCGAGCCGATTCCTCTGCGACACCGGCACCTGGATGTAAATGGCGGGTTGGTGCAAATCGTCTGCCAACCCATGGGGGAAGGGCGGTTCCGTGTGACCCCCTGGCCTTTTGAGGCGGCAGGGCCGATCTCGTTCCTGGTGCCTTCCCTGTCGATCGAGGGCCGGGTCTTCAGGGGACAGGCGACCTTTGACGCGGCCTGCAAAATGGGCCGCAGGCTAGATCTTTCCTTCATCCTGCAGCCATGATTGCTGAGAGCGGATACCTGGAAGGAGTATTGGTCCCGGACGTGCTGTTACCCCGGAGTCTGGAGAAAGGGGGCAGCGCTTTAAATCCCTGCACCAGTGTGGATGTTGCCTGGAATGGGGAAGGCCGGGTTACGGAAGTCAGCCGGTCCCGGAAAAAGGCGAGCGAAGACTGGATGGCGTTACCAGCGCTTGTGGACATGCATACGCACCTGGATAAGGCTCACACCTGGAATCGGGCGCCGAATCGGAGTGGGACTTTCGAGGAAGCGATTGAAGCGCTGGGCAGGGACAAGGTGAATTGGACGGCGGAGGACGTCGAGCGGAGGGCGGATTTCGCGCTGAGACAGGCCTATGCCGGGGGGACCGGTGCTTTGCGCAGCCACGTGGACACAGGATACGATGGATGCGAGGAGGTTTGGGCGGCACTGTCGGGACTGGGGGAGAAGTGGAAGGATAAAATAGCCGTTCAACTGGTCAGCCTCTGCGCGGTCAGCGACTACAGCACAATTAAGGGGGAAGGCCTGGCCGACCTGCCGATAAAATATGGAGCATCGGCACTGGGAGGAATGCCCTTGATGAGCCCGACTCTGGAGAGCGAGCTGGACCGGATGTTGGCGTTGGCGGAGGAACGGGGATTGGGGCTGGATCTCCATGTCGATGAATCCGGTGATGCGGCCGCCCGTTGTCTGCGAGCGATCGCGGAAGCGGTTCTTCGCAACGAATTTCCCTACCCGGTTTTCTGTGGGCACTGCTGCAGCCTTGCGGTGCAGGAGGCGGAAGCGCAGCGGGAGACGATAGCTCTGGTGAAGGAGTCCGGAGTCGGGATCGTGAGCCTGCCGCTCTGCAACCTCTACCTCCAAGACCGCCGGAGAGACGGGGAGGGCGACGGGTGGTCCCCCCTTACCCCGGCTTGGCGGGGCATTACCTTATTGCGTGACTTCCTCGAGGCGGAGGTGCCGGTCGCCTGCGCAAGCGACAATGTTCGCGACGCATTTTACGCGTTCGGGAGTCTGGATATGTATGAAGTTTTTCAATACAGCCTGCGCCTCGGCCACCTCGATGCGGATCTGGGGCGGGCGATTGAAGTGGTCACCCGTCGACCCGCGGAGATGATGGGGTTGCAGGGATACGGGGCGGTCGAGCCCGGGGCATGGGCGGATTTCCTGCTCCTACGCGGGGGCAGCTACTCGGAGGTCCTGTCCTCCTCCCGTCCGGTGCGGCGGTTTATCCGCCGGGGAAGAGAAGAGAGCCGGGAGGCACCGGATTTCGGACGTCTGGACCCATTGCGGGGAGGGTTCGAAGAGGCGGAATAAAATTGCCCGGTGGAAAGAATTGGCGGGTTTACTGCTGAGGAAGACCCATGTTGCTACGATACTGTAAGATCAGCCTGGTGGGAGCGGTGGTATTTTTTCTCTTTCTGGTGGTTTTGAACAACCTCACGGATTACGGCTCGAATCTGCTATTCGTCGAGAATGTGTTGAACATGAGCACGACCTTTGAGGGTAACCAGTTAATGTGGCGCCGGATTGAATCGCCGTTGGTCCACCATCTCTTTTATTGGTCGATCATCGGATGGGAAGCCCTGGCGATGGTGCTCTGTGGGGCGGGAGCCTGGAAGCTCTGGCAGAGACGCAAGGCGGAGGAAAAGGTATTCCATGCGGCAAAGGGGTTGGCGGCGGTGGGTTTGGTCGTCAGTCTGTTGCAATGGTTCACCGCTTTCATCACGGTGGGAGGGGAATGGTTTCTGATGTGGCAATCCCCGATCTGGAATGGTCAGGATGCTGCTCACCGGATGTTTGTGATTCTGGGAATCATCCTGATTTTTCTAATGATGCGGGACGGCGAGCTGGAAAGTGATGCCTGAGATTGGACGTTGTATTGCACTACTGGGGCGGGAGCTGGAACCGGTTCTCTGCGATGGCCTGCACTGGGAGGGTGAGCGGATGACGCGGATTGACCGTCTAGGGCTGGCACGGAACCTGCCCTTTGTGGGGCCGGTGGTGATCCCCGGGCTGGTTAACGGGCACACCCACATTGCGGATGGGCTGTTTCCTGACGGGGCGACAGGGATGACATTGGAAGCGGGGTTTTTCCGGCCGGCCGGTTACAAGTATCGGGCCTTGGCGGAGGCGGAGCCGAGGGCGATCGCAGAAGCGATGGGTGCAGTTCACGGGGAGATGGCGCGAGGGGGAACGGTCTGCCACCTAGACTTCCGGGAGCAGGGTTTGGCGGGGGCGCAGTTGCTGCGTGCGGTTTCAGAAGAGAGCGGGGTGCGCTCGATTATCCTGAGCCAGTTTGCGGATAGTCCGCAAAATGCGACAGTCCTGGAGAAGGGGGAAGGAAGGTTGGGGCCGGTGGAGCTTGCTTCCCTGGATACACTGCTGGACGTGGCGGATGGATTCAGTGAAAGCACGATGAACGACCTGACCGATGCGGCATGGGAGCAGATCCGGCAGGTGACGGAGGATTGGGGAAAGCTCCGGGCAGTGCATTGCCTCGAGGACGACAGCTACCGTGAAACGAGTCTTCGGCTGACGGGGAAGGGGGATCTGGAGCGGGCGCTTACGGTTTACGGTGCGCACCTGATCGTTCATTTAACGGTGGCAACGGAAGCGGAAATCCGTCAGCTGGCGAGTGTGAAAGGGATTGTCTGCGCGGTCAACCCGCGTGCCAACGCAAGCCTTGGCCTGCCGCTTCCCCCTCTGCGAATGCTGCTTGAAAGCGGAGTGCCGCTGCTCCTTGGGACGGACAATGTGATGTTGAACGAACCGGATCTATTCCGGGAAATGGATTTTTGCTGGAAGGTCTTGCGAAGCCAATGGAGGGATCCGCGCTACCCGGATCCCATGGAGGTTTTAAAAATGTGCACGGTAAACGCGGGACGGCTTCCGGGGTTGGAGGGTGCGGGGGTCCTTGAGGAGGGCGGGGAGGCGACGTTCTGCATCCTGGACTTCAGCAGCCCGCGCCTGAGACGGAGCCGGCACATCGCGGCAAGTGTCATATCCCGGGCGGGGCCCCAAGACGTGCTCTGCACAGTTCGAGGAGGTGAATTGCTTTATGAACGATGATCCGATGGTTGAACATGGGAAAGGGGCCCGACTGGCTCCGGGACCCGCTTGTCTGGACTGGACCCGTGAACCCTGGCCCCGGTTTGCCGGGCGTCGCTACGAGGACGGCGCGATTGCAATCTTGCCGGTCCTCTCCCTGGTCGGGATTGCACCGGATCTACCGCTTAATACGGAAGAGCAGGTTATGGGGGCCCTGCTCGATGGAGCATTGTTAAAGTGTCCGGCGGAGTGGAAGCTCCGGGTGCTTCCCCCGTTTCGCTTTGGGTTTCGCGGGAGCGCCCGTCATTTTTTCGGGATGGGTCCGGATGCGGTCCACCAGCAGCTGGAATCGATTGCGGGTTCGGTCCGTGACTCCGGGTTCGCAAAGCTGGTGTTTATCAACGCGGACGTCTGGAATGAGGCACTGGTCGATGCGGCGGCGCGGGACAACCGGATCCGCTGGGGACTGCAGACCTTTTGCATCCACCTTTCGGGGCTGGGGATGTCGTTCGGAGGAACCGAAGGCGAAACGCCGGGTGTCGCAAGCGCGCGTTCCTTTCTTGCCGGCGAAAGCGGAGTGTTTAAGGAAGCAGCCCTGCAATTGCGGGTGCTCCTTGAGGAAATTCGGGACCGCCCGCCACTTTCCGGGAAAGGTGCGATTCCGCGGAAGGAAGGGAGGGAGAAATGAGCCGGGGAATTTATCGCGAGCGCTACCTGCCTGCCTTGACGGAGGGGCAGATCCGGGAAATCCCGAAGAAGGAATCCGCCCTTGTCATCGTGCCGACGGGGGCAATCGAGCAGCATGGACCGCACCTCCCGGTCGGGGTGGACTCGATGCTGGGGCAAGCGTGGCTGGCCCATGCGCTGCCGTTGCTGAAGCCGGACGAGCCGGTCTGGGTGGCGCCGCCGATCACCTACGGGAAAAGCAATGAACACGTGGGTTTTCCGGGCACGGTAACGATCAACCGGGTCGCACTGCGGGAGTTGCTGCGGGTGATCCTGCACCAGCTTCAGGACTGGGGCTTTCGGAATTTCGCGCTGCTCAATACGCACGGGGGAAATACGCCTGTAATGAAAACCTCGATACGCGAGTTTGAGCTGGAGCACCCGGAATGCCGCCTCGGCTTCCTTTCCTTTGAGGGAGTGGATTTCGGTCTCTCCGAGCAGGAATCAACCTACGGTTTTCACGCGAATACGGTTGAGACCTCGCTGTTATTAGCGTTAGCCCCGGATTGCTGCGATCCCGAAGCGGTGACCTGCGAATATCCGGCCCGGGTAGACGACCCCGGGAAGCTGCGGCCGGAATCGGCCCCGGCGATTTACGCGTGGGTGACGGCGGACCTTTCGGAGAGCGGGGTCATGGGCGATGCGACCGCAGGGACAGCGGAAAAGGGGAGGCGGTATTTCAAGGAGGGGGCGGAGGGGTTGGTCCGGTCGATGCGGAAGTGGTTGAGGGCCACTGATTGAGGGATGGGTTGGAGGGGCCGCAGATGGAGCGGAGGGCGCGGAGGGGTGTGGGAATAATTTTTGGGGGGCTTGAATGTTTTGGAGGGGTGGTTCAAATTTAGGAAGTGGGTGAACACAAACTGGATGCATCGGTGACGACAAGTCGCTGGGATCGGGACTTAGAACCACGATTAACGATTGAGTCGGGGGACCGGGTGACGGTGGAGATGCTGGACGCGAGCGGGGGGCAGGTGCGTCCGGGGATGACGGGTGAGGCGTTTGCGGGGATCGATACGACGCGGATCCACGCCCTGAGCGGACCGATCCGGGTTGCGGGAGCGGAACCGGGGGACGTTTTAAAGGTGGAGATCCTGGAGGTTCGGCACAAGGGATGGGCGTGGACGAGCATCATCCCGGGATTGGGATTATTAGAAAGCCGCTTTGACCGCCATTTCCTCCACCACTGGGAATTGAATGGGAAGACGACCCGCAGTATGCCGGGGACGGAATTGGACCTTGCGCCGTTCTGCGGGGTGATGGGAGTGCAGCGGGCGGAACCGGGAGAATTTCGAACCCGTCCTCCGGGGCCGTTCGGAGGGAATATGGATGTGAAGCAGTTGGTGGCGGGGACGACGCTCTACCTTCCGGTTTTTGTGGAGGGTGCGGGTTTCTGCTGCGGGGATTCCCATGGAGCGCAGGGAGACGGGGAGGTCTGTATCAACGGAATGGAAGCGCCGATGGAAGCGACTTTCGCCTTCACGGTGGAAAAGGGGCGTCGACTGCAAAGCCCGCAAGCGGTGGTGCCCCGGACGGCACTTTCCGGGCGCTACGCATCCGCGCCGTGGACAGCCTTTATCGAGTCGGATGAGGATCCTCGTGCGGCTTGCCGGCGGGCGGTGGAGCGCGCAATGGAGGTCATTGAGGAGCGGATCGGGGTAAGCCCGGAGCAGGCCTACGTGCTGTGCAGCGTGGTCCTGGACCTGAAGGTCAGCCAGCTCGTGAATGTTCCGATGACGACGGTTAGCGGGTTTTTGCCCGAAGCGATATTTCTTTAAACCGATTTTTCGATTATCCGGGCGGGCTGGAGGTCTGAACCGAAGGGACTTTGGTTCTTGAGCGCGGCAGCGAGACGATTATAGTTTCCTTTAAAGTCACTCCCAAAAGAAAGAACGAGTGGCGAAACCATGCGAATTTTTGCCGACCTTTGTCGGCGTCAATAAACACAAGATAAAGAAAGAAATACAATGTCCACAGGAACAATAAAGTGGTTCAGCTCAGAAAAAGGATACGGATTCATCCAACCGGATGAAGGAGGCAAAGATTTATTTGTCCATCACTCCGAAACGGACGGTTACGCCCTTTTCGAGGGCGACAAGGTCGAATTCGAGGTGGGTCAGGGGCAAAAAGGCCCCTGCGCCAACAAGGTTCGAAAGGCCTAGTCAATGACGGCCGCGGAGCCGTCGATCCTGAGTCCGGATTTCGGGTCCCTGCGTTAGCAGGGGCCTTTCCGTTCTCAGATGGGGGGAGTTAGCCTGAAAGTCGCGTCAAGTTTTAAAGGAGCGGCGGGAGCAAAACCGGCTTGTGCCGACAGGGGGCAGGAACTAGAATAATCCTTGAATCGATAAGGAAAGTCATGGCCAAATCGAAGGGTAAAGGGTCGAAGGCGCCCGCTGAAAAGAGGGGAGAGACGTATCCTAAAAAGGTATACGAAAAGAGGTTAGAGGCGCTGCAGATCGAGTTGGTGAAGCTGCAGTATTGGATCAAGGAGAAGGGCCTGCGGGTTATCGTGTTGTTCGAGGGTCGGGATGCGGCAGGAAAAGGCGGGGTGATCAAACGGATCACGGAATCGCTGAACCCGCGGATTTGCCGTGTGGTGGCATTGGGGACCCCAACCGAGCGGGAGAAAACGCAGTGGTATTTTCAGCGCTATGTAGCGGAGTTTCCGGCAGCGGGAGAAATGGTCCTGTTTGATCGGAGCTGGTATAACCGTGCGGGGGTGGAATGGGTGATGGAGTTTTGCACGGAGACGGAGCTGAAGGAGTTTTACCGGTCCTGTCCAGAATTTGAGAATATGCTGATTCAATCGGGGATCCAGTTGATCAAATACTATTTTTCGGTGAGTGACGAGGAGCAGGAGCGGCGTTTCCAGACGCGGAACGAGGACCCGACGAAGCGATGGAAGCTCTCGCCGATGGACTTGGAGTCGCGCGCTCAATGGGTGGAGTACTCGAAGGCGAAGGATGTGATGTTCGCGCACACGGATACGGACGCGAGTCCGTGGCATGTGGTGGAGGCGGATTGCAAGCGGCGTGCGCGGATCAATTGCATCCATCATTTGTTGACGCAGATTTCGTATGGGGATTTGACGCCGGAACCGATTGATATCGGGGAACGACCCCCAGTGGGACACTATACCCGTCCCCCGTTTGGAAAGCAGCGGCTGGTGCCGGACGCGAGGTGAGGCGGGGTGGTTTTTAAAGCGCGGGCTGAAGCACCGCGCTACTGTGAATGGCAGGGGAGGAAGGGGAGTTACGGTTTTTCCGGTATTGCACCGGGGGCGGTTGTGAATAGGACTGTTGGGATGAAGGACACGATTTTGGAGAAACTGGAAGGAATGGGAGAGCGCCTGCCGGAGGTGCCGACCCCTGGGGGGAGTTACCTGCCGTATCGGCGGCAGGGAGACACCCTTTACCTGGCGGGTGTGGTCTGTGTGCGGAATGGAGCCTTCACCCACACGGGAAAGGTCGGGGAGACGCAGACGGTGGAGTCCGGTTATGACGGGGCCCGGGTCTGCGCATTGAACGCGCTGGCGTCGATAAAGGCGGCCTTGGGGACGTTAGACGCGGTCGAGCAGATCCTTTTTATCGGCGGATACGTGAACGCGGTGGCGGGTTTTGCACAAAGCCCGCAGGTGATCAACGGGGCGAGTGATTTCTTCGGGAAGCTTTTTGGCGAGAGCGGAAAGCACGCCCGGGCGGCGGTTGCGGTGGCCGGGTTGCCGGCGGATTCCACGGTAGAGATCCAGGTGACGGTGGCGGTCAAGCCAGGGCACTGAATCGATGAGGACGACATTTGGGTTCTGGCAGGGGTTGGAACCGGCGGCCTGGATCGAGGAGATGCGGAGCCGCCTGGACGGTTTAACGCTGGCGGAGCGCACGGCGAGCCTGGCCTTCCGGACAAGCCTGCTGGATTGGCGGGTGCAATTGGATGCGGCGGAGGGTCCGCTGGCTCGTGTTCCGTTGGTGGTAAAAGACCTGTTCGATGTGAAGGGTTTACCGACGACCGCCTCTTCGACGTTCCTCGGTGAACGGATCCGGCAGGCACCGCACACTGCGGAATTCGTGCAACATTTGCAGGCAGCGGGGGCCATCCTGGTGGGAAAGAGCCAGTTGAACGAGTTCGCCTACGGCCTTTCCGGGGAGAATCCGCATTTCGGCGATTGTCCGCATCCACTCCTGGAGAACCGGCTTTCAGGTGGAAGCAGCAGCGGGTCGGCCTTCGTTGTGGGACGGGGACTGGTTCCGCTGGCGGCGGGGACGGATACCGGTGGGTCGATCCGGGTGCCGGCGAGTTACTGCGGCCTTTACGGGTTTCGACTGGGAGCGGGGAAATGGACGAAGGGGTGCTTTCCGCTCGCTCCGCGTTTTGACACGGTGGGTTGCTTTACGTCCA
>CAYQKH010000122.1:0-9483 GCA_964417945.1 uncultured Opitutales bacterium
CGCCGCCGCCGGTGTCACCTTCAGAATGTGCGGCCGCTGCGGGTCCGGCACAACCCGGACCTTGTCGAAGGAGAGAGAAGCGGGGGCAAGGCTTTCGCGACGACACGCTCATCGGTGGACAGCGAACTGGCGGCGCTATTGGAAGTGGATTCGCGGCTCCCGGGATACGTGCCGAACCCGTTCTTCAAGGACGTTGAGGGGGAGCGGAAGCATTCGCTGAAGGCGGTCCGGGTTTGCCGGTTGGATGGGCCGGACCTCGAAGACGCGAAACGACTGGTGGACCATGCGATCGCGGTGGAGGCGGAAGGGCTCCGTGGGAGGGCGTATGTCGATCCGGGAGGGAAGCACCCGACGGGGGACCAGTGGCTTGCGGAAACGGAAAAGCAGCTCCAGGCCCTTGGATTTGATATGAGCATTAAACGATCGCGAGCGCGTTTTTCGATCGTGGACCGCTTCGACAGCCCAGTTTTTTACTTTGGCTGGTATACGGGGAATGCGGATCCGATCTTTTTGCGGGAGGGCTTCGAATTCGCACCCGGTGCAATCGGATTTCACATCCACAGTTTTTCGGCGGCGACGGTTCGCTCGAAGACGGAGAAATGGGTGGGTCCGTTGGTGGACCGCGGTATCACGGCGACGGTAGGAAATGTCTACGAGCCCTACCTTGAGCTGACCCACCTGCCGCAAATGCTTCTCGCGGGTCTGGCGTCCGGTCAGACCTGGGGGGAGGCGGCCTATTTTTCCTTGCCGGTGTTGAGCTGGCAATCGGTGGTGATCGGGGATCCATTGTATCAGCCTTTCCGGACGCGGATCGACAAGCAGTTGGAGCGTGGGCCGGATCTGATGGACCCGTTGCAGGAGTATGTGGTCCTCCGCTTTCTGAATCTCCTGGAAAACCAGGGGCGTGCCCCGGAAGCCCTGGAGGTGGGAAAACGCTGGTTTGACGAGCAACCGGGAATTGCACTGGCCCTCCGGTTGTTGGATCTCGCGGAAGAGCAAGAGCGGCAGAAAGACGAGGGGCTCCTGCTGGGAGCGCTGTCATTGTTTACAAGCTACCCGGTGGAGGAATACGGGCTGGCGCTGGAGGCGGTGCGGGTTTTGCGGCGGAAAGGCCTTGAAGGGCAGGCGATCGACCTGATCACGGGACTTCTGAAGGTGGAGGGGATTCCGGTCCTGACGGAAAAGGAGCTGCTCGAGGAAGGCCGGAAAACAGCCGAGGCGACGGGGCACGTGACCCTTTACGCGGAGTGGGGTGAGCGGTTGGCGGAATTGGAGTCCGATGGTTCCTCCGGCTGAGTGCCGGGGGAGGGCGGATCGGCGGGGGTAATTTTAAAGCCGGTGATCCCGTAGACGAGGGAGACAACGGGATTGATTAAATTAAAGAAGCAGTAGCGCCAGTAGAGAAAGGCACTGACACCGAGCACCTCGAACAGGGTGGCACCGCAGGTGTTCCAGAGGATAAGGGGCGAGGTAAGGGTGCCGGCATCCTCAAGGGCACGGGAGAGGTTTTTCGGGTGGAGGCGCATCCGCGCGTAGGCGGACTTGTACATGCGACCGGGGATGATAATGGAAAGGTATTGGTCGGGTGCGACCGCATTCATTCCGATACAGGTAAAAAGAGTCGCCCCAATGAGGCTCCCGGTTCGCCGGGCCAGCTTGAGGATGCTCTCGGCAAGGACTTCGAGCATGGCGGTCCGTTCCATCAGCCCCCCGAAGGCAAGGGCGCAGAGGATGAGGGCGACGGTCCAGAACATGCTGGTCATTCCGCCCCCACTGAGGAGGGTGTCGACGGCTTCAAAGCCCGTGGCGGACTGGTAGCCGTTCATGGCGACATCGAGGACAGCAGCGGGGGACTTTCCCTGGAGGGCCCACGCAAGGACCCCACCGGCGGCAGCACCCGCAAGGAGGGCAGGGAGGGCAGGCACCTTGCGCAGGACAAGGAAGACGACGAGAGCAGGGGCCAGCCAAAGTAAAGGGGAGAGCCGGTAGTGTTCCCGAAGCTGTTCGCGGAACTCCAGAAGGTTGTCCGCATCGGGGATCGGGTTGCCCGTTCCACCGAGGAAGGAAAAAAGGAGGAGTGCGAGGAGAAAGCTGGGCACAGTCGTCCAAGCCATGTGCCGGATATGTTCGAAGAGTTCGCTGCCGACGACGGCCGGAGCGAGGTTGGTGGTGTCGGAAAGGGGCGACATCTTGTCGCCGAAGTAAGCGCCGGAGATGATCGCCCCGGCGGCGATTTCGAGGGGGATTCCGAGGACTTTCCCGACTCCGATGAGGGCGACCCCGACGGTGCCGGCGGTGGTCCAGCTACTGCCCGTCGTTACGGATACGACCGCGCAGATCAGGCAGGTGGCGGGCAGGAAAAAGGAGGGGTGGAGCAGCTGGAGCCCGAGTTCGATGAGCAGGGGGACAATGCCGGCTGCAATCCAGAGCCCGATAAGAATTCCAATGCTGAGGAGGATAAGGATGGATGCCATCCCCAGGCTGATACCCTCGACGATGCCGTCTTGCAGGGAGGACCAATCCCAGCCGAGACGGACGCCGACAAGGGCGGCCACGGCACAGCCAAGGATGAGCGGAATATGCGGATCACCGAGACGTTCGCCATCGACGCGGAGCACCCCGAGGGTCAAAGCAAGCAAGCCGATAAGCGAGAGGACCGGGATGAGGGCTTCCCCGAAAGTTGGTCGGCGCGGGGTGGGGGACAGGTTGTAAGACACTATGCGGAAAAACCGTAGGTGCCAAAGCTGGCCTGAAAGCGCTCGGCGGGCAAGCCGCTTTTCAGGGCGGCCGGATCAGACCTTTTCGACGATTTTATCCGCGAGCCCGTATTCGATAGCTTCCTCGGCGTTGAGGAAAAAATCGCGGTCGGTATCCTTCTCGATTTTTTCAAGAGGCTTGCCCGAAGACTCGGCAAGGATGCGATTCAGTTCTTTGCGCAGTTTTTCCATCTCTTCGGCCTGAATATGGATATCGGAGGCGACGGCGATCATCCGGCCGCTGATGAGGGGTTGGTGGATGAGGACCCGGCTGTGCGGGTAGACATGGCGCATCCCGGGGTCGGCCCCGCAAAGGAGGATGGACCCCATGCTGGCAGCCATGCCGGTGACGACGACGGTAACCGGGGAAGAAATCATTTTCATGGTGTCGTAACAGGCCATGCCTGCGGTGATGGAGCCACCGGGGGTATTGATGTAAAAGGTAATGGGCTTACCGGGTTTTTCCCACTCGAGATAGAGCAGTTTTTCGGTGCAGTCCTTCATTGTCTTATCGTCGACCTGTCCCCAGAGGAAAAGCTTCCGTTCCTCAAGGAAACGGGTCTGCATCTGGTTGAGGTATTCGGAGGTCTTCGTCGTATCGGTTTCGTTCTCTTCCATGGAAAGTCTGTTCATAGTAATAACCTTCTTCAGCCCCGGTGGAATCACAAGTGGAAATGAAAATTAGTGGGAGAGAGGAGGTTCGATTTTTTCGACGCGGCGCTGGTGTCGCCCTCCGGTTTCGAAGGGGGTGGTAAGGAAGCATTGGACAATATCGAGAGCTTCCCGAAGGGAAACGACGCGGGCACCGATGGCAAGGACGTTGGCGTTGTTGTGCTGGCGGGTCATCTCGGCGGACCATAAGTTCCAGCAGAGTGCGCAGCGGACTCCGTGAACTTTATTTGCGACGATGGCCTCTCCGTTGCCGGAGCCGCCGAGGACGATGCCGAAGCGGGCTTTTCCCTCAGCGACGGCACGGGCAGCGGGACGGACAAAATCGGGGTAATCACTGGCCTCATCGGAGTGGGCACCAAAATCCAGAACGGGTTGGCCGGTGGACTCAAGCTGAGCTTTGATGGCTTCCTTGTAGTGGTAGCCGGCGTGATCGGTGCCGAGGGCAATGGTGGGTTTATCGGGTTCCATGAGACGCCCTCATCCAACCGCCAAGGAGGAAGCTCCAGCAAGTCTAAAAAGAGGCGGTGGGATTCATGTCGGTGACCCGATTGTTTCCGCCATGCTGCACAATAGGTTGGGAAAACGCCCACGAGTCTGGCAGATTGCACGGCTTCTCCCCATGAAGAAGGTATTGCATGAGATTTGCCAGACCCTCGGGCTGGCGGTGCCGATGATCATTGGTCAGATAGCGATTCATTCGTTGCACATGATTGACACGGCGATGATCGGTCGCGTGGGGGTCACGGAGGTGGCGGCGGCGGCTTACACGGGGAGCCTATTCGGGTTGCCGCTTTTATTCGGCTTCGGGCTGGCGACGGCGCTATCGATCCTGATAGCGCAGGCCTTTGGCGCAGGCAACCTGAAGGGGAGTCGGATCATCCTTCGGCACGGGATCCTGATCAACGCGGTCTACGGGATGTTCTGCTTTGGAGTGGCGCTGCTCATCCGGGATTGGGTTCTGCCGAAGCTGGGACAGCCAGAACCGGTGGTGGAGGCGGCAAAGCCTTACTTCAGCATTCTGATGGGGACACTGCCGCTGGTGCTGGTCTTCCAGGTGATAAAGAACTTCTGCGAGGCGCAGAACCGCCCCTGGCTGCCCTTGCTGTGGTTGATCGCGGCGGCGATCCTGAACGTCGTCCTGAACTGGCTATTGATTTTCGGCAATTGGGGTTTTCCGGCGATGGGGTTGGTCGGGGCCGGCTGGGCGACCCTGCTGGCCCGTCTGATTGCGCTCGGCGCCTTTTTCCTGCATCTGCGGTGGGGAACCTCGCTCCTGGGAAGCGGGCTGCTGGCGGGCCGACCCCTCTGGAGGAAGCGGATAACCGGGGATTACCTCGGGATCGGCCTACCGATCGGGCTGCAGATTTCCCTCGAGGCGTTCATCTTCAACTTTGCGGCAATCCTGATGGGATGGATTGGCACGGTGACCCTGGCGGCCCACCATATCGCGCTGAACCTGGCTGCGTTTACCTTCATGCTGCCGCTGGGTCTATCCTTCGCAGTGGGAATCCGGGTGGGACAGGCCGCGGGGGCGGGGAATCAAGAGCGCGCGCGCCTCGCAGGCCTGGCCAACTGCGGTCTCGCTGCGGTCTTTATGGGGGTGATGGCGGTCCTCTTTCTGGGGTTCCGGCACACCCTGCCGACCTTTTTCCTCGGCGAGGATGTGGAACAGGCGGGGGCGGTGGCGAGTCTTGCGGCCCAATTCCTTGTGGTGGCGGCCCTCTTTCAGATCGGTGACGGGGTGCAGGTAGTGGCCATCGGCGCGCTGCGTGGGCTGAAGGATGTGCGGGTGCCGACCGCCCTCGTCTTTTTCTCTTTCTGGGTAATCTGCATTCCGGCGGGGATGTATCTTGCCTTCGACATCGACGGCGGGAGCAGGGCACTTGGCCTCGACTGGTCCTTCCTGGGGGAGCGACGGCTCGGTATGGGTTGGGGAGGCATCGGCATCTGGATCGGAATGGCTTTCGGGCTTTGCGTGAATGCGATTGTCCTGACTCTGCGATTTCTTCTGGTTTCAGAGGGGCGAAAAGGGTCGGGACGGGTTTGACGGGTCAGCAACTCTGTTTCATCCAAGCAGTAGACGCTTATTTTCTGCCGGTCCGGTTTATCCTAAGCCTGTGGGGGAACTGACCTGACCGCAAAGCTCCGGGATCAGCTCGCTAAAAGCCGCGCTGTGGTAATGCACCCGGCCCTGACTGTTGCGAAATGTCTGATTTAAATCGAGCGCCGTGGTCACCGTCACCACCCAACCCGGTGCCTGACTTGCCCCGGGCCGACCCTGCTCTCAAGCATCGCGCTTTCTGGGGCTGTTATCACGCGGTTTCCTCCCAACTCTGATGCAGGATATCCAATAATCGCATCAGGTCCCGATTCCCCCGATCTTCCCCTTTTTCAAAATCCTCCCCCACCGTAGCCATCTGGTTGGTCACTCGGGCCAGGCAGAGAATGGGCAACGACCGCACCCGGGCCAGCGCGTAGAGCGCCGCCGCTTCCATCTCCACAGCCAACAGGCCCTCGCTTCGGGCATAGGCGATGGCCGCATCCGTTTCCCGGAAGGGCGCATCTGTTGTCCAGACTCCGCCCTCTACGAGCGGGACGCCTCGCTCCCCCATTTTCCGCCCCAGTGACAGCAGCTTTGTTGGTATCTCCACATAGTCCGCGGGCGGTAGGTAGTGGTCACTGGTGCCTTCATCCCGCATGGCTTTGGTGATCAGCACATAGGGGTGGGTCAGCGGGGTCTCCGCCAGCAGCCCGGCAGAGGTAACGCTGACCAAAAGGCGGCAGCCGGAGGCAAACAACTGCTCAGCCACCAACACCGCATAGGGGGCTCCCACGGCACAACCGATTATCCCAATTCGGAAGGAGTCCGTAACATAGTCGTACATCTCCGAGTGATAACAGGCCCAGTAGGAATTGCGCGGAGCGCCACTCTGCCGGAGATACCGGAAAAAATCGCCATCGGGGTCCAACAGACAAATCGGTGGAACGGCACCTTCCGGAATCCGATTTTGCCGACGAGACTCCCGCAACAGTCCTTCGGGGCGAAAGACAGAGGCTGTTTCATAAACCTTTGGTATCAGTGTCAAAATCGCTCTTTCTTTCTTCACGTTACAGGGAGCAGCAGCTTCGTAAATGGTATTCTAAGAGCAAGTTCCTATCCGTTTGCCGGATCGGCAAAACTGGATTCGCGGTTCCTAATCGGCGGTCTTCCGCAGCCATTGTCAGAACGAGAAACACGGCTTCATCGTTGCTCTCGACGGTTGGATCGAAGCTGAAACTGGTCGAGGACAAAAGGTTGGAAGAAGTGCTGCTGAACGAGCTGCCACGCACCCCGCGGCCAAGAAGAGGATCGATCGTTTCATTTCATTCCCACATGTTGCCCCCTTGGTCGAAGGTGCCTTAGAAGCGATCCGCGAAGGTGTGACTGCCGACGTCTCTCACGTAGCCAGTGCTCCCATTGTAGTTGGCGTCCGCCGTGGTCATGCCATTGAATGCGTTTGCCACGTTCGGGTTGTAACGCTAGGTTGATTTTGTCGCCGCGACCGCAGGATGCCAAACTCGGAAGATCGGCCAGCCGGTCGAGCACCCCTGAGAATTCTCCAAAGTTTTAACGTCCAGACCTTAGGCAACTACCCCGGTAGGTCGAATAGCTGAAAGGTGATAGCGTGATGGAGACATGGTAGTGGGATCCGGCTTAAAGCTTAAAGACGACCGGGATAAACGGGTAAAAGCTCTCCATCTCCATGGCCTCAATAGAGGGAGATGTCTGAAACAACCCCCACCTCGGCAGCCTGCCCGCCATAGCCTTTCCCGTGTTTCTCAGTTTTGGTGAAATATTCGGGTTAACAGAGGAGGAGCTGACGTTGCTGAGCAGCAGATGTTTTAACAGAAACATAAGACAGAATTTGAGCAATCAAAGTATTGGCGATGGTCAATAAGAACTTCTATTTTTTTTCCGGTAGGCTATGTTTTTCCTATGGCCACACCGACGATCGAAAACTATGCCAAGCGCATTCACTTGTTAGCGGAGAGGGCACCGGCAGAACCGGTGGCCCTCGGAAGGCTGGCTACGGCCCTAGGGGTGACCGCCGGGACGGTGACCACTATGATAAAGTCCATGGCAGAAGCCGGACTCGTCGAATACCGGAGTCGCAGAGGAGTGACCCTGACCGAGTTGGGGTCCCGCTTGGCACTGCGGATATTACGGCGTCATCGAATCATTGAGCTTTATCTGGTGGAGCAGTTGGACATGGATTGGGCCGGAGTCCATGAAGAAGCCGAGGAGCTGGAGCACAGTGTGTCCGACCGGGTGCTTGAGCGGATGTCCGCCAAGCTGGGGAATCCGCGCATCGACCCCCATGGCGCGCCGATTCCTGGGCCGGACGGCAAATTTGACGACCTCGACCAGGGATCACCCCTCCCCGCGTTCATCCCTCCGCAGAAAGTGGAAATTACCCAAATTCGGCAGCAGAGCGGGGAATTTTTGGAGTTTTTGGGCAAACATTCCATTCGGCCCGGAGAGGAGTTTGAGGTAAAGCATTCCGACCCCGACGCCCAAACGGTAACCCTGGCACACAGGGGAACAGAGACGGTGGTTCTCTCGCTCCAGGCGGCGGAGGGTATCCGGGCCGTGGCGTTGCAGAAGTAGGGGACGCATCCAGTGCTTTGCCGGGAGAGGATGGGCGACAGCCTTTTTAAGAATACACCGGGGAATCTGGCCCCCGGCTCCCGACCGATGGCGAAGCAAATTTCGGTTCATGCTGAACAGGAAGGCAAAGACACTTCGCAGCAAGTATGACAAGATGGAAGCAGAGATCTAAGCGAGGAATTTCAGATTTTTCCATTATTTCACAGATCAACGCTTTAATAGTCCATCAGCGCACCATCCAATGAAAAAGCGTATTTGCTCCTCTTGCCTTCTGGGCTTATTGGTATGGCACGCATGCTTGGGTGCTTTCGGCGGGTTCGTCTTTTGCGTGCTTAAAAATCTGGAATTTCACATCGAAGAGCAATGCGATCCGGCTGACGACTGCGGAAAAGATGGGGCGGGGGCGGATGCTGAGCGAGTGGCGAAAACCGATTGCGTTGACCTCTTATTCGTGGCGGAGCTGTTGCCTGCGGCACGTCCTGCGGGAGACGGGCTTCCGGCTCCGAAAACCGCCACCGATGTGTCGGCCTCCCGTTTTTTCGAGCAGACCAAGGCGTTTCGCGCCTACGCACGGTCAACGATGTCGGCCTGTCCCTGGCATTTGTTGAATTCGAGTGGGGCACCGAGATCTACACCGCACGGCAGCTCGTCCAGGAGCGGCTTACCGGATGCGATCTCGATTTGCACGGCCTCTTCATGCATTTCCGTCCCGTCGAACCCCAGCGTTTCAACGAGTAGAGTCTCCATCGGCCGATAACGACGAATGATATGAAGCGCGAGCTTTCGTCCGACCACCGTCAAGCTCATTCCAATCCCTGGCAGGTAACCGACGAGTCCGACATCGGCCACACAGATGCCGTCAAAATCGACTGCGATAGCCTGCTGATGACTTCGTCGATGGGTCCGGGTTGCGTGATCGCGGTCAGGCTATCTTCACTCAAAGCAAAGGCTTGAAACTGGGGGGTGCCGCCAGCGATCTGCGGGAGCCAGGGAGCTTTCTCAACCACGGCAGGAGCGAGGGCGGGCCAGGGATACTGGCCCTCGCGTAGGTAGTCGGCCCGGGCGCGCGGGGTGTTGTCTACACTGTAGGTGACGATCTGCAGCTGAGGCGTATTTTTCCGTATTTCCGGGTATTGTTCTTTCAGGACTGCGGCAGCCTGTTTGCAGGGGGCACACCAGGAAGCGCTGTAGAAGAACAGCACCACCCGTGTCTCTTCGGCGAATTTAACCGGAGAAAGGGTAAAACGTCCTGGCTGGACCAAGTCACCGCTTTTATCCGGACGGGGCAGCACGGTGCCGACCTCGTAGCCAGAAACGCCGCCTGTTATGAGGAGGCAGGCGGAGAGTTGGAAATCGAAAGCATCCGTCACTTCCTGGTCCCAGCGGAGGGTGCCCCAGTGGTAGTCC
>CAYQKH010000123.1:0-9417 GCA_964417945.1 uncultured Opitutales bacterium
CATTTCACGGGCAAACTCCCAACGTTTCTCCAACGGCAAACCCCGCATCCCCCACCACCCCAGACCAAGTCGAATCGTTTTCATTAAATCAAAGTTCTAGAACCCAACCCATCGCTGCACAAGGCAGCGCCTATTGTTCCAACTATAGGACCCGGTCTATCCGGCGATACGAAGAGTTCAAAGAGTTTTTCTCCTGTTTCCCAAAATCAGAAATACGCCCAGAACCCCCAGATTCAGCAGTCCTATAAAGGCAGGTTCTGGGATGATTGATAGATCAGTGAGTAAGAATTGGATCGTCCCGTCCTCATAATCGGCATCCCCTCGGTATGTAAGCCGTGGGCTATTCCCCGACCAAATATAAAGCCAGAAATAATCCACTTCCTGGGTGAAGGAAAGTTCCGAGGGAATGGAGTCCGAGCCGAACATGGTTTTATCCTCATCAAATAGCCGGAGGTCGACGTTGGTGATGGGATTTCCGTTTATGTCCCCACGGATCCGGCTGGCTCCCGAAAAGACAATACGAAACGAATCCTCTACCGAACCCGCCGAGCGATTCGAAATGTCGGTAAACCCATCCGTAAGTTCCAATACTTCCGATCCAACCGAAATTTCACCGCTCACCGAACTAAAGAAAAGTCCCCTTTCCGGGTCCATATCTGCGTCCGCGTTTCCCGAATCGATTTGTAGGGACAACACAATTTTCTCGTTGGTTTGACCGCCTAAAACAGTCGTATCCAACTCCGTTTCAAATGCAAGGAAGAGCTGGGCCGAGCCGATCAGTGGTATACTTATTGCAAGGGCGAAAGAGATTAGCACGCGTTTAAACATGAAGTAGGAATACCTTCCTACCAATTTCGCGTAAAGGAGATACCTTAGCGGCAATAGAAAAGTAACCCAGTTGGGACTTGGATTCAAAACCAACCCGACAGAATTCGTCTTCTATGAGAACCCAGCTCAGGCGAATTCAATTTTTCGAATCGGTTGTCTCAAAACGGAATCGGTCTACTCGGAATAGGCTTTTCTAAGTCTTCAAAAGTAGGTAACCCATCCGCTCGAGGTAATCCAAACTCCGCCGGATCCCGTCTTCCACATCCTCAAGCGGTTCGTATTCGATCAGGTAGATTCCGTCATAGGACATTTTGCGGAGCAGCTCACCATAATCGAGGTCGTCATCCCCGATCGCGCAGGCGACCCAACCCGCCCCTTTGCGCCTCCAATCCTTCAGGTGGCAGTAGTTGATCCGGGAGTCCAGTAAATCAAGAGCGTAGCGGGTATCCTCCGGTTCGACCGCTTTCAGGTTGCCCGGATCGTAATTGAATCCGACCGCGTCCGGCAAATCCTCCACCAGCCGGGCCAGCCAATCCCGGTGGGTCGAAACCGTATGAGTATGGAGGGCCGCCCCCTCCTCATCCCATTGGATCTGCCCGTGGGTCTCGATCCCGATCGCCATTTCCAGGTTGTCGGCATGATCCGCCGCCTCTCGGAAAGCATGCAGTAACCATTGGTAGGCGTCCTCCGTC
This sequence comes from uncultured Opitutales bacterium, assembly GCA_964417945.1. GTDB lineage: Bacteria > Verrucomicrobiota > Verrucomicrobiia > Opitutales > JABSRG01 > CAYQKH01. The sequence goes on from CAYQKH010000123.1 coordinate 1,521, forward strand.
ATCTCCGCGGCGGGTCGAAATCCCGCGAAGAGCCGGATAGAGTCCGCCCCGACCTGCCGGGCCAGGGTCATCTCTTGAAAAGTCCGCTCCAACATTGCTTCGCGGTGCTCCGGCCCCACCGTGAAATCGTTTTCCACCGTGGCGTGGGTCAATCGGATCCCGCGGTCTGCCGCCCCTTTCTGGAACGCTTCAATTTCGGATTCCAGCACCTTGAGTGGGAGTGTCGAGACCAGGTCCCCAATCCCGAACTCCAGGGTCTTGAACCCGAAATCCTCCGCGATCCGCAAATGGTCTTCGATCGGCATCTCCCGGAACCCCCACCATCCAAGGCCAACTTTAATCTGTTTCTTCGGCATCTCCGTTTTTCTCTGGTTTCTAGCGTTTGTCCTCTGGGATCCTTGCGCGTAAGTCAATTCACATCGGCTCGATCTGCTGCACCTTGGGCAGGATCGTATACTGCATCAGATTCAGGTGCGCCGGCGTTTTTAAAACGTGCAGAATCACCTCCCCCATATCCTCGGGCTGCATGCACTGTTTGCGAACCTCCGGATCCTGAACCGGGTGTCCATCGATCCCGGCTGCATCCGCGAATCCCGTTGCGCTCCATGATGGAGTGATCGTCGTCACACTGATTCCCTGTTCCCGCAGTTCCGCGTAGAGCGTCTTTCCAAACATCGCTAATCCGGCTTTACACGCCGAGTAGACCGTCCAGCCCGGCCATCCATACTGGTCGCAAACACTCGAGATATTGATGATCGCTCCCCCGCCGTTCGCCTTCAGCAGCGGGATCACCTTTTGGCAGCCTTGGATAACTCCGGTCAGGTTGACCGCCACCGTCTCCGCAATGCCCGCAGGATTCATTTCCTCTAATGCCACAATTGCTCCTCCCCACCCGGCGTTGTTGACCAAGGCTTCGATCGGCTCCCCCTTGTCCTGAACGAACGCAAACAAGGCATCCCAATCCCCAGGTTTAGACACGTCCGCCTGGAAGTCCGCTACTCCGTGCGCGCGCGCCACCGCCTCCAGGGCCGCTTCATCCCGCCCCGTAACACAAACCTGCTTACCCGCCCCGACCAGAGCCTTCGTGATTCCCAGGCCCAGTCCTTTCGCACCACCGGTTACAATAATCATAGTGGTTATGATCATTCAGTTTCGATGAACGGGAGCCAACCAAAACCGATAGGAGAGACCTTTTCCTGGTTGCATGGAGTCCGCCGAAGGTTCCACGTCTCCATATTTCTACTTCCGGGTCCGAATTACCCGACCCCGTTCAGCGCAGCTGGTCTACCAGCACAAAAAGAATGGTATGGCGCGTTTTATTCATCCTTCAATGCAGCGGGTTTTCCCAACGAATTTGAGTAAATCGTCCAAAATCCCGGTCATTCGTGTAGACCGTCCCACCCCATTCAAGTGCGTGCGCTCCAATCATCGCATCAGTGGATAAATTCCCTCCCATTTGGGCTTCCTCAAGAAGTTGAAAAAAATGAGCGATGGTCTCTGGTCCCGGCGATAGCAAACGGACCTGGTTCAATTCCAACCAGGAGATGACGATAGCTTCGGCCTCCACAACACTCAAAGGGGCTTCCAGCAGATTCGGATGGGTCGTTAACCGCGTAAATGCCAATATCACGACCCAGGGGATGCCCACCGGTCGGGTGCCCCGAAAAATTCCCCTTAACCAGGCTTTTGCTTTCACATGCTCTCGGGACCTTTGATCGTAAGCGTAAAAAAGGAGATTCGTATCCGGTAGGATCATTGCCGTGCGTCCTTTTCCGCCTCCAGTTGATCGTAGAGCTGATTCAAGCTCATCCCCGAATAGGCCCCCTTCAGCCCCAGTGGCTTCGCCTTAATTTGGAATCTTTCTTTTTTGGGCGCCGCCTCAAACGCCAGACCCCGCTGCAAGGTTTCCTCCACCACCTGCTTGAACGGCCGTCTTTCCACCTTTGCACGCTTGCGCAATTCTTTTAGTGTTGCATCGTTGATGTCAATTGTTGTCCGCATTTATGCATCATGATGCTAAGTGCTACCGAACCCGTCAACAGAAAAGACAATAGAGCACGGTCCGCCCTCCGCCCTCCCCGACCTTCGCGAGCTTCGGTTCTAAACCAATGACCCTTGTCGGGCCCGCGCTCTTCGCGCGGCCATTCTCCCCTACTCCCCCTATCCCTTCGTCATCCCGGGATCCCAATCGATCAGCATTCCATCTTTGCGCAATTCTTCTCGGAGCCGTTCGGAATCCAAGTCCACAAAGCGCCCCCCATTCTCCAGGAGCGCCCCCGCCACTCCCGCGGCATGCCCGAGACCCATCATCGTCCGGCTCAGGCGGCAGCTACTCGCCGCAATCTGGGTGAAACTCGCCGCCCGGCAGGCCACCAACAGGTTCTCCCGTCCTTTGGGAATCAGACACCGGAAGGGCACGCCGTAAGGCTCCTGCAGTTCGGAACAGGGTAGGCCCCGCTTGTTGCCATGCAGGTCCATCGCGTGGTCCGCCAAAGTGATGACATCAGGGTCCGTTTGCCTGGAAATCCCCGCCATCACATCATTCTGCGTCAGCACCCGCTCCCCGAGCACCCGGCGGGTTTCGCGGACGCCCAGCGCGGGTGCCACATCGTCAAATTTGCACCATCGAAACTCCGGGTATTCCCATTGAATCGCATTCCAAAACCCCTCCACCCTTCTCCGGCATTCGGCAGTGGCCTGCCGGTATCCTTCCTTTCCCTTCATGAAATACTGCAGGAATTCATCTCCCTCCATCGTCGGCAGCATGTTCACATTCCATCGCCCGCTCGGCATCTGCACAAACGAGCCCCCACCCCATCGTTCGCGAAACCAGCATCGCGGGGGCTCGGATACCGCTTGTTCCTCCTCCACCGGGCGCACCCTGAAGATGAGGGTAATGGAATTCACCCAGCCCGCCTCGGGCTTATCGGGGGCACTCGGTTCGCCATAGGCCGATTGAGGTTCCGTACCTTGCAGGGTGACGCAGCCAAGCGATTGGCACAGGTAGGCGTCCGCCGTGCTATCGATAAATACGCTGGCCGACACTTCAGTTTCCCCATCGGGCCCTTCCACCCATATCGAATGGCTGCGTCCCCCTTCCACCTTGCCGGGTCGCCGATAAAAAGTGTTCAAACGGACTTCACATCCGGCCTCCTCCATCAACTCCAATAAGACGCGCGCATACGGTTCGGGCTCATACACGACGGCGTGCCACAGCTTTCTCACCCGTTCCTCATCTTCCGCCAAACCCCGGACCCCATGTCGCTGCAGGGTATCCTCGTAGGTGAAGGCCTCGTCAATCAGATGTTCCCCACCCGGGAAAGGGGGTCGATTCCTATCCGCCCAACAAAAATGCCGTCCGAAACGATTGATTGCCGCCTGCCCTGGCCTCTCCCGCAGCCGTTCGTAAACCTCACGGGCTAAAGGAGTCGAAACCACCCCCATCTCCCAATTGGTGACCCCTCCTCGGCCGGCGTTCCCACCGACCTGGTCACTGCCTTCAATCAACACCACCCGTTTCCCTCTCCGTGCCGCCGCCAGGGCCGCCCCGAATCCCCCGCTGCCTCCACCCACCACACAGATATCATACATGGTTTCCATGGAGCGGATATTCAGGACCCCAAAGGCAGGGAATGCACGGCAAAATGAAAATCCCACCAAAATAGAGAAGCAGGCCACCGTTCTGCTGGTAGGGCTTGACCGGAATCGCCGACGCGAAGGGCAGCGGTTCCTACCCCGCCACGAACCCCGAGGGGAGGAGGATGTTTTGGTAAGCGAGGCGGTCCGCTGTCCGCACGATCGATCCACAGTGCGCAAAGCTGCTTCGGCGCTGTCGTCCGGCACTCCCAGGAACTCCATATCATCCCCGCAAAGCGCCGAAACCAGGATACCTCCACCCGTCGGTCCGGGCTGCGAAACGGCATCGAAGGTGCTCACTATTCCTCGGGTTAAGGTTCGGATGCCTGTATTTGATCGTTGTCCCGGTAATACTTTAAGTAAAAAGGATTGTAAACCCATTGCTCCGGGATCGGCTCCCCCTCCGCCTTCAAGCGATCGATCTTTTTCTGAATTTTTAGCCTGCGCTCATATTCCGGCCGCAGGTCCTCCCGCTCGCGGAGGGTGCGCCGGATCTCCGCGTTCGTCCGCGTTTCAATCACCCGGGCCGTGTATTCCGCCGACTGGCGCCCCGCCAGAAAGGATTCGTAATTCAGGACGATGACCCTCCCCATGATCTCCGGCATCACAAAGGGGCTCCGCAGCCGCGGCACCCCCTGTCGCTTCGCCGATTCCGCGAAGGCCGAATGCACCCGCCATTCATTCGGGTAATCGGGCGGACGGAGGAAGGCCTCCGTCTCCACGAAATCAGGGGTTACCGGCACCCCGTCCCCCGTCTCTACCACCAGGCGGCTGTGCTCGTCGCTGGCAATGTATTGAAATATCCGATACGCATGCTCCTTCAATTCGGAGTTGGCGTAAATCGCCATCGCCCCGCCCCCCATCTGCGCGTTCTCGTAGCCGAAGTGGGGGAAAAAGGAAGCGGAATACTCCAGGTCACCATACTGGCGCAAGCGGATGACCGCGTAGCGCCCCATTTCCATCATCGCGTAGTTTCCCCGGGCGAAGAGCGACATGCGGATGCCGATCGTACTGCCCTCCACCGCGAAAGTGCTCTCCTCCTCGATCGTCGGGATGATGTGGTCCTCATGCATCCACTTGTAAATGCGGTTCAGCACCATCACGAAGCGGGGATCGTTCGTGGTCGCCGCCGTCATCGTCTCGTTGTACTGGGCCAAGCCGGTGCTCTGCACCAATTCCAACAGACGCACCGTGTTGGCAAAAAAGTAGCGGCGCCGTTGCCCCTCGGGGTTCCGCGCCTCCATGTAACGCTTCCCCCATTCCTCAAAAGTATCCACCGTCCAGGACTTGGGGGGAATCCCCATTCCCGCCTCCTCGAAGGCCTCCGCATTCACCCAGTAAAGGTGGGTCCCCGTGTTATGGGGAAAACCGTATTGCCGCCCGTCGATCACCAGATCCGAATAAAGCTGCGGAAAAACCACATCCGAGCTGAACCCCATCTCCTTCGCCGGCTCCGTGATGTCCGCGATCATCCCAGTGTCCTGCAGCATGTAAACCTGGTCCGCGTAGAGGTCGATTATGTCCCCGCCGACCCCCGATAAACCCTGGATCATCTTTTTTGAAAGGTCGTTATTCGAGTAATCCAGACGTACCTCCACCTCCGGATAGTTGTTTTTCTCTAACCAGGCATAAAAACCCTCCAACTCCAGTTCCCGCATTCCGTGGGGCGATGTTGTCCAGTAGAGGATGGGGACTTCCGACTGCCGGTCCGGCTGGATCCAGTGGGTGAACCAACTCGCCGCCAGCAGGAAAAACAGAAGGCTTCCGAATAAACGCTTCATTTCAACCTTTCACCGCTCCCGACTGGATCCCCTCCACAATGTGCCGCTGCAGGAGGACAAATATTAAAATCAAGGGGATGACTGACATCGTTACCGCCGCCATCAAGAGGTGCGTCAACTGACCGCTCTCGTGCTCGAAAAAAAGCAGCCCGATCGGCAGGGTGTATTTCTCCACCGTTCGCAGCATGACCAGCGGCCAGAAAAAATTGTGATAGTTCCCCATGAAAGTGAAGATCGTCAGCGTAACCAACCCTGGGCGGCTCAAAGGGAGAACCACCTGCCAGAACACCTGCCATTTGCTCGCGCCGTCAATTTCCGCCGCCTCGTCCAGTGAGGTCGGTATGGTCAGCATGAATTGCCGCAGGAGGAACGTTCCGAAGGCGCTAAAAGAAGCTGGAAGGATCAGCCCAAGGTAGCTGTCCACCAACCCCAGCCGCACCATGATCTGGTAGTTCGGGATAATCATCACCAACCCCGGAAGCATCATGGTCGAAAGGTAGAGAAAAAAGACCTTGTCCCGACCCCGCCAACGCAGCCGGGCGAAACTAAACGCTGCCAACGCACTCGTAAAGACCTGCAGGAAAGTAACCCAACTCGCGATAAAAAGGCTGTTCCAGTAAAAGCGCGCGTAGGGAATCACCGAAAAAACTTCAAAGTAGTTCCACCACTGCGGGCGCTCCGGAAACCACCCGCCCTGGTCCACCTCCGCCAGGGTCTTCAGGCTGGTCAGGACCATCCAGGTGAAGGGGAGGACCATCATCAGGCTGAGTACCGTCATCAGCAGGTGCAACACGGCCTTGCCCCGCAGCTTCCGGTCCACCGCCAGCCGGGAGAAACCTCCCCTCTTCGGCTCTGCCTCAGTCATTAACATAGCGGTTGCCAAATTTGACGTTGAAGAGGGTGAGGAGGAAAACGAGGCCGAAGAGGGTCCACGCCACCGCGCTCGCAAAGCCCAATCGCCCGGTTTGGAAACCCTCGATGTAGATGAAATAGCTCAGGGTGGTGGTTGCTCCCGCCGGTCCCCCCTCCGTCATCGTTCGCGCCATCTCAAACCCGCCTTGCAGCCCGTAAATTACACTCATCACGAAGATGAAAAAGGTGAAGGGAGCCAACTGCGGCCAGGTCACGTGCCAAAACTGCTCCAAGGCGTTCGCGCCGTCGATCTCCGACGCTTCGTAAAGCTCCGTCGGGATGTTGCTCAAACCGGCCAGGAAAAGGATCATGTTGTTCGACCCGATCGCCGCCCAGAGGGCCATGATCATGATCGAGGGCTTTGCCCAGTGATAATCGATGAGCCATTCCGGAGGATTCAACCCCTGCTCCGCCATCGCCGGCAGGTGGTAACCCACCCTGCTCAACCCGAAAAGGGTGCTGATCGCGACCAGCAGCCCGAGCGAGAACATCAGGTTTTCCCCCAAGCGGTAATCCGCGGATACCCGGCACCAGCCACGCTCCCGTCCCGCCGAGACCACGAGGTAGACGACGAGCCCGGCACCCGCCGTCGCCACCGCTTTCCCGAAGTGAAGGTGAGGCAACCACTGCCATGCCAGGACTAGCGGGACCAAAAGCAGCGCGGTCGATATCAGTCCGGCCCACCATCCCATGTCGCCTTCCCGCAAATTCCGGGCGATGATCCGGATCCGCCAGAATGCCAACCCGAGGCCGAGGCCGACCAACAACGCGCCTCCCGCCACCCCAAATCCTCCAGGCAGCGCGTTGACCAGTCCTTCAACCGCGTCCAACGTCGGCTCCAACGCCGTATTGATCGGCCCGTTGACCGGATTATACATCTTCTTCCAGAGGATAAAGGTGGCCACCCCGGCCGTGAAGTGTGGCATGTAAAAAAGCGTGCGATACACCACGGATCCCCCCAACACTCCGGAGATTAAAATCGCCCCCGCAAGGATTCCCAGGAATATCCAGATCGCTGCCGCTTGAAACCCGACGAGGACCAGAACCAGGCAGGAGGCGGTCAAGACCCCTCCTGCCAGCAAGATGCCCTGGGTGTTACGATTTTCATTACCGTAGCGCTTATGCAGCAAGAGTGCCGCGATCAGGCTACCCGCGATTGAGAAGGGAATCCCCATCATTAGGAAAAGCGTATTTCCAAGGTATTGCCAAAAGCGGGGCTGGTCGATCAACAGCCGGAAATTCTCCAGGCCCACCCACTCGATCGGGTGCGATTTGAACATGTTGTGGAGCTGAATGTTCCAGTTGCTGAACGCCAGGAGGAAACTCGCCGTCAGGGGGATCAGGATGAAGACACAAAAACCCGCAATGTTCGGTAACAGAAAAGCGATTCCGATGAGCTCATTTCGGTATTTCTTAAACAGGGACATGGAGGGGGGTAGGGGTCCGACACGATAGGGGTTACGTTGGTTTACAGGAGAAACCGCAGAAATGTAAACCCCTTCCGCATCCGCCCCCGCTCCCCACATCCTCCGATTTCCAAATAAATCAGTTGCCTCCCTCCTTCGCCC
>CAYQKH010000124.1:0-9270 GCA_964417945.1 uncultured Opitutales bacterium
AGTACGGTCGGGAACTGTGCCAGCGAGGTCTGCGTAAGTTGAGACGGAATTAGGGCATCCATTACGGGCGGAGGGTTACGCCGACACTCTGCGCGGAGTTCAGTTTGGAGCCGCCGCCCAAACCCGGGATCGGGGAATGGCTGACCTACGGGATGGAGGTTTTGCAGCGGGGAATCCGGCGGTTGCTGCGCCGTTAGCGATGCAACCCAGCGTTCCGGGTTGGGGGTCAATACCGGAGGCGTTGGTAGTCCTCTCGGTAGAGGGTGCGAATTTTCTCCTGATCTTCGTGGGAGAAGTCCTCGTCGGGGTTGTAGGGTCGTCCGCGGCCGGTGTTTTTCCGGGGCAGCTCAACGTCACATTCGAGGCGTTTGGCGACGGTCTGAAAGTCCTCCTGAAGGGATTCAAAGCGGCCGATAAAATCGACCTCGCAGGTGCCGAAGCGGGAGAAAAGGTAGGGCCACTGTGGGGCAAAGTGGAGGTAGTTACGGATGGCGGGCTCGCGGGTCAGGCGTTGGAGAAAGGCGGAGGGGGGGAGGTCGCGGATTCCGGACCGGTCGGCAAATTCCCGGTCGAGTTCGGAGATTCCCCCATCGCGGAGGAAGTAGTAGGCGGAGAAGAAGCGGTCGAGGGGGTCCCGAACAAAGGTGAACTTGAAGAAGCGCCGGAAGTCCCGGTTACCGAAGATAAGGCGCATCTGGAAGGCGTCGCGGTGCTGGCTTTCCTCTCCGTCGAAGAGGGCGTGGGAGACGGAGAGGCCGGCGGTTTTGGGGATGTGAATGAAAAGGGTCTGAAGCCGGTCGTACTGGCGGTGGATCGGGAGGTCGCGAACGGCGTCCCAGTGTTCGCGGGCGCGCCATCGGGCGAGGGTTGAGTGCAGGGAGCGGATCATGAATCGTCCCCGGCATTTTTTTTTGTCCGGAGGTGGAGGTAAAAGGGGATGGCAAAATAAAAGGCGATGGTGGCCAGCCCGAAGCGCCAGCCCCGCCCGCGAAAACGGATGAGGTCGCGGAGCACCTCAAGGGACTTGGAAAGGGCCATTTTGAGACGGAGCCAGAAGCCGTAGTAGCGCCATTGCTCGGGGTGGTTGAGAAGGAGCTGCCGGAGGCTGTGGAGGGTGGTAAAGAGTTTCCGAGGGGAACGCGCGGGGCGCCAGGGATGATAGATAAGGGCACCGGGGATAAAGCGGGGCTCGTAGCCGGCTTTTTGTGCCTTGATGAGGAAATCGACTTCTTCGTAGCCGTAGAAGCGGAATTCTTCGCAGAACCCGCCGCAAGCCAGGACGGTTTTCTTCGAGAGGGCGATGTTGCACCCCCAGAAATGGCCGCCGTTTTCATTAACGGGCGCTTCCTCGTCGAGGCGTTGTTTTTCCCTCCCGGCGGTGGTCCTCCCCTCGAAGAGGCGGGTTTCGGGGAAGGCGCGGGTGGCTTCGATAAAGGCGGCGGCCCAGCCGGGGCGGGCGATACAGTCATCATCGGTGATGAAGATCCAGTCTCCGCGGGCGGCATCGATGCCGGAGTTGCGGTTGGCGGCGAGTCCGCGCCCGGGGCCTTTGTTGTAGCGAACTTTTGGATACTTATCCCGGACGAGCACGCGGGTGGCGGATTCGCGGCTGTCGTCGGTGACGAGGACTTCAGCCTGTTCCCAGTCGATATCCTGCTGGAGGAGGGAGTCGAGGCAGCGGGCGAGCCACTCCGGTCGGTCCATGGTGGGAACGAGAAGGGTAAACCGGATATCCTGCGAGGGTTGGGTCATGGAAAGGGCTCAGGCCCGGGGGAGGAGATCCCGGTAGAGGTCGAGATAGTTCCGTCGCATCGGTTCGGGCCGGAAGCGGGCCCAGTTCCGGCGGCCTTTTTCGATAAGGGATTCCCGGAAGAAAGCATCCTCCAGCAGATTCCGGATGGGATCAACCCAGGTTTCGGGGGCCTCGGGATCGCAGAGGATGGCGGAGTCACCGAGGACGGAATCGAGGGCGGGCCGGTCGGCGGCGACGACGGGAACCCCGAAGCGCTGTGCTTCGAGCGGGGGGAGCCCCATTCCCTCGTAATGGGAGGGGAAGAGGAAGAGACGGGCTCCGCGATAGAGAGCCTGAAGTTCGTCATCGCGGGGTCGGCCTGCGTGGATCACGTGGTTTTCCAGCCCGAGAGTTTTCAAGAGTTGAAGCTGTTCGGCGTCAAAGGGTGCGCCGGCGCAGATTAAAGCCGGAGGAGGGGGAGCCTTTTCCGGTCGTGCGGCAATCGAGGCATGATAGATCCTGAGCAACCCGGAGCGGTTTTTATACCAGGAGTTATTTCCGAGGTGGAAGCAATAGGGCCGGGCATCCCAGCCCCGATCCCGGAGGCACCGAAGGATATCCTCCCCGGGGAGGAGGTCGGGTTCAAAGGGCAGAGCGTGAGGAAACCAGCGGATGGCGGAGGTCTTCCCGGGGAGGAGCTGGAGGAGGTCGTCACGGGTGGATTCGGAGACACAGACGATGGCGTCGGCGGCCTCCAGGCCTTGAAGGATTTTCCGCTGTTGGAGGCGGAAGAGGGGGGAGGGTGGAGGGGCCCAAGGGGAGAAGTCTCCACGTGCGCGGCGGATGGCCATGGTGTCGTGGCAGGTGACGACAACGGGGCAGGGGCGGGCAGCGGTTGCGTAGACGGCGTTTCCGTGGTCGACAATGTGGACGATGACACGGGCGGGGTCCCATCCACGGGCGGGACATTTCCGGTGAACGGCTTCCCGGAGACGGCGGGGGAAACGCAGGAGCTTATCCCAATAGCCGCGGAATTTCGGTGACAGGGGGAGGGTGAGGTTCCGGTCCGATTCGGGGCGGATGGGAAGAACGGGGATGCCCGCCGCCTCGATTTCCCGCTGGAGGAGACGAAAGACCCCCTGCATGCTGAACTGCTGGTCGGGGGGGTAATTTCCAACGAGGATCACCGCTTCTGGACGATCGGAAGGCATCAGGGCTCGGAAAAGGCGTCGGCGAGGGTTTGGGCGACAGCGGGGATGGAGTAGGCCTCCATGACGGGCTCGGCCCACCGCATGTCCCGCGGGAAGGGGGCGAGTTCGCGAATGGCATGGGCGCAGGCGTCGGCATCGTTATCGGGGAAGACCCGGAAGCGTTCCAGATCGCGGAACTGGCGGTGGCAGCCGACGGCATCGCTGACGGCGACGGCGCAGCCCGCCTGGAGGGCCTCGTTGACGACGAGGCCCCAGGTTTCCCCCTGGCGGCGCGAGGGGAGAACGAGGATGTCGGCGGCGAGGTAGAGGGCGGGGAGGCGGGTCTGGTTCACGAACCCGGCAAATTGGACCTGTGGGCCCAGCCATTTGGCGGAAAGCCGGAGGGCGGGCTCCTCCGATCCCGAACCGACGTAGAGAAGCATCCACTGTTTTGGAGGCTGGCCGGCGGTCAACCGTTTAAACGTCTCGAGGAGCAGATTGGGATTCTTTTTCGGGATGAGTTTTCCGAAGAAGGCGATGACGCGGGTATCGGGTCGGACGTTCCAGGAAGCCCGCAGGGATTCGCGCAGGTGCTGGCGATCCGTCTGGGAGAGGGCAGCGATTGGATTGGGGACGACGTAAGGTGTGAAGGTAAGTTGATGCGGCGAGAGGCCGTGATGCAGGTAGTGTTCGCGGTTCAATTCTCCGATAAAAAAGGCGCGGCGGACGGGGCGGTAGAGGAAGCGGTAGACTTCCTCCCGAATCGTGTCGGTAAAGGCTTCGCGGGGAAAAGCCTCATCCTGGGTTTCGCAGCGGATCCAGACGGGGATCCCGAGGGCGGTGGCGGCGGCCCATGCGGCAAAATCGAAATGGTAGCGCAGGGAGGTGAGGAGGACGGCGCGAGGTTGCCGGGAGCGGAGGAGGGGGAGAATCCCATTTCCGGAGAGGCTTTGGCGGCGGCGGAGGGAGGCGTCGCGGCGGTTGTCGAGGTGGATATAGTCGTAGCCGTCGAGGAGGGGGTTGTCCCACTGGATGTCGCGGTTGAATTCCCGGTCGAAGCCGGGGCTCAGGCAGCCGTAGACGACGGAGAAGGTGCCGGGTGCGCGCCGCTGCACCTCCTGGTAGAGGGGGGCGCGATACTGGACGGGATGGGTTTCAAAGACGAGGATCATGACGGCTGCAAATCCGCATCGATCTTGGCGGAACGGGCGGCTTTTCGCCGCCGGGACTTCTGGAGGTCGAGGCCCCGCAGGAGGAGGAGGGATCCGACGGAGGACCAGAACCAGATGGCGGCGGGGGGCTGGATGCCGAGCGCGCCGTTGACCCCTTCGATGATGATGTGGCTGAGGAAAAAGGCGCCGGGGAGGACGAAGAGGGTGGACTCGATCTTTCGAAAGACCTGCCAGCAGCAGAAGACGATATAAAGGCGGAACCCCTTCCAGACGAGGACGAGGTAGAGCCCACCCTCCATCATGGTGTTGGCGAGATCGGTTTCCCCCCAGCCCTGGGTGGCGCGGATGTGGGTGGCATAGGAGGAAAAGGCCTGGACGCCGTTGGACATGGTTCCGAGGCCGAAGCCGAAGAGGCCGGCGCGTGGGAGGAGGCGTTCCCACCAGAGGGTATAGCTGTCGACCATCCGCTGGAAGACCTCTTCGGTATGGGTTTTATTATCCATGCCGCGGGTGCGCTCGCGGTAGGCGATAAAGGCGTTGGGAAAGAGGAAGCTGGTGAGGTTAAAGCCGATGTAGAGCGCGACAGCAAGGCCGAGGACCTTGGGAAAGAGGGAACTTCGGGCCTTTTGGAGGAAGAGGAAGAGCGCGAGGATGAGAACGGTGAGGCTGCCGATAACGGAGGTGCGTGAACCAGTGATGAAAACGGAAACGATGTAGCCGCCGGTAATGACGAGGAGGGAGAAAGCAATGGAACGGACGGGGCCCTGCTGCCGGAGGAGGTGGCAGATCGCGAGCGAGGCGGGAAGAAAGAGCAGGTAGTAATTGTATTGGGCGATAAAGGAGAAGGTGCTGGAGACCCGTTGGACGCCGCCTGCGGCGAAACCGGAGAGGTCGCCGCCCCCGACGCCCATGTTGATCCAATGGCTGGAAGGGAGGCTGATCTGGAGGAGGGCGACGGGGAAGGTGACGAAGAGGCTGAACCCGAGGATCCAGTAGGGGGTTTTCCAGGCTTTGGCATCGGGGGTGATGAACGCGCGGGCCCAGGCGAAGGCCACCCACGGGTAAAGGGCGTATTGTTTGAGGCCGAAGACCGCAAGAACGGGGTCCCGGGTAGCGGTGTAGGCGACGAGGGGGAGGAGCAGCGCGAGGGTGATGAGATAGGCACTGAAGATCCGGCCGACGACGCCACCGCTGCGATGCCGCAGGACATACGGAATGAGAGGGAGGACGAGGAGGTCTTTAAGAAAGAGGGCGAGGTCGGCGAGGTTGTCCGGCATTCGTTTCCGGGCGAGGCCCTCAACGATGAGAAGGATGACCAATGCGCATAAAAGAATCCTGGCCTGTTTATGGGTCATGGTCGTTTCCTTTTTCGAGGGAGAGAAGGGTTTCCGCAAGTCGCCTTTTTGCCGCGTCCCAATGCCACCCGGGATTGTTATGGGACCGGACGGAGGACTTCAAGTGCCGGAGAAGGTCCGGCTCGGAAGCGAGGGATTGCAGGTGGCGGTGAATGGCTTCGGGGTCGCGGATGGGGACGACGTAGCCATTGTTTCCGGGGAGAATCCAGTCGGCGGCGCCGGCGTTGTCTGTTGTCACAACGGGCAAGCCGTAGGCGAGGGCTTCGGCGACGACGAGCCCGAAGGCATCCTCCACGCTGGGGAGGACGAGGACATCGGCCTGCTCGAACTCCGCCTGAAGGGCGTCGCCGTGAAGGACGCCGCGGTAGTGGACGCCGGGTTGCCCGAGGCGCTTCCCAACGTTGTTGTAAGGAGTATCGGCCCCGACGAGGACGAGCTCCTTGCCGGGGTGGTCCAGTTGTTCAAAGGCCTCGAAGAGATACGGAAGGCCTTTCCGCAGATGGAGTTGCCCAACGTAGAGGACGCGGAACCGATGTGCCGGTGAGGGATCGGGCGAACCGGTCGTCTGGCGAGGGGTGAATGGAGGAATGCCGTAGGGGACGAGGAAGCAACGGCTTTCAGGGATGCCCTTTTCAACGAGGGTTCGGCGGACAAACCGGGAAGGGCAGAGGATGATGTCGGATTCCGCGTACTCGGCGACGCGTTTATCGACCTCGGGTGGGAAGGTGCGGGGGGGGGCGGTACCGGTGCGGTCGGCCTCCTCGCAGAGGATCTCCTGCTGAAACTGAACGTGGGCGTTGACGACTTCGCAGGCGAACCACTTGCCACTGCCGCGGAAGCGGCGAATCGAGTCCAGGCCGGTCCCGTTGTAAAAGAGGTAGCCGTCGGCCTCGTGGAGGTGTTTGGAGGCGGCGCGGTTCAGGGCAATTTTACTGCGCCAATCGAGGCGACGGAGCCAGGGATCGGGGGCCCGCATCCGCGCAGCAAGAAGAAAGGCGGTTTGCCAGAGGTCGACCCGGGACAGGTAGGGTGCGGGGATACCGGAATCCTTCCGAGGTGAGAGCCGCGGATAGGCCCAGAGAAAGCGGTGGAGCAGGCCGTGTTCGAGGAGCCCTTGCGCAAAAGCGAGGTGGTGGGCCCGGTTGGGTGCGGAATAGATCCACTTCATGGCGTCTTTCCGGATGAAGGGTCGAGTTGGACCAAACGCTCGAGGAACCGGGTGGGCCGGTGCTGTTCGAGGTGGTGTCGGCATTGATCCGGGGAGCCGGTGAGGGCATCCGGATGGTCGAGCATGCGCTTGATTTTGGAGGCCAGATCGCGCGGGTTTCCGGAAGCGAAGGTGGTCCCGCAGGGGCCGATGGCATCGGGGAGGCCGCCCCCATCTGACCCGATGATCCGGCATCCACAGGCCGCGCCTTCGAGGGCGACGATGCCGAAGGGTTCTTCCCAGCGGGAGGGGACGACGAGGAGAGGGTGGCTCCGGTAGGTATCGGCGAGTTCCCCTCCTTGGGCGGGACCGGCGAGGTGAACCTGCTCCCGAAGGCCAAAGGCCTGGATCCGTTCGCGGAGGTTGGCCTCCTCGGGGCCGGAACCAACGATGGTCAGCCGGGGGAATCGGTTGTTCCCGGCAAGAAGGGCAAGGGCCTCAAGGAGAAGGTCCACGCCCTTGTCCGAAACGAGTCGCCCGACATAAAGGAGTTCCCTTTCGCGCGGGGTCGACTTCAGGAAAAAGATCCGGTCATCGTAGGGGTTCCCGAGGACCCGGGCGGGAAGGAGGAGCGATCGCGCGAGTGCCCGGCTGTTCGCGCTCAGGCGGCACCGGAGGAGGAGGGCCTCACGGAGCCGATAAGTGAGGCGGGGAAAAAGGCGTTCCGGACGGTGAAGCCAGGTCTGAAAATGGATGAAAACCGGTCGGGGAAGGGAATAGACGGGGCGTAAAAGGTGAAAGCTGAGGTGATTCTGGATAATGACATCGGCCCAGCGTCCCAGCGTCCTCGCGGAAGCGGTGTCGGGATTGCGGAAGATGGGGACGTCCACCGGACAGGAGGGTGCGTCGGGATTCTCTGGGGAGGTGGTGACGACGCGGACCTCATGGCCGGATTGAAGGCATTCCCGGATGAGGATCAAGCTGCTGGATTCGATTCCCCCGCGGTCCGGGAAAAAGGCGTAGGAATGCCACAAAATCTTCATGGAGCGAGGGCCTGAAGGAAGGAATCGAGATAGGGGTCGAGGAAGGGAGCAGGCGTGTTCCGGACGGATTGCAAACGCGAGGGTTCGAGTGCATGGGGGCCGTCGGAGAGACTGAGGACCTGGTTCTGACGGTCCTCGGGAAACGGATAGTCGCTGCGCGGTGGAGGCGCGGGATCACAAAGGATGACGGGGAGGCCGTGCTCGAGGGCGGTGATAGCGTTACTGGATTTTGGGAGGAGGTCCGCCCCGACGGTCGTGACAAACGCGTCCAAGCCGAGGAGAAAAGATCCGGTTTCCTGTGCATCCACCCGTCCGAAGGATTCGAAAGCGGTGGCGGGGTCGATATTTCGGAGGACGGCCCGAAGGTTCTGAAGTGCGGGCGAGGTGGCGTTTCCGGCATGATAGAGCTGCAGGCGACGCCCTTCTTTACGTGCGGATGCGTGGATCTGTGCGAGAACGGGCTCGGGATCATGGTCGGGGTAGAGGGTCCCGAAAAGACCGACGCGGAGGGCGAGGGGATCGGCGGGATATCCGTGGTTTTCCCACCATTGTGGATCGGGTTGCGTGTGGAGGGGAAAGTTGCCGAAGAGAGGAAGGAGTTCGGGTTGCGTGCCTCGTTTCCGTAAGCGTTCCGCCCAGACGGCGTTGGAGGTATGGGAGTGCCGGAGGTTAGGCGTGCGCAGGAGCCGGGTGATGAGGTGCTTCTGGAGCGCGGTGTAGAGGAGGGTCTGCGGCCGTGTCGGGTTGGGACGAGCCCACAGTTCGTGGAAGTAGACCTGAAGGGGAAGGTCACCGATTTGCCGGAGAAGGCCTTTGAGGAAGGCGAGGGGGATCCCTTTCGGGTGGTAGGCGTGAGGCACCCAGTGGAGGCTAATCCAGTCGGGCTGAAAACTGGCGAGAAAGTCCTTGAAGACGCGGAGGCGTTCGGAAGCGGGAAGCGGGTTTGGGGTGCGGAGGACGGGGATCTGCCCCGGAACGCGACGGTCCTCTGTCCGGCTGAGGTGGCGGTCAGCGAGGGCGGCAAGAGCGGTTTGATGTCCGCGCTCCCGGCAAGCATGGGCGAGGATGTAGCAGTGGTCGCCGACGCCGCCGGCCCCGGGTTCGAGGTCTCCGCAGATGAAGAGGATTTTCATTGGGGTGCCTTGTCCGAACCGGAATTGTGAGGGAGGTTTGGGCCCCAGGTTTCAACGAGGTTTTTCAGGCGCCGGGCATTCCAGTAGCGGGAGAAAAAGGATTTCGGAGCCGCGACGACGCGAAAGAGCCAGCCGAGAAAGATTCGGTCGGCCCAGAGCGGGATATGCGTCTGGTTGCCGGAGAGGAAGGCGATGGCGGCACCGGTGCAGAGAAGGGTGGTTTCGGGAGGGAGCCGTGAGGCGAGCCATGCCCCGAGGGGCTCCTGAATATTTCCCCCGATATTGATGAAGACAAGCTGGGGCTCGATTTCCCGGATTTTGCTCAGAAGGGCGGGGTCTTCGATCCGGTCCTCGGGGTAGAGGGGGGCGTGGTAGCAATTTTCCGGCGGGAGGGCGAAGCCCCTGGAGGCGAGGTAGCGGCGGTTGCGCTCGGATTGCCCGGGCGTGGGCATGACCCAGCGCGTTTTTTCGGGAGGCGGGAGGAGGGGGGAGGCAAGG
>CAYQKH010000125.1:0-9238 GCA_964417945.1 uncultured Opitutales bacterium
GAGTCGGGAGTCAGGAGTCGGGAGTCGGGAGTCAGGGGTCGGAGGATGGCGGAGGAGGGGCTCGGCGGTTCCGGGCGGAAAAGCGTTAATAAAATTGACCCGATCCGCGAGGCTCAGATTCTCAGCAATAAATAGAAATGAAGCATTTCAATAGTTACCATGGCGTGGTCCTGCTGGCGATGGCGGGTGGGTTTGGCTGGCTGTTCTGGCATGCCCACCTGCACTGGGGCGGGGAGTCCTACTACAACTACGGTTGGGCAATCCCGATCATGGCGGTTTTTCTACTCTATCGTCGGATCCAGGCACCCGATTATACGGTTTCGGAGAAGGGGCAGCAGCGCTGGAAGTGGGGGCTTTTTCTTGCGGCCCTGATGGTGACAGGTATCTGGTTTTTCTCGGTGCGGCTCTTCAACGAGGCCAATCCCTTCTGGCGGGTTCCGCTCTGGGCCCTGGGTTGCGGGCTGGTCGGCTTTTTCTGGCTCGGGCTCACCCTCTTTGGCGGTCTGCGCTCGCTCCGGCATTTTTATTTCCCGATTCTCTTCTGTCTATTGGCGCTGCCCTGGCCCTGGCGGTTGGAGCAGGCCCTGATCCAATCCCTGACCGGGTGGGTGACCGATCTGACGGTAGGGTGTCTGAACCTGATGGGCTACCCGGCGATGGCGCTGGGAAATACGATCCAGATCGGCGAGGTCCGGGTGGGGGTGGATGAGGCCTGCAGCGGGATCCGCTCCCTGCAATCTCTGGTCATGATCTCCCTCTTCCTCGGAGAGTACTTCTTTTTTCCGATCTGGAAACGGTTGCTGCTGATTGTTGGGTCGGTCGGTCTGGTCCTCTTTTTTAACGGGATCCGTGCGGTGACCCTGGCCACTGTCACGCTGGAGGGAGACGCCGAGGCCTTTGCATTCTGGCATGACGTGCTGGGGCATGTGACCTTTATCGCGAGCTGCGTGCTCCTCTTCTTTCTCGGTGATCGGCTGGAGGGGAGGCCGGGGGACGGGAGTCAGGGGACGGGGGACGGGAGTCAGGGGACGGAGATTGTGTTGGCGCGGGTTTCGCCGGGGATGGCCTGGGGGCTGGCAGGGGCGATTGTGGGGGTGTTTCTGATCGCGGAGGTCGGGGTGCAGGGTTATTACGCCTTCCGGGAGTCGCGGAACCCGGAGCTGCCGAACCTCGTGATCGAGTGGCCGGAGACAGGGAGCCCATCGTTCGAGCTGGAGCCAATCCCGGAAAATATCGAGGAGGTCCTGCAATACGACTTTGGCACGCGGGCAATGGCGCGCTGGCAGAATGGGCTCCGGGCCAGCATCACCTACTACGGCTACACCGGGGAAGACCGCATGGCGAGCGTGTCTTCCTTCGGGCATTCGCCTACGGTCTGTATGACGGCGGTCGGCTACCGGCTCGATTCGAAGAAGGACCCCCTCTACGTCGAGCTCTACGGCGAAAGATGGAAGATCAACCATTACGAATTCGTCACTGAGCGGGGGTCTTTCGACTATCCGGTGCAGGTATTCTGGCTGGTTTGGGAACCTCAGCAGATGGGGGTCGATGCCGAGGAACTGGGTTCCCTGACCTGGCAAACCCAGTGGAACCTGGTGAAGAACGGTCGCCGGAACTTCGGGCGTCAGGTCCTCCTGACCTTTTTCCAGGGGGATCATTCCCCGGCCCTGATGCGGAAGCGGATCGAGGATTTGTTTGAGAAGATTGTTTTGGATTGAGGCGTGGGGGCGTGTTGGCGTGGGGGCGTTGGGGCGTGAGGGTGTTAGGGCGTGGGGCCGCAATGATGTAGGGCGGAGCTTCAGCCCGCCTGTAGGGGCGATTGGGGGTATGAAGGGGTTTGGATTCCGGTCGGAATCGTTGGGATCGAGCGAGCGCGACCCCTACCGTTGCTTTGGAAGAAATGTAGGGCCCGATGCTTGTCATCGCGGCCATGGGTCTTGACCTGTGGGCTATTTTTTCCTTTTATAAGGCCATGCTCCGCTTCCCGCTGTTCAAGCTCCTCTGTGTCTGGTTGCTGATTTCGTCACTGGCGATGGGGTTAGTGGTGCAATCTCTGGATCCTGAAATCCACAACTGGGACCGATCGCAGGACATCGACACGGGCCGGACGGGCGGGAAGCAGTTCATCGGCTACAATTTCGACTGGTCGGGGGTGGGACGCTCCTCGGACGGAAAGTGGGCGACGATGATCGGGCCCAACCACTTCCTCAGTGCGAACCACTTCCGGCCGGGGATTGGGGCGACGGTTACTTTTTCGGTGCGAAATTTCGCAGACGGCTCGGTGACGGTGCACTCCAGCTCGACGGTGGTGGACGGGATCCGAATCGGGAGCACGGACCTCTGGATCGGAAAGATCGATACGAAGCCGGTGGGCGTGACGTGGTATGATATTTTTACCAGTACGAATTTTGCAGATTACGATTTGGTCGGGGATAACGGGGTATTGAATGGACAACCCGCGCGCTTGGACACAAATCCGGATGATGTGACGGACATTCTTTTCATGGTTGGGCGAAATGGTGGCAACAATACAACAAGCACTTTTCGGGTTGGACTCAATGCGTCGGGGAGCCAAGTGACACTGGGAGGCTATAAGACGGATCGAAATTTTGATTTCGATGGCGTGGGAGGAAATCCGCCGCAACCGATCGGGATCTCCTCCGCCATGCCTTACAATATTGATTCCCAGGATACGACTGTCTTTACCGGATATGAGGCCTACGTTGTGAGTGGCGATTCGGGTGGTCCCACCTTTTACGCCCCGACAACGAATATGGAGACGATTGCGGGAACCGGCACGCCCTCGACACTGCAGCTCTATGGTATCCACGCGGGAAACAATTCTGGTGGAACGCCGGTTCTCAATTCCTTCTCCGTCGATACCCTCCCGGGTGAGTATTTGACGGAAATCAATGCCTTCATGATCCCCGAGCCGGCTCATTTTGCGGTTCTTTTCGGCGCGCTCGCACTTTTGGTCACTTTGAGGAAGCGTGGCCGCCCAAGGAACCTGAATGTGGGTAACGAGTGGATTTTCGCACCTTATTCGGACGTCCGACAGACGGTGCCCCGAAGGAAATAAGTGGTCGCCACCAAAAAAATAATGTTTTTAGGTTTGACGTAACTGGGTAATTCCCCCTAAAATTCATCAATAATTAAAAAACGCCTCTTCCAGCAGGGGTTTATCTCCAACATCAGCTCAAATATGAAAACCAAACTTCTCCTCCTCTCGGGGGCCTTATTTGCCTCCTCTACAATGCTGTTTTCACAGTTCATTCCCGGACAGGATCAATTCATTGGTGGTAATCCCACCGGGAGCAATCCTACCTACAACACCGACGTAATCGGAAATCCATCTGTTTTTGAAATCCACGGTGCGACCGTTTCGTATGGCAATGTTGCCGATGACATCAAAGAAAACGACACGATGACGATTCGGATTTTCTCCGAATACTTCGACAATCTGTTGTCGGACAGCAAGTTGCTCGGCACCGTCATGGGTGACCTCTTCATCACGACAACCCCGGTTCTTCCCGATCTGAGCGGCAATCCGGCTACAATCAACGACATTGTTGATAACGATGCCTGGACGCACGTAGTGGATTTAACCGGTGCAAAGGGTTCTGCCGCCGCTTCGACGACAGCCGATCTCTTCGAACTCGGTGCTTCTCCGGACTTTAAAGATTCGACCGAATTTGGGCTCTCCAGTGCCAGCGGGATCTTCCGCGAAGAGCAAGTGGTTGAATACCTAACAGGTGGAACAGATGTCGGTGATGCAACAGTAGAGATTTTAGATGTCACCTCCGCCATCATTGCCGAGAGCATCGGGAGTGGCTTCTCGGTTGGCGATCTCGATAATCAATTCGATTTTTCCACCTTGAGTGGGTCCCTGACCGGTTCGACCAACGAGATGGGCGAAACCATTGGGACGAATGACAAGTATCTTGAAATCACCCTGACGGCGATTCCGGATTCCCTCCGCCCGGTGGTTGAAAACGGAGCGATTGTTTCTGGCCAGACCCTCGGCTTCCAGTGGGCTATGACCTGCGCAAATGACATCGCTCAGTGGACAATTGAGAATGATCTGACCCCGGTTCCGGAGCCCGCCACGGTGGCCCTCCTGACCATGCTGGGACTCGGATACATCGTTTATCGCCGCCGCAAGCACGTGGTTGTCGCCTAAACGATTCTCGAATTCTCTTCTTTCAAAGGCCGCTGGTTTCCCCAGTGGCCTTTTTTTTTTTTGTTTTCCGCAGGGTTCATTTAAAACACCGAAAAACGCGAAAGACGGGAAAAAGTAAGATTTTAAACCGCTTATCTACGCTGATCGGGCGCTAATCGAGGCCAGGATAAGGGGTTTGAAAGTTCGAAGGTATTAATGTGGGAAGGTATGAAAGTTGAGACGGGGGATTTCCTTTGCGGGCTTCTGTGGTGGATTTTTTGAACAGGAGGGCGCGGAGGTCGCGGAGAGTCGCCGTAGGGCTGCCTGCTCGTCAGGCATGCCTTTGATTTTTTTCGTCTGTTTCGTGTGTTTCGTAGTTTTTGAATTTTCTCACTACGAAAGACGCGAAAGGGTGTATTTTAAGACCGCTTATCTGCGCTTATTGAACGCTGATCGAAGCTGGGATAGGCGTTTGATGAGGTAGGATCAGCGGTTCTCATTGAAAATCGGATTGGTTTTGATGGGGAGGGCGTTATTTTTCGGGAATGAAGCGTCGGCTGGAGCTGGATGGGGTGCGTGGGCTGGCGATCGCTCTCGTGGTGGTCTCCCATTACCTCTACCTGCAGTGGGACGCCCCTTCGGGGGTGGAGGCTTATATCCGTCAGGCCTTTCGGCTGACGTGGTCCGGGGTGGATTTGTTTTTCGTGCTTTCGGGATTTCTGATCGTGGGCATCCTCCTCGATCATCGGGAGAGCGAGGGCTATTTCCGGACGTTTTACCTGCGTCGGGCCTGTCGGATCGTGCCGGTCTATGCTTGCTTTCTGGGAGCCTTCTTCGGAGTGCGTCAGTTCAGCGGGATTGATTCGGAGTGGATTACGGCGATGGGGGGTGACTGGTGGCTGTATCCGCTGCTGATCCAGAATTTTCACATGGCGTTCCATGGACTGAGTTCGCATTGGCTGGCCCCGAGCTGGTCGCTGGCGATTGAGGAGCAGTTTTACCTCCTGGTTCCTTTCCTTGTCTGGTTTTTCAACCGGAAGGCGTTGCTGGTGGTGGTGATTTCCCTGATTCTACTGGCTCCGTTATTCCGCACTCTGCATGGAGAGGGCAGCTATGCGTCTTTTTTCCTTCCCTGGTGCCGCGCGGATGGACTGATGATGGGGGCGCTGCTGGCGATCGCGGTTCGAACCCCGGTGGTGGCCTCCTTTTTTGAGCGGAAGCCCGGTGTGCTCGTTGTGGGATTTCTCGGGATGTCTCCCCTCATTGTCGTGCTGATGGTTTTCCACCATACCCCGGGTGGAATTTGGAACCACAGTCTCTTTTCGGCCTGGTACGGGTTGCTGCTGCTGATCGCTTATTATCAGTCCAATCGCTTCGCGAGCCGTCTTCTGCGCAGCCCTTTTCTGGTCTGGCTAGGGCTGCGGTCCTATGCGCTTTACTTGATCCATCAGCCGGTGAGCGGACTTCTGCATTACGGGATTTTGAGGCAGGATCCGGTGTTGCATTCGCCGGTTGCGATTGGGGTCACCGGCTTGGCGCTGGTGGTCTCGCTGCTTCTCTGCGAGGGGTCTTACCGGTTTCTGGAAACCCCAGTTCTGAAATGGGGGCACCGGTTTCGGTATGGAGGAAAGAAGTAGGAGAGAAACAAAGGTAGAAAGGTGGAAAGGTAGAAAAGTAGAAAGGTGCAAAAGTTGGAAGGTCAGAAAGCGATTGCAGGTTGAAATTGTCTCACTTTGCGTTCTTAGCCAACTTCTGTTCCCGAACTTTTCTTTCGTATGTTTCGTGACTTTCGCGGTTTCCGTTTTTAACTACGAAATACGCTAAACACACGAAAAGGGGAGGGAACAGGAGGGCGCGGAGGGCGCGGAGGGTGGGTGAGTGGGAAAGTATTAAGGTATTAAAGTGTTAAAGTGGAAGGTATTTGGGTTGGAGGAATTTCTTTCTTACTTTTGCGACTTTGCACTTTCTTACCTAAATACCTTCGCACTTTATTACTTTTCCCCTTTCCCCTTTTCCGCTCTCCGGTTCCCGGACCACCGCCAGATATCCCGCCGTAGGGCGGTGCTTCAGCCCGCCGGATTTGCCGGTGATCCGCTGAGCTGCACGGATCGGACGCTGATGGGGGTGAGAAAAGCGCAAGATGAGCGGGGATCAGCGGTTTGGATAATATTGTTTAGCAGGAGGCCGCAGAGGACCGCGGGACTCGTTTGGCTTGAATCGGTGGATATACGATGTAGATTAATCGCATGAAAACGAAGGTAGCCAAATGGGGGAACAGTCTGGCTTTGCGTTTACCCAAGGCCTTGACGAGCAGCCGGAAGTGGGAGGCGGGTGCGGAATTGGAGATCGTCGAATATGACGAAGGAATTCTGCTCAAGCCATCAGCCTCGCCGATATCATTGGAAGCCCTCGTGACGTCCATCCGTCCGGGTCAGCTGCACGGCGAAGTGGATACGGGAGAACCCCGGGGAAATGAGACCTGGTGATGGCTTACGTTCCCGAACAGGGAGATCTGGTCTGGCTCGAATTCAATCCCCAGAAAGGTCATGAACAGGCGGGTCGGCGACCGGCACTGACCTTATCGCGCAAAATCTATAACGAGAAAACCCGACTGGGGCTCTTTTGCCCACTGACTTCCCGCGTGAAGGGATATCCGTTTGAGGTCGCCGTAAACGGTAAAACCGTCTCGGGTGTGGTGCTATCCGACCAGGTGAAAAGCCTGGATTGGTATAGCCGAAAGTCGACTTTCATCGAAAAAGCCGATGCTCAGGTGGTATCGGCGGTCCTGGATCGAATCGATGCGATTCTGGGAAGACCGTAAGGGGTCCTTTGACGGATAGAAGGTCATAATTGAACAGGAGGTCGCAGAGGTCCCGGAGGGGAGACAGGGGACAGGGGACGGGAGACGGGGGGCGGAGGTCGGAGGTCGGAGGTCGGAGGTCGGAGGACGGAAAACTCGTATGATTTTCAGTCTATGGCATTGCATGTTTGAGATAGTTTACTTTCTCGCGGTCCAACCTTTTTCTCCACTCAGCGCTCTCTGCGACCTTCTGTTCCCATTTCACTTTTCGTTTGTTTCGAGTATTTCGCGGTTAAAAATTGAACCGCTCATCCGCGCTCATCAAACGCTGATGGGAATTGAGAATTTTACTACGAAACACGCGAAAGACACGAAAGGGGAGGGAACAAGAGAGCGCGACGGAGACAGCCGCTTCAATGAAGGGGGTGTGTGGAAACGAGGGCCGGGCTGAAGCACCGGCCTACGGGAGGGGTGGTGGTTAGATGAGGGGTCCGAGGAGGGTGCGTTCCTGTCCGAGGAGTTCTTCGGCGCTGAGGCCGGAGAGGGCGGCTTGGGCCTCGTCCATCCGGCCGTTGCGGGCGTAGATGGTGGCGAGCATGATCTGGAGCTTACGCCGGTTCTGGAACTGTTCGGTCGATAATGGCTCGATGAGCTGGAGGGCGAAGGCGTTGGAACCGGACAGGGCGTAGGAAAAGGCGAGGAGGACGCGGAAGTCGACGATGTTGGGGAATCGGGAGGCAAATTCCTCGGTGGCGGCACGCACCTGATCCTGATTTTGGCCAAAGAGGAGGTTGTAGTAGAGGTAATCGATTTTATCGCCCGGGAAGACGTCGAAAACCCGCATGGGGATCTGGCGGATAATGCGGGAGAGTTTATCCTCCATGCCCATTTCGTAATAGAGTTGCATGAGGCGGACGTTGGCGGGAGCGGGATTTTCGAGTTCCGGGAGGATACTCTCGTAGAGGGCAACGGTTTTCGGGCGGAAATTGAGGGAGGTAAGGGCGGACTCAAGCCAGCCGATATCCCCGAGTTCGACGACTTCGATGCTGAGGTCGATGGCTTCCTCGGCTTCTTCGGGACGGTCCATTCGAGCAAGGGCCTGGGCGCGGAGGATCAGGTTTCGCGGAGCGGAGAGGGGATTTTCCTCGAGGCTGGCGTTGTATGCTTTTTCGGGTTGCCCGGAAAGGATCCAAGCCTGCTGGCGGGCGAAAAAGAGGGATTCCTCGGTTTTGAGGCCGGGTTCGCCCTCGAGCTGATCGAGGACTTCCTGCTGGTAGCCCTCGAGGTTGAGCCAGTTCACGTAATTTTGTAAGCGGTCCTCGGCATCGGGAAAGGCCTCGTAGACGGTTTCGGCGCGGGAGCGGATGTCTTCGCGGTTTGCGCCATCGCGCTTTATTCGACTGAGGAGGATGAGGCGGTCGGAAAGGTTAGCTTCCGGATGGTCGGCGAGAAGTTCGGAGAGCTGGTCCCGCTCTTCGGGTTCGAGGGTTTCCCAGAACCGGATGAGGGTGCGGAGGGCAAGGAGACCGGTTTCGTCTTCCTGAGTGGAAAAGGACTTCAGATTGTCGAGGGCCTCCTCCCTGCCTTCCTGTCCGATCTGGGGAAGGCTGAAGGCATAATAGACATAGGTGGAAATGACCCGGGAATCGGTATTTCCATTTTCGACGAGGTCCCGCGCGAGGGTGTAGGCGGCAAAATCCTCGCGATCGATCCGGAGGATCCGAAGTTGAAGGGCCCGAACCGATTCACTGTCGGGGTATCGGGCAACGAATTGGGCGAGGAAGGGCCGGACCCGGTCGACTTGGTTGTTGTCCAACCCGTATTCGATCATATCGAGGGTTTCATTGAGGTCGAGAACGCCAGCGCGAGCGGCTTCGGTCCACCATTGCAGGGTGTTGGGGTGGCCGACATCGGCGGCGTAGGGCCCGATTTTCTCAAGAATGGGTGGGAAGGCCGGGTTGAGGTTATAAGCGGACTGCATCTTAAGGTAGGCATTCCGGTCTTCTCCGCTATCCTTCAGGGTAATGGCCGCCTCCATGTGCTGGCGGGAGCGAAAGACTTTGGCAAAGGCGTAACCGAGGGGCGCGACGACGGCGCCGACGACGAGGAGGACGGTGAGGGCGATGATCCACTTTTTCATAAGGCATCGTGGCCCGGTTCATTGGCCGGGATCGACAAAGGGGTGATGGGCTTTTGGGGAATAAGAGGTTACGATGATTGGATGTTGAGTGGGAAGGGGTATTTTGTCGATCCCTCTCGCCGGTATGCGCGATCTGCTG
>CAYQKH010000126.1:0-7502 GCA_964417945.1 uncultured Opitutales bacterium
CCCCCCCTAAAAATACCCTTGCTTTTTCCGGTCCTCCATCGCGGTTTCACTGCGCTTGTCGTCGGCCCGATTCCCGCGCTCGGTCTGACGTGCGGCGGCCACCTCCTCAATGATTTTGTCAAGGTCGTCAGCGTCCGATTCGACCGCCCCCGTGATCGTGGCGTCCCCCATCGTCCGGAAGCGCACCCTTTTCACCTCCACCTTCTCCCCGTCACGGGGTTGGACGAATTCCGATACCGCGAGGATCGCCCCGCTGCGGATGACGACTTCACGCTCGTGCGCGAAATACAGGTTCGGAAGCTCGATCTGCTCACTCTTGATGTATTGCCAGATATCCATCTCCGTCCAGTTCGAGAGCGGGAAGACGCGGAAATGCTCACCGTGCTGCTTCCGGCCGTTGAAAATATTCCATAGCTCCGGACGCTGGTTTTTCGGATCCCACTGCCCGAACTCGTCGCGGTGGGAAAAAAAACGCTCCTTCGCCCGGGCCTTTTCCTCATCCCGTCGGGCACCCCCCATCGCGGAATCGAAGCCCCCCTCCTCAAGGCTGTCCAACAGGGCCACCGTCTGCAGGGCGTTTCGACTCGCATTCGGGCCTTTTTCCTCCTGCACCCGGCCATCATCAATTGCCTTTTGCACCGACGAGATCACCAGCGTAGCGCCGGTGTCGGCCACCAGGCGGTCCCGAAACTCAATCGTCTCCGGGAAATTGTGACCGGTATCGACGTGCAACAGCGGAAAGGGAAGTCGGGCCGGGAAAAAGGCCTTCAGCGCAAGATGAGTCATCACGATCGAGTCCTTGCCCCCCGAGAAAAGAAGGACCGGCTTATCAAACTGCGCGGCGGTTTCTCGGAGCACGAATATGGCTTCGCTCTCCAACTGCTTGAGGTGGTTGATTCGGTATACGGTCATAGAATTAATCCAAGGAAAAGTGGGTATGATAGTAATGATGGAGCGCCTCCACCACGCCATCGAGGGCGGCTCGGTCGTTCTCCAAGATCAGATCCGGCGTTGTCGGCGTTTCGAAAATCATCCCGTCCCTCGTAAACTGCGGCAATTCCCCTGCTGCCCCCTGCGCGTAGAGCCCTTTCGGATCTCGCTCCGCGCAGGTTTCGAATTCCGCCTTCACCCAGACCAGGGCAAGATCCTCTGCACCAATGATCTTTCGGGCGGCCGCCCGGGCTTCCTCAAGCGGGGTAATAAATGAAACGACCGTCACCACCCCGGCCTCCTTGAAGAGCTTCGCCACTTCCGCGATACGCCGCAGGTTCTCCCGGCGGTCTTCAACCGAAAACCCGAGGTCGCGATTCAATCCGGTCCGAACATTGTCCCCGTCAAGGATTTGAGTGACCCGCTCCTCCGCAAAGAGGCGTCGCTCAAACGCGTTCGCCACCGTACTCTTTCCTGAACCCGACATACCAAACAACCACAGGACGCAGCCGCGCTGCCCCAGACGTCGCTCTTTCTCGCTTCGTCCCAGCATACGGTGGAATTCCGGGTGTATGTTGGCTGGCCTATCCATGACGGGTGATACAAAAGCGTTGTATTCTCTCCGCCATTCTTCTGGTGACAATCCCTTATTTAATCATTTCCTCGGGTGGGTCCCGCGTAAGGACCAGAAAGGTGAAGGCCAAACCCTTGTGCGAGGACTCCCGCTTGGAGAGTATTTTCGAGAAGGGAGGATCCCATTCCGGGAAGAACGTATCTCCCGCGAATACATCGTGGATGACGGTCAGAAAAAGCTTATCCGCAAGGTTCATCGCCTCCTCGTAAACCTTTTCTCCTCCGGCGATCCAGATCGGCCCAGGGTGCGCCGAGGCCTCGGCCTGCTTAAGCGCGGCTTCCAGACTCGAGGCGGTTTCCGCATCCGGGAACTGCAGGCCCGGGTTCCGGGTCAACACGACCGTTTTCCGATTCGGCATCGCGTGTCCCAATTCCTCATATACGCGACGCCCATGAACGACGATTCCCCCTTCCGTCATTGTCGCATAGTAGGCCGAATCCTCCGGAAGGTTCCAAGGCAACCCGCCATCCTGTCCGATCGCACGGTTCTCCGAGCAGGCGGCGATCATATACACCGGTTTAGCCATTTCCGGATCCTGTAAACGATGGCCAAAAGGTCAATTCCTGACCGTTCGGCACTCGGATCAGTTGACCCCCGGCTCGAATTCCTTTATCCATAAAAAAATGCGTCACCGATGGCTTCTCCCGTTCGCACTCCTTACCCTCTTCGGCGTCGGCCTCTCCGGATGCCTCACCACCTCCGAGTGGCGGGGGATGAAACAGAGCGAAATCGCGGCATGGCAGAATCTCGGATTCGATGGTCGCGAAGCCGCCGACCTGCAGCGCTCCGGACTTCAGGTCCGCGCTGTCCAGGCATGGGTTGATGAGGGATTCACCACTTCGGAAGCGATTCTCCAGTGGCACCAGAAAGGCTTCCCGCCCGACGAAGCCGCCGCATGGTCCGCCCGCGGAATATTCGTCAAGGAGGCCGATAAGTGGTCCCGCAACCGCTTTACTCCCGATCAGGCCGCCGCCTGGATCCAGGGCGGCTTCTCCCTCAAGCAAGCCATCCGGAACCGAAGTAAAGGGCTGCGCCCGGAAGAAGGCTCAGGGTAAGGCGTTTTCGCTATCCCGCATTGCAAGACAGGCCATTCCGTAGGCGGCATGCGCCTCATCCCGCATGTAGTTGGAGGGATCCTCGCGCTTGAAGCGGTAGGCACCCGCCTCCGGGTCCCAGAGATGGGTCTCCATGTAGACGGCCACTTGGCGGGCATATTCAAGATAGCGCATTTCCCGGGATACCTCCTCGCCGTGGCAGAAAGCGGAGATCGCCCAGCCGTAGGCCCAAAGCCGCGTTTCCGTCGCCTTGTCCACGAGGTCGTAGCACTTGCCGTCGGGATCGATCAGCCGCTCCCAGTAGTAGTCCGCCCCGCGCCGAAGCGCCGCCGCCACTTCGGGATTCGCGCGGATTCTCAAAAAAATCGCGAGGCTTTCCAGGTTGTAACCGTAGTGGTATTCGACTTCTTGCCGCTCCCGGGCATAAGGCCATCCCCCTTCCCCATCTTGAACCGCAACCAGCAACTCCATCGCGCTTTCCGCAAGATCGATCCATTCCACCTTCCCGAGGAAGGCACCCGCCCGGGCAAGGAACGCGGCGACCAGCGCCGATCCATTATAGATTTCATGCCGTATGTAGGGGGAATAATTGAAAAACACCTTCCCCTTAACCATCCGGTAACCGCAATCTTCGAGGCACCAACGCCCCACCCCTTCTATCCAATCCTCAAGAGCAATCTCCGGAAAACATTCCGCGTAATCCAGGAGTCCCTGCCCCGCGATTGCCGTCGTCACTCCGTAACCGTGGTGGGCCGGCAGCGGACCCGTGAAGAGCGGATTACCCGCATCCCAGAAAAAGTCACCCGACAGGACCACCCCCGCGTCCTCTAGTGTCGGCCAGGGGAATGGCAGGCCCCAGTGCGGGGAGTCCGACGCCGCCAACAGGTTCGACCGCGATTGCAATAGCCCGAGGATCGCCTTGGCGGTGTCTCCGTGCTCCTCCTCCCCCCGGATCCGGTGCAAGGCGCACGCCGACCTCAGGAAATAGCCCAGCGCCATCGGGTAGACCGCCCCCTCCTTCCAGTAGTAGTCCGTGCTCGCGAATTGATGGTGGCGGGCCCATTTCAGCAGGGCCGAGGATCGCTCGAAGGGATGCGTTGATCTCATGGTCTTTGAAATACGGAAAGGATCGGAAATCCGCAAATGTTCACGAATCCGGTTTTCTTTGCGCGATCCGGGGGACCCTCATGAAGGGGATGCAGCAATTTTAAAAAAAGAGGAGCCGAATTAGGGCCGGTAGCGATAGCCCACCCCGTGAACCGTTTCAATGCGTTTGCCCGACTTCCCCAGTTTCTTCCGGATTTGCGCCACGTGCTGGTCCAAAGTTCGCGTCGTCCCGAGGTAATCCACACCCCAGACCGCGTTCAGGAGATAATCCCGCGAGAGCACTTCCTCCGGATGCAGGGAGAACAGCGCCAGCAGTTTCAGCTCGCGCTCCGTCACACCCTCCACCGCCCCATCGGGATGCTCCAGCTCGTAGCGTCGACGGCTCACCTCGACACCACCGAGGGTGAAGGTCCCCGGAATTCGCTCAAGCGGGTCCCCTCCCTCCCGGCTGACCTCCGAACGCCGGATCAGCGCCGACACACGGGCCAGAAGCTCCCGAACGCCAAAGGGTTTCACCATGTAATCGTCCGCGCCCAGTTCCAGGCCCACCACCTTGTCAATCTCCTGGCCCTTGGCCGTCAGCATTAGGATCGGTGTCAGCCGATCTTTCTTACGGAATTCCCGACAGACATCGTAACCACTCATCTCAGGCATCATAATATCGAGGATCACGCAGTGAAGGCCTCCCTGGCGCGCAAGGGCCAGGGCCTCCCTCCCATGGGAAGCGGTCAATACCTCGTAACCCTCACTTTCGAGGGCGTCCTCGAGGCCCTGCCGGATGTGGGGGTCGTCTTCCGCGACGAGGATCGTTTTGCGTTTCATTGGCGGTTCTCTAGCAGGGTTTTAGCGGTAACTCCAAATGGAAGCGGGATCCTCTCGGCTCATTCGGCTCGTAGCGCAAGTCCCCTCCCATCTGGCGGAAAAGCGCAAGCGTGATGCTCAAGCCCAGACCCGATCCCGGTTTACGGCTTGTCAGGGAATCATCGATCCGGTGGAAGGCCTCAAATATCTTTTGCCGTTGCTCCTTCGGAATACCCGGACCGTTGTCCTCCACCGT
Organism: uncultured Opitutales bacterium; assembly: GCA_964417945.1. Taxonomy (GTDB): domain Bacteria; phylum Verrucomicrobiota; class Verrucomicrobiia; order Opitutales; family JABSRG01; genus CAYQKH01. The sequence continues at coordinate 4,784 of CAYQKH010000126.1, forward strand.
CAGGCGTGCAAACCCACCCTCCACGGATAGACAGCAGGACACCACGCCTCCCTCCGCCGCATACTTGATCGCGTTGTCCAGAAGGTTGAGCAATCCCTGCTCCACCGCGTCCGGATCCGCTATCACCTCCACCTTTCCTTCCGAAAAGGAAGGGAAAAAGCGCAGCCCCGTCTCGTTGAATCGCACTTCCTGGCGTTCACAGACAGACCGCGCCCATTCCCCAAGGTCCAGCGGTTGCGGACGCAATCGGCTTTTCCCCTTCTGCAATGCGCTGAATTGTAATATGTTGTGGACGAGGCGGGAAAGACGCTCGGTCTCTGATCCAATCGTCCGGAAATAGCGCTTTTGCTTCTCTTCCGAGGACACCCGCCCCTCCTCCAGAAGCTCCGCATACATCCGGATCGTCGTCAGCGGGGTCTTTAACTCGTGGGAAATGTTCGAAAGAAAATCCGTCTTTTGCAGCGCATCCAGCGCAGAGCGACGCGCCAGCCAGACCAACAACGTGCCACCGAAAAAAAGTGTCAGGCTCAACACCAGGATCAGCATACCAGACAGGACCCAGAAAGATCGATTGAAGACATCGCCGGACTCTCGGGGGATAAACAGTTGGGCCCCGGGAAGAAGACGATTCGACAGGTCCCGGAAAAGCCCACTCCCCGCCTCTATCCCGGAGGTGCCGCCCTCTATGGAGCGAAAGAGTGTCCCACCGCCTTCCGGCAAACTCTCCTCCAGTGCTTTGAATAATGCCTCCGGATCGACAATCACTCCCCGTAAATCCGCCCCCGGATACGCTTGGAACTGCCCGACCAGGAGCGGTCCTCCACCGAGCGACAACCATTCCCATTCCGAGCGGCTGGGCCCCGGAGCTGCCGGAACGCTCTGGTCCAACGATAACGTCGACAATAAATTCGCAGCACCCGGGATGAAGTCCTCCCTCTCCCCACGGGCGCCGATATCGGCCTCCGCCAACGCCGAACTTGCCGCCACCTCGAGCCCGGCCTCCTCTTCCATCCCGAGGGTCTCCTCCTCCACCTGGGCCATCTGCCGGTTTTGTTCCTCGATCGCCCGCTGCTCAAAGTAGGCCTCCTTCGTTACCTGCCGGACCCGCGCCCGTGTCTCTGCAAGGTTCGATGTCGGCGGGGCGGATGCCGCATCGTCCAGGTTCGCATCGCTTTCCGGAAAGAGACGGTCCTCCATCTCCGGCTCCTCCTGCGCCACCGCTGCGGTGGGTGCCGAGGCCCCCTCTCCAACAGAATTTTTCCGGCGATTGAAGGGTTCCAGTACGCCACTCCGCACCGGCTTCCGGTTCGCAACGTTCGGGCGGATTCCCGCAAAAATCCCCGTCAATTCCGTCCCGTATTCCGCGGCCAAACCGATGGAAAACACCATTTCCGCTTGGTTCACAGCCCGGATGAAGGTGCCACCCACAAAGGGGTTACTCACCGTCCAACGCCGGAGATTTCCCTCCAGATCCGGTTCCGGAAAGGCACTTAGGCTATCCATTAAGCCGCTCTCGGTCTCCGACAAAACGATCGAGAGGCTCTCCAATAACGCCGTCTCCTTCTCCGCCAGCAAGCGATCCGAAATCTCCCGGATTCGCAGGCTCTCCGCCCGCAGCAGGGCTGCTGCCCCGCCTCCCAGGGAGATCGCTAACAGGACCAGCAACAGCCAGATCCATTGTATCGTGCGGGGTTTCATCGCTCTCAGTTCGAAGATTTCCTGAATTTCTGGAAATTATACAGGTTTTTCCTCAGTTTAGTTCAGCAAAGGGTAAAACCTTTGTCAGGGATTTGTCAGGTCCTGCTTTCTCCTGCACTTCCTCCGTCTCCCGATCTTTCAACCCACACCCGCCGGACTGCCATGGAAACCCTCGATATTCGACTTACTTTACCGGATGCCTGGCAGCAGGAGGCGCTTAACCACCTTAAAGACCGTCGCGACGTCGTCGTCAGCGCCCCAACCGGCGCCGGGAAAACCCTGATCTTCGAGCTCTTCGCCCGATCCGGGCTGCAAGGCCAGGCCATATTCACCGTTCCGACCCGTGCCCTCGCCAACGACAAGCTCTACGAGTGGCAGGCCGAGGGGTGGAATGTCGGAATCATGACCGGCGACCTCGTCGAAAATGCCGACGCTCCCATTATCATCGCCACCTTGGAGACCCAACGTTCCCGACTTCTCCGGGGAGACGGCCCGGATCTCCTCGTCATCGACGAATACCAGATGCTCGGCGACCTCTCACGCGGCGTCAGCTACGAGCTTTCCATCGCACTTGCCCCGCCCCGAACCCAACTGCTCCTGCTCAGCGGAAGCGTCGGAAACCCCGGGAAGGTCGTCGACTGGTTGCAGCGCATCGGTCGGGATGCCGTCCTTGTCGATCACCGGGAACGCCCCGTCCCCCAGGAGGAGGTCTTCCTTGAAGCCCTCCCCGACCGGCTCCCTAAAAAAATCTACGGCTTCTGGATCCGCCGCATCGCCAAGGCACTCGCCGCCGATCTCGGTCCCATCCTTGTTTTTGCCCCGCGCCGCAAGGCCAGTGAAGACCTTGCGCGACAGCTCGCCGGCGCCCTTCCCTGCCCCGACCCCATCGTCCTCAGCCAAGAACAGAAAGCCCTTGCCGGACAAACTCTTGCCCGCCTCCTCAAGAACCGCATCGCGTTTCACCACAGCGGCTTGAGCTACCAGCAGCGGGCCGGCCTCATCGAACCCCTCGCCAAGGCCG
>CAYQKH010000126.1:7512-9227 GCA_964417945.1 uncultured Opitutales bacterium
TGTCGCCACCACCGGACTCGCCGCCGGGATCAATTTTTCCATGAAATCGGCCCTTGTCACCGACCGGGAATACCGGGTCGGGGACCTCAACCGGCTCTTGCGCCCCGACGAATTGCTCCAGATGTTCGGCCGTGCCGGTCGCCGGGGCCTCGATGAGCGCGGCTATATCCTCGTTACCGAAGGAAAACCCCGCCTCAAAGAGGCCGGTCCTATCCAGCTGACCCGAGCCAACCAGCTCGATTGGCCGGTCTTTATTTCCGTTATGCACCAGGCCGTCCTCGACGGGGTCGAACCCGTCGCCGCCACTGAGCGGGTCGTCTCCCGGCTCTACAGCGACCAGGCCGTTCCCCTCGGCCTCAGCACCTTTCTTCAGGACTACCGTGACGCCCCCCGCTTTTTCAATCCCGGCCATACTCTCTCCCACAGTTCCTCCCGAACCGAAGTCATTGAAATGCTCAACACCGAGGGAAACTGGGAACGCCGCCCCGGTCCACGCAAGACCCGTCTCGGACAAACCCTCATCTACCAGAAGGAACGCTGGCGGCCCGCCCTTTCCGTCGCGAAAACCCTTTCTGGTATTCGCGTCGGCAGCCTTTGCCGCATTTTTAAAGAGGGTCGCCGGACCTATGGCCGCGAGGTCCCCCTCGCCCGTTTCCCCGACCAGTCCAACAGCGGGGAGGTCGTTCTCCTCAAATGGGTCCAGAAAGGTCTCCGGACCTACTTCAAAGAGACCGGAAACCGGCGACGTTACCTCAGGGAAAAGTGGACCCTCGATTCCTTTGAAAAGGAAATCCTCCCCCTCCTCCCCGTTTTGACGAGCGGCGGGCACTACCTCGACCTCGTCGAACGCAAAGGCCTCATCTGCGCACGGGTCGATTACGAACAGGGCGAGATTTTCGCGTGGTTCGACAAGGCCGGCAACGCCCTTCTCAACCCCCCCCTGCGGAAAACCACCCATGCCCCCCTCGAGGAATTCAACCGGAGCTCCAAAACCCAGCAAGCCGAGCAAGAGAAAGGGAAACCGCTCTCCCTCGCCGAAATCTGGTACCGCCTCCAACTAATCGACAATCGGGGGCGCCCCACCCGGCGCGGCATCCTCTTCAGCTTTTTCAACCACGGGGAAGGACTCGCCCTTGCCGCCGCTCTTGAGGACGAGTCCTATCCGCTCGACGACCTTGTTTTCGATGTCGCTAACCTCCGTGCCGGCCACCGGTTCGACCGCCTCGGCAATGCCAGCGGCCGTTTCCAGATGGTCTGCCGTCAGGCCTACCGCAGTGCCAACTACGAGGGCTATCTGAAAAAAGGCGTTCCCGTCGAATATGGCGAAGGAGCCTCCGAAATCCTGCGCGAACTGGCCGACGACCCCGGCGTGAAATACCGGATGATCGATGAGGAACTCCGGACCGGGGACATCGAAAGAGTGAACCTCGAGTGGCTCAGCCTCCTCCGCTATATCGACTCCGCACCCGATTGCGATTGGGGGCGCTGGCTGGATTTCCGCTCCCGGGTCGCCGACTACCTCAAGTCCCGACCCGACTCCCGCCGCACCTTCGAAATCCCCCCCCTCACCCGCGAACAGAAAAACCGCCCCCTCGCCTACCTCCGGTTTTAGCCCTCCCTCCATTCTTGCCCACCGAGGCCTTGGCGAGAGCTTCTCCCCAACGTGGAGGTGTGCTACTCCGATGGAGCAGAGGGAGGAACGACCGGCGCGGAAT
>CAYQKH010000127.1:0-9142 GCA_964417945.1 uncultured Opitutales bacterium
GGCGCCCAAGGACTTGATTGCGGAGGGTAAGTGGAAGGCGATCGAGGACCTCGTCCGGTCGTCGCTCGCGGCGCTGAAAGGCTGAAAAGGGGTCTTTTGGAGTCATGCCGTTTCTCGACGAGGATTTTCTGCTCCAGACCGCGGCGGCGCGGCGGCTTTACCACGACTATGCGGAGGGTGAGCCGCTTTTCGACTACCACTGTCATCTCTCGCCGGAGGCGATTGCGGGGGATTTTCGCTTTCCGGATCTCGCGGCGGCCTGGCTCGCGGGGGATCACTACAAATGGCGCGCGATGCGGGCGAACGGGATTCCGGAGAGCCACATCACCGGCGGGGCGGATCCCTACGAGAAGTTTCTGGCCTTCTGCCGGACGGTACCCCACTGCCTGCGGAATCCCCTCTACCATTGGTCGCACCTCGAGCTGCAGCGCACTTTCGGGATCGATCTGCTGATCCATGAAGCGAGCGCCCCGGAGATTTGGGAGGAAGCGAACCGGCAGCTGAAGGACCCGGCTTTATCGGTGCGGGGAATTCTGGACCGGTTCAAGGTTCGCCTGATTGGCACAACCGACGATCCGACCGACAACTTGAAGGCGCACCAAGAGATCGCCGATTCGGGAATCGAAACCCGGGTGATCCCGACCTTCCGACCGGATGCGGGGCTTCGGGTGGACGACCCTTCCCGTTTCATGGAGTGGGTTACGGCGCTGGCAAACACGTCGGGGATGCGGGTCAGTTGTTATGGGGAATTCCTCGAGGCGCTTCGTGCCCGGCATACCGCTTTCCACGAAGGGGGGGGACGCGCCAGTGACCATGGGTTCAGCACCTGTCCGCAGAATGCGGATTTGAGCCCCGAGACCCTGGACCGGATTTACCGCGGTGCACTGGCAGGAAATGCCGCCGATCTGAGCGAAGCGGAAGGTTTCGCTTTTGCGGTTCTGTCGGAGGTTGGGCGTTGGAACGCGGAGCGGGGCTGGGTGATGCAATTTCACATCGGAGCAATGCGGAACACGAACTCCCGGCAATTCGAGCGCCTCGGGCCGGATACCGGATTTGATTCGATGGGGGACTGGCCACAAGGGGAGCGCCTCTGCCACCTCCTTGATCATTTGGAAAGCAGAGGAGGGCTGCCCAAGGTGATCCTTTACAACCTGAACCCGGCGGACAATTACCTCTTTGCGACGCTGGCGGGAGATTTCCAGGATGGATCGGTTCCCGGAAAGATTCAATTTGGGAGCGGTTGGTGGTTTCTCGATCAAAAGGAAGGCATTGAGTGGCAACTGAACGCCCTCTCGAACAACGGCTTGCTTTCGCGCTTTATCGGGATGCTGACCGACAGCCGCAGTTTCCTAAGTTTTCCGCGTCACGAGTATTTTCGGCGGGTGCTCTGCAATCTGGTCGGGCAGGATATGGCGGACGGGCTGATCCCAAATGACTTCGAGCTGGCGGGGGACCTCGTGCGGCGAATCTGTTTCCGGAATGCCGAAGCCTATTTCGGGTTTGGAGGAGCGGAGAGGGGAGAAGCCTTGTAACTGCAGTGGAAATGGATTGAATTGGGGCCGTGAGCCTTTCCGGCGATTCCTCTTTTGATCCTGAGGCTGCAACAACGGTCGTTTCATCGGAGGGCCAGAGGGTGTTTGGCCGCAATTTGATCCTCCGGCTGATCGGACAAGGTGGGATAGGATTGGTTTACCTGGCCCGGGCTTTGGAGGGCTCAGGACACCCGTGAGGAGGTGCGTCTGGACCGTTTCCGAGCAATCCTGGCGGAATGGTGCTCATTGACGAACTGGTCGACGAGCGCCTTGGGAAGGATTTCGACATCCTCGTCCTCTTCCTCTGGGGGGAGGTCGTCGCCCAGGCAGACGATCTCATCGGTATTCTGGAGATTCTTCCGGTCGGCCTTTTCCTGAAGGCGTTGAAGGAAGGACTCATAATCGAGCACCTCAAAGGTGTGGTCGAAGTGCTCGACAATAAAGGATTTGGATTCGATCCAATCGCCGCTGTTGAGGTAATGCACCTTTCCGACGATTTTATCGGCGGGAGTGTGAATGTGCCCGGCGATAATTCCGCGGTAGTTGTTTTTCCGGGCGAGGTTCTGGAGCTGGTCCTCGTATTTCCCGACGAAGGCAACTGCACCCTTCACTTTGGCTTTGAGGACCTTGGAGATGGAGAAATAGCCCTTGCCCCGATACAGCCTCCACTTGTTGTAGAGGCGGTTGATCCAAAGCATGAAGTCATAGCTTAGGTTCCCGAGGTGCATGAGCCATTTATGGTGAGAGCAGATGGCGTCCAGCCCGTCGCCATGGATGCAGAGGTAGTCGCCGTTCGGCGTCTCATGGACATACTTGTCGGTGACGGTCAACTTGTCGAAGCGCATGGGAAGGAAGCGGGAGAGGATGTCGTCGTGATTCCCCCGGATGTAGATGAGTTCCGTCCGGCGCTTCTCCATCTTTTTCAGACAGAGGCGGATGAAACGGGTGTGCTTTTTCGTCCAACGTCCCCCTCTGCGCAGGGCCAAGCCGTCGATGATGTCCCCGTTGAGGATGAGCTTATCGCAGTGGGCATGCTTGAGGAGGGTATTTACCTCGTTGATTTTGCAATCCGTCATCCCGAGGTGGACGTCAGACAAGATCACGGTTTTGAACTTCAGAGTAACTTTTTTCATAGGCGACCGGAGAGAAACGCGGGAAAGACTAAAGTCGTGGTAAAGGGATGGGGTTGGGCAGTCAAAAGTTATTCACAATACCTACCGAACATTAACGGAGGCGTTACACGGTTCACGCGATCGTAACGAGCGGAAAGGATGAAAATCCGGGAGACCCCCACTATTTTGGGATGCGGAGATGGTTGTACCCCCACAGGTTGTGACTAAGGGGGCGATCGGCACAGTCGACCCAACTTGTGAATAAGCTGTGGGTAAGAAACAACCGTATGGGGTTGCAAAGAGGGATTCAGTTGTCGTGGGAGGCGGCCGCTTCCTCGAGGGTTTGAACGAACTGGTGGACAATATTGCTCCAGGTAAGGCTTTCAGCGGTTTTTCGGGCGGCCTTGCGGATTTCGGGCCAGCGGTCCCGGGCTTCGAGGGCTCGTTTAACGGCAAGAGGGAAGGCCTCGGGCTGGTTGAAGGGAGCGAGGAAGCCGTTGACGCCGTCGACGATGTAGAGGTGGGGTGCGGCATAATCGTAGGCGACCACGACGAGGCCGCTGGCCATCGCCTCGGTAATGACGTTGCCGAAGGTCTCGGTAATGCTGGGAAAGATAAAGAGGTCACCGGAGGCATAATGCCGGGCGAGGTCCTCGCCGCGTTTCATTCCGGCAAAATGGAAATCGGGGAATTCCCTCCGGAGTTTGGGGAGCTCGGGACCGTCGCCGACGAAGACGGCGACGCTCCCGGGAACGGATTGGCAGATTTCCCGGAAAGCGGAGGTGGTGAGGGCGAGGTTTTTTTCGGCGGCGATCCGGCTGACAAAAACGGGCGCGATGCCGCCGGGTTGAATGCCCCAATCGCGGCGGAGAGCGTCATCGGTCTTTGCGGGATGGAATTGTCGGGTATCGACGCCGCGCCCGAGGACGCGGACATTGCGGAGGCCGAGGTTGGTGAGTTCGGACTGGGCGGTCGGAGAAGGGGTATAGGTGCACCAGGTACGGTTATGAAACCAGCGGAGGTAGCCGGCCATGAGGGGGGCAACTCCGGGCACGGCATAGTGTTTCATATATTGATTGAAATTGGTATGAAAACCGGAGGTGACGGGAATGCCGAGCTTGAGCGCGGCGCCAACGGCGGAGAGCCCCAGCGGACCTTCGGTGGCCACGTAAAGAACATCGGGTGGTTGGGCCTTCCACTGGCGGAGGAGGCGGCGCTTGCAGGGAAGCCCGAAACGGAGACCCTGATAACCCGGAAGCGGGAGGCCACCTACCTCGACCTCGGTAAACGCTTGCGGAGGTTCATGAGGCGTTTTCTGCCGAGGTCGTACGACTTCGATTCGATGCCCTTCCTGGGCAAGGCCGACGGCCAACTGATGCAGCGTCATAGCAACCCCGTTGACCTCCGGGGGGAAGGTTTCGGTAATAATCGAGATGTGCACCCGGCTACTGTCGCTTCGCTCCATACGCCGTGGCAAGCCCGATACGGTCGCTTCGCTCCGTATGCCGTGGGTCGCTTTGCTGCCTACGCGGTGGCAGGGGTGGGAGGTTGGACGGGACCCGGGATCGGGGTGGGGGGGTAAAGAGGTTGCCACGATTAAAAGGGCGAACCACTGTTTCTAGTTGTTTATGAAGGGGACCTTATATTTTCTTTCCGGGCCGACGGCGGTGGGGAAAACGGAATTGTCCCTGCGCTGGGCGGAGACCCGTGAATTCCCGGTGGAGATCTTGTCCTGTGATTCGTTGCAGGTGTATCGTGGGATGGATATTGGCACGGCCAAGCCGAGTGTGGAGACACGAAGGCGGGTGCCCCATCACGGGATTGATTTGTTGGAAGCGCACGAACCGTTTTCAATTGCGGCCTACGTGGAGTATGCGCGGAAGACGGTGGAGGCGCTAACGGCGGCGGGACGAGCGGTGCTGGTGACGGGCGGCAGCGGGTTTTACCTAAAAAGCTTTTTTGCCCCGGTCCTGGATCCAGTTGAGATCCCGAAACCGGTGACCCGGTCAGTACGAGCTCTCTACCATGAGCAGGGACTGGGAGCGATGGTGGCGCGGATCAAAGCGTTGAACCCGGGTGGGGTCGGGGACCTCGAGGTCGCGAATCCGCGGCGGGTGATGCGGGCGTTGGAACGGTGTCTCGCCTCGAGGAAGCAGTTGCCCGAGCTGCAGGCGGCCTTCCGGAACCAGCCGACACCCTACGCGGAGTATCGGAAGCGGACGAGCCTGCTGGATCGGACGAGGGAAGATTTGGAGAAGCGGATTGCGAACCGGACCCGGACGATGCTGGAAGCGGGTTTAGTCGAGGAGGTGGAGCGTTTACTGGCGAACGGTTTTGAGGCGAACCCGAGTGCGACGCGATCGGTGGGCTACCGGGAGTGCCTGGACTGGATGAAAAACGATGGGAGCGACCGTGAGGCGCTGGAGGTGGGGATCAACCGTGCTACCTGGCGCCTCGTTAAAAAGCAGCGCTCGTGGTTCCGGAACCAGATTGAGGCGGAGCGGATGCATCTCCTGGAGCCGAAGAAACCCGATCCGGTGGAGGACCTCTTCGGCTGAGCGCAGGGGACGCGCCGAAGAAAACGCAAGAATGCTCTAGAGCCCGGGGATATTCTGGAGGCTGTCGGGGAACCCATCTTCGAGAAGTTCGTTCATGGCATTCCGGAGGAGGAAGTTGCTATAGGAGAACTCAAGGGTGTTGCGGGCGTCCTCGTAGTCGGGCTCGCCGGCAAGGAGCTGAGGCTCCTCTTTCTCCAGGATGTAGACGAAATAGCCGACCTTACCGACGGTGATCATGTCGGACATCTCACCCGACTCCATCCCCTTAAGGCTGTTGAAGAGGGGCTCGGGGAATCGGGGAGGGAGATTGGACTGTGAAACGTCGGTGAAGGACCGGACCTGGAAGAGGAAGTCGCGGTCGGAAATCCGGGGCAGAGGCAACTGGTTTCGCCAGGCCCGGTTGAGGTCGGGGATGAGGGTCTTTACTGGAGGCAGGGAAGAGTTCGCGATGGCCTCATCGAACCCCATCCCCTGATCAAGGTTTTCTCGGATGGAGGCGGCGATGGGGAGGGACGATTCATTAAAGAGTCGGCGGCGCTCGTCCTCGCGGAAATCGCTCTCGGCCCGGTCCCGGATTTCGCTGAGGGGGGGGACTTGTGGTTCTTCGATTCCGGTAAGGTAAAAGATACCGTAGCCGTCGCGGAAGGCGATGGCATCGGTAAACCATTGTAGGGATTGGAGGCCCCGGGTAGTGCGGAGGATATCCCAGGTGGCACCTTCTCCGGCGGCGCGCGGCGGGGTGTCGCGGGCGATGGGATTGAAGGAACCGGTCTCGAGGCCGAGGGCCTCGACGCGACCCTTGAAGTTCTCGGAGTTTTGCTGGATGCGGTCGTCGTAGAGGGAGGTAGCGAAATCCTCGGCGCGGATGCGGGCAATGGAATCGGCCCGATCCTTGCGCCAATCGTTGAGGACTTGATCGCGGCGCTTGGCGAGGAGGGCCTCAGGCTCGAGAATATTGGCGGGGTCCTCGGGATCCCGGTCTTCCTCGGAGTCGAGGAAGCGATAAATGTAGGCCTCGAGGTGCTCGAGGAGGACTTCATCCCCGGGATCCGCGACCTCCTCGAGGAAGCGCTCGGCGGGAAAGTAGATCCAGGAGATAAGCCGCTTCCGAGCGGTTTCGTATTTGAACTTATTGTTTTGATAGTATTCGGAGAGGGCCTCCTCGGATGTGTCGATCCCCGGCTGGAATTCACTTAATTTCCGGCTGGCAACTTTGAGCGACCAGAGGGTCTGCGCTTCCTGTCCGAGGAGCTGAACGTCGTAAGGAACGACGAAACCCTGGTCGGAGAGCCACTCGGAAACCTTTGCGATCCGGTATTCATCCTGGATGGCGCGATCGAGGATGCCGCCTTGGAAGGAGGGGCTGTTGCGGATGGAATCGACAAACTGCTGGTAGGTGTCGGGATTGAATTCCCCTTGCTGGTTCTGGAAGAGGGGCATCTCGAGGATGTATTTTTGCAGGTCCTCCTTGTCGGGGACGGGAACTTTATACTGGTCGGCGAGGTAGAGGGAGGCGGCGCGGAAGTAGCTGAGCTGGCGGATATTCTGTGCGGAGAAATTACTGTTCCCGGCCCGCATCATGGTGACGAGGGAGGTCTGGCGGTCGAGGATCTCGAGGGCCTCCGTATCCCGGAGATTCACTCCGTAGTAGTATTGGTCATCCCCTCCGAACTGGGGGGTGGTAATGCCGGGTGTCTCGCCGATGACGAAGACGAAGGAGACGATGATGACGGCGAGGAGGATACTGAAAATCCACTTTCCGTTCTTGATGAGCCGATCTTGAATCCAGGAAATCATGAAATTTTGGAGAGGGGGGGTGGGAAAAGATCCATGTATTGTGAGGATGGGCCCTACCTGTCAATGCTGGGACGCCTCGCCCGGCGGGTGATCAGATCGCGGGAGAGGAACGGACCGGAACTCTCGACTAAAGAAAATTGAGCAGGGAACCCGTAAAGGTCATATAGGCGAGGAAGCCGAAACCGGCAACTCCCAGAACCAGACCCAACATCATGATGTAAAGGTTGAGGGTCAGGGTGCAGACAAAAAGGGCAAGGTGGCCGGCGACCGCTATTCCCATGAGGGTCGGATCTCCACCCGCCCAGAAAATAAAGCCCCAGAACCCGAGGCCGAGAGCGGCGCGCAAGCGAATGGCGGGGAAAATCTCCGAAACAGCGAGGAAGAGGAAAACCCCGAAGATCAAGTCGATGAGACCGATAATGATCATGGGGTCGGCGAGGGTGAGGTAATTCCCGTCCCCGGAGAAGGCTTCCTGAAGGATGGTGTAATTCGGGAAGATCAGGATAAAGGCGGAAAGAACCATGATAAGGCCGAGCCCGGGCAGGCTGATGGAGGCGGCGGCATTCTGGCGTTCCTGTTTTCTTTTTAGATGCTCGGTATCCTCGGTCTGGCCTTCGGCGGCGAGGAGCATCTCGCTGACGTCGTGGGCGGGAAGCTCATTGCCCTCGTCATCGGTATCGCTGGAGACTGGGGATGCGGGTTCGTTTTCTTCGCCCTCGCCCTCGCCCTCGCCCTCTTTCTCTTTATTTTTCCGCTTCTCCGCTTTTTTCGTCTGCGGGGGTGCCACCTCCATAGCTTTCAAGACGAGTTTTTTCCGTTCGGGAAAAATCACGGGTCCGAGGGATTCGTGCTTCCCGACTTCGATCCAGACCTCCATGTCGGGGTCGAAGATAAGGGTTTCGCGGTCGATCTGTCCGGCTTCGCCGAGGGATTGGAGGTGATTAATGGGATAAGGCCCACGGGCTTCGTCACTTTGTTCCGTGCGGATATAGTATTCCAGTTCTTCTGCCATACCGGGTTCGATTAGGAAATATTATTGAAATTGTGCTCAGGCCAGCAAGACGGAATTGAAAACCGGTTACAAACTCCCAGAGGTCGTTTTTTGATGGAAATTGGGGTTGAGCGTGTGTGGATCACCAATTCAGCTTATTTCGAACAATAGAGAAGTGATCGTAGTCATCCCGGTGGAGGAGGGTGAAGCGTTCTTCGGAAACGGAAATGCGCAAGGGAAATGAGCCGGATTCGTGGCCGAAAGGAAGTTTTCCATCGAGGATCACCTGGGGGACGAGATGAGGTTTTACGCTTTCGACGGTAAGTTCCACCTCTGAGGAGAGCACCATGCTGCGGTTGCTGAGGGTATGCGGGCTGATGGGGGTCATCGCGAGGACGTGGGAGCCGGGGTGCATGATGGGTCCACCGGCAGCAAGATTGTAGGCGGTGGAGCCGGTGGGCGTGCTGAAGATGAGCCCGTCGCCATTATAGGTGTTGACGAGATCCCCGTTCTGGCTGACGCGAAGTTCCACGAGGCTGGCATTGGAAGAAGATTTGATGACAACGTCATTAAGGGCGAGGGCCTCTTGCTGGTGGGCGGTCCGGCAGTTGAGGAGGGTGCGTTGAGTCTGGCGGTAATTCCCGGCGATAAGATCCGGAAGGCAGTCATCGGCCTCCTCCTGGGTGTAGGTGGTGAGGAACCCCAGTTTCCCGTGGTTGATCCCGATGACGGGAACGCGGTGTTTTACGGCGGGCCTGACAACCCCAAGAATCGTTCCGTCGCCGCCGATGACACAACAGGCGTCATAGCCGCGCAGAAAATCTTCCCCTAAAGCATGGCCCTGAAAAATTTCAAAGGCATCGAGTGAATCGCGAACGGAAGCACTGAGCCGCGTGGCGTATTCGAGGGCCCCGTCCTTGCCGGCATTGACGACAAAGGCGATTCTGCGAAGGGGATTCATAAAGGATGTCTATCGAGAGTGATGCAGAAAATAAGCGGATTGGCAACGGGAACCCCGGAGCTCAGGCGGAAGGATTTTCGCACCGATGCCAGGCGGCAAGGTATTCCCGGTTTCCGTCGCCGCCGGCGATGGGCGATTCGATGGTGCCGAGGTGCCGGGCACCCGGCAGCCGGTCACGCACATGGGCGAGG
>CAYQKH010000128.1:0-8991 GCA_964417945.1 uncultured Opitutales bacterium
CCCCTACTCCCCCAGCTTCGGCACCAGCCACAGAAACTGATAGGGTTCCAGAGTTATCCCCTTCTTCCCCGAACCGAAGGTCTTTCCGGAAACAATATCATAGAAGGACTTGATCTTCCTCGCCATCTCCGTGTCCTGCGGGTTCTTGATGATTTGGCGCTCACCCGAAAAATTGAATATGCAGAGGATCGTTTCCGTCCGGTCAGGGGATCGCCGGAGCACGACAAAGAACGAATTCCCCATCTCCAATACCCGCTGTTCCCCGTCCGGGTGGAAGGCCTTGTAATTGGACCTTCGCCGGAGGAGCCGGACGAGGCCCTGAAAAACCCGGCTTTGCGCCGTAGTCTCGTCCTCGAGCAGGGCATTCAGCTCCGTCACTTCCCACTTTTTCCGGTTGATCGTCCGGTTCTGACCGGTGGCCTCCATCCCTTCGAGATAATTCGGGGTGGCCATCAGGGCGTGGATGTAAATCGTGGGGATCCCCCGCAACGACAACACCACCGCCTGCGAACAGAGAAAACGCGCGACCCCCGCCTCTTCGTCGCCCGGTTCACTCAACGCGCTGAAATACGTGATGTTCAATTCGTAGGGTTCCTGCTTGCCTCCGAGACCCGTCCGGAAGTTCACCCGACCCTCCCGCTTCTGCACTTCCTCAACCAGGAAATCCAGTTCCTTGTCGTCGAGAATCCCCTTCAGCGGACGCACCCCGATTCCGTCGTGGCTCGAGGAGAAGTTGAAATAGGTGCAATCTTTCGGCAGTTCCGGCAACTCCTTCGCCCATTCCGTTACGTGCCTCGCGTCATTTCGCAGCAACCCGTGCAGCAACAGCGGCGGAAGGCTGAAGTTGTAGACCATGTGGGCCTCGTCCCCCTCCCCAAAATAGCTCAGGTTCTCCTCTTGCGGGACGTTTGTCTCCGTTAGCACGAGGACCTCCGGCGCCACCAGCTCGCAGAGGTCGCGGAAGAGCTTCACCACCTCGTGTGTCTCCGGAAGATGGATACAGGTAGTCCCCAGCTTTTTCCAGAGAAAAGCCACCGCGTCCATCCGCAGGATCCGCGCACCTTTCGAGATATATAGAAAGAGTATATCGATGAATTCGAAAAGGAGGTCCGGGTTTTGCCAATTAAGGTCCACCTGGTCTGCGCTGAAGGTCGTCCAGACATGCGTCTTGCCATCCCGGGTCGGGGTCTCCGTCAGAATCGGCGAGGTTCGCGGTCGCACCACCTCTGAGAGATCCGTATCCGGGTCCATCTCCAGGAAATAGTGCCGCCCCGGCTGGATGCCCGATACGAAATCCTTGAACCAGGAACTCTCGCTCGAACAGTGGTTCAACACCAGGTCGAACATCAGGTCGCACTCCCGGCTGAGGTCCTCGACCTCTCCCCAGCCGCCCACCGCAGGATCCACCTCGCGGTAGTTAATCACCGAAAAACCGTCATCGCTCGACCAAGGATAAAATGGCAGCAGGTGCACCGTCGAAACCGCTCCCTTCAGGTGTTCTTTGAAAAAACGCCGTAGGGTCACCAGCGGAAGTTCGTTGAAATCATCCGCCGTGCGCCGGAGCGAATCCGCGTAGGTGATCAGGACCACGTCCTCCTCGTCCCACAAGCGGTCGGGCTTCCTCCGATCCGTCCCCGTTCCGTAGCGCCCCACCGTGAATAATAATCGGTCGATCAGGCCCTCGCTCTGGTCGGGGTAGAGGCGCTTCAAGCGGCCTGCGATCCGCTCCAGAATGACGTTGGATAAACGATGGTGCATGGCCCGTCCTTCCCTTATAATTTAATCCCCGAGAGGCTGTTGATGAGCGTTCGGAGGTGGCGCCGCAGCACGGTGTAACTGTAAAAACGGCGTGCGATCTTGTAGTTGTGGTCCACCATTTCCTTGCGGTATTTCGGGTCTTCCACCGCCCGCCGTACCTCCTTTACCAAGCGGCTCGTCACAAAGCCGTCCATCTCCATCAGGCGGAACCCTTTCGGCTCGATGTCCTGGATGTAGATCGAATAGCGGTTCAGAATGACCGGTAACCTGAAATAAATCGCCTCCAGCAGCGCGTTTCCGAAGCCCTCGTAAAGACTGGGATACGAGACCAGGTCTGCGTGCGGGTAGATGTCCCAAAGCGTGTAAATCTTCTTCCCCGAACGATCGAACTGCCGTACTTCCCCGATCCGCATCGAAACGAAGCGAAGGTCCACCTTCTCCTCCGCCGAAAGGTCCATCAGCCGGTTCTGATACTCCATCCCCTCGTCCCCCGCGTCATGGCTGATCACTAGCTTGTAGCGCGGATCCTCCAACATGCTGACCAGTTTGATCGCATGCTCGATCCCCTTTCGCGGCACCACCCGCGTCGGCTGCAGGATCATGATGTCGTCCTTCGTCAGCCCGATTTCCGACCGGAAATCCGATGCGTAGGGATCCGGATCCGGCTCCGGCGGGTTGTCGAAGTCAAAGACATTCGGTATGTAGGTGCTCGGTACCCCCTTTCGCAGGGAGAGCTGCTCCAGTGCCGCCTGATTGATCACCACGTGCCGCATATTCGGCACCCGCGGTGGAAACGCCGCGTCCAGATAATCGTTGATCGCACCCACGCTGAAACGCGTCCGCTCCCAGTAAAAGTCGTGGTGGTGCCCGATGGACGGCAGGTTCGTCTCCGCGAGGAATTCGGTCATCGCGATTGCCAGCGGCACGTGCATCGGGATCGCCAAAAGATTCTGCGGGATGATCAGGTCGATTCCGAAGCGTTCCACGAAGTCGTAAAGCGTCTGCTTCAGGTAGTCCGCCATTTCCCGAATCCGCGCCGAGACCAGACGCGAGCGCCGCGAATGGCCCCAAATCCGCTCATTGATCCAAGCATTCTCAGGGTGCCCGAAGTAAGCTTCCGGCACGCACATGCTGATATCCGGATGCCGGTCGTTCCGCCCGCTATACCAGAAACTCACGTGGCGGTCGTCCCACAACACCTCCGCCCATTTCGCGCTTTCCAGAGACACCCCGTCCGAGCCGGCAAATCGAGTCGATATGAATCCTATGTGAAAGCCCATGGAATTGCGGTTTCGTTTGGCGAACCCAGATCGGCGCCGAATAAAATCATAAAGTCTCTAACCTGCGAAGACCCCGATTCCGGTGCAAGCTTGCTTTTAATCGAACCCCCTCTGCCACGCCCTCAGAAAAAACACTTGGCCCTTTCTTGCCCATACCACTAGGTTAGTCGCCCTAACTGGACATGACAGACAAAATCAATACGATCGTGACGGATCTCACCAATGGCCTGCAGAAGCATTCCGGCATCCGGGAAATCCTCCTTGCCAACGCCGTGATGTTTGGAGAGATCCCCGCTCCCACTTTTGAAGAGGATAAAAGGATTCGCTTCCTTACCGATCGGTTTAACGAGGAAGGCCTCGTCGATATTTCGGTTGACGAGGAGGGCAACGGCCTCGCCCGCCTCCCCGGCCAAAAAGGGGACCGGAATATCCTCCTCGCCGCCCATGCCGACTCCATCTATCCATCCGCCGTCGATCACGCGATGACCGTGGTCACCGACCGGGTCGTTGGCCCCAGCATCGCCAATAACAGCCTCGGGCTCGCCACCATCGCCATCCTTCCCGGCATTCTCGAGACCCTCTCTATCGAACTGGACTCAAACCTCCTCCTTCTTGGCACCGTCAAGAGCCTCGGGCGCGCCAACCTCGGAGGGCTCCGTTTCTTCCTCGAGAATCATACCCTTCCCCTTCATCAGGCTATCTGTGTGAAGGGCGTCCACCTCGGACGGCTCAGCTACTCCTCACTCGGGATGGTCCGCGCGGAAATCTCCGTGCGGGTGCCCGAGGAAACCTCCTGGCACCACTTCGGGCGGATCAGCGCCTCCCGCATCCTCACCCGCATTCTTAATCAGATCTATGCCATTCCCATTCCCAGGGAGCCGAAAACCAGCATCAATATCGGCTCCATCCAGGCCGGGAACACCTACAGCAATATGACCACCTCCGGGCGTATCCGCTTCGAAATCCGAAGCGAGGACATCGAGCAGGTCAAACGCATCCGTAGTGCCATCGACGAGATCGTCGAGGTCGCCGCACTCGAGAACAACCCCGAGATCAAGATCGAACCCATCGCCGTTCGCAACCCCGGCGGCATTCCCTACAGCCACCCGCTTGTCAAGAGCGCCCGGTCCATTATGCGCGGCCTCACCATCGAGCCGAAAATCGCTCCCAGTGTCGGCGAACTCAGCGCCCTTATTGCCAAGGATATTCCCGCTCTCACCCTCGGCCTGACCGATGGGGAAAATTTGAACCTGGATGACGAATCGATCCTGATCGAGCCCCTCAATAAAGGCCTCGCCCAGCTGATTTCTATGATTTGCGCCATCGATAAGGGCTACTGCGATGAAGAAAATTGATAAGTGGCTTGAAACCAACACCTTCCATCATGGCGAGTTCTGGGACCTGCTCAAACTTCTTCGCGCCAAGGAAAAAAAAGGGCTGAAGATCTCCCTCTGCATCCCTACACTCAATGAGGAGAAAACCATCGGTAAGGAGATCGTTATCTTCCGCTCCGAGCTCATGGAGCGGTATCCGCTCATCGATGAGATTGCCGTCATTGACTCCGGCTCCACCGACAAGACCCTCGAGGTCGCCGCCAACTTCGGGGCCGAAACTTTCCACAGCGCCGACATCCTCCCCGGTCAGGGCTTCAAGCGCGGCAAGGGCGAAAACCTCTGGAAGGCCATCCATCAACTCGAGGGCGACATCATCTGCTACGTCGATGCCGATATTAAAAATATCCACCCCCGCTTCGCCTACGGCCTCATCGCCCCTCTCCTCTATAACGATTCCATGCAATACGTGAAGGCCTTCTATGACCGGCCCCTCACCTTCAGCTCCGGTCGAAGGGAATCCGGTGGCGGCCGCGTCACCGAAATCCTCGTCCGTCCCCTCTTCTCCCTCTTTTTCCCCGAGCTTACCGCCCTCATCCAACCTCTTTCTGGCGAGTATGCCGTCCGGCGCGAAGTCCTCCAGGAAATTGCCTTTCCCATTGGTTACGGGGTCGAGACCTCCCACATTCTCGACGTCTACCGAGACCGCGGCATCGAGGCCTTCGCCCAAACCGACCTCGACCAGCGCGTCCACCATAACCAATCCACTAATGCTCTCGGGAAGATGGCTTTTGGTATCCTCCAATCCTTCCTCAAACGCATCGAAAAGTTCGGCATGGTCGAGAAACTCCCTGAGTTGCACACCGTCTTCCGCCAGTTTGAAGCCGAGGGCAATACCTACGAACAGGTCACCCGCGAGATCATCGAGGAAGAACGCCCCCCGATGCAGACCATCGCCGAATACCGGGAAAAATTCGGACTGGATAAGTAAGCCCCTTATGGCTTCCCCGTTGAACGTCGCCGTCGTCCACTACCACCTGAAACCCGGAGGGGTTACCCGCGTTGTGGAAAATACAGAGGCCGCCTTCAACCAGGCCGGGATCGACCACCGGCTCGCCGTTCTTGCCGGGCCCCCGACCACCGACACCCGCCTCCAAAACACCTGCGAAGTCCCCGCCCTTGCCTATGCCGACCCGGAGGACGCCCCCGATCCAATTCACCTCCTCTCCGAACTGCGCTCCGCCGCCCGGCAATCCCTCGGAACCAACCCCGACCTCTGGCACATTCATAATCACAGCCTTGGCAAGAACAACGCCCTTACCCGCGTCGTTCAGGAACTCGCCGGTTCCGGCGAAGCCATTCTCCTCCACATCCACGACTTCGCCGAAGAAGGCCGCCCCGAGAACTATCGCAAACTTCGCCGGACACCCGACCTCCTTCGCAAAACCTACCCCCTTGACGGTCGCGTCGCCTACGCCGTCCTCAACGGAAGGGATTACCAACTTCTCCGGAAGGTCGGCATCCCCGATGACCGCCTTCATGGCCTCCCCAACAGCGTCCAGGCCACCCCGCTGGATGCGCCCCCTCCTTTCCAGTCCTGGATGCGCGATTTGGAAAAATTCTCCGAGCTCATTCTCTACCCCGTCCGCGCCACCCGCCGGAAAAATTTCGGGGAGTTTCTCCTCTGGGCCGCCCTCCTCCAACGCGAACCCGGTCGCATCGGCATGGAGCGACCCGTCCTCGTTAATACCCTCGGACCCACCAATCCCGCCTTTGAGTCCACCTGGAGCGAATGGCGCGAAGTGGCTCGCTGCCACGACCTCCCCGTGCGTCTCGGGATCGCCGCCGAGGTCGAGGCCCCGTTCGAACAAGTCATGGCCGCCGCCTCCGCTCTCATCACCACCAGCATCGCCGAAGGTTTTGGGCTCGCCTTCATCGAGCCCTGGCTCTTCGGGAAACCCCTTCTCGGCCGCGACCTTCCTCCGATCACCCGTGACTTCAAGAATTTCGGCATCGGGCTCTCCAGTCTATACGCGCGATTTCCCGTCCCCGTCGACTGGATCGGAGGGCACGATGCCCTTCGAAACCACCTCCGCCCCGCCCTCCGGAAAGCCTTTCAGGACTACGGGCTCGAGATGGCCGAGAAGGATTTTAAGGAAGCCCTCGATGGTTTCCTCGGAGAGGACCCCACCACCGTCGACTTCGGCAGGTTGGACGAAGCCCTTCAGCAGGAGGTCCTCCGCAAGGTCCTACGGGAAGATCAAGCCGCCGCGCGTCTCCTTCCCAACCTCCCCGAGGTCCTGCCCTCTCAAGAGCAAATCCAGGAAAATGCCCGCGCCACCCACGACGCCTTCTCGCACCGGGCCTATGCCCGCAAGCTCGATTCCATTTACCGCTCCCTTCTTAGGCAATCCGGACAGTCCCGTCAATTCCTCCCCCCCGAAGCCCTGCTCCACGCCTTCCTCTCACCGGCCGACTTCAATCTCCTGCGCACCAAATGAACCCGGAACCAACCCGACAACAAATCGAGATTATCCGCCAGGGAACCGCTCCCCTCGAGCCGATCCCCACCGCTCAGACTACCCGCCTCGAGTCCCTCGAGTCCATCCACGGCGTCGTCTTTGACGTCTACGGCACCCTCATCATCTCCGGTGTCGGGGACATCAGTATTGCCGGGGATCAGGACCGCGATGAACCCCTCCGCAACGCCCTTGAAGCCGCCGGGTTTTCCTTTAACGGCGACGGCGAAGGCCTCGCCCAACGATTTTACGACGCCATTCATCAGGCCCAGCGCGAGGAGATCGACAAACAGGATAATTTGAAATTTCCCGAGGTCGAAATCCGGGATGTCTGGCAGTCCTTTATCAAAACCCTCCTCGGCGAAGCCCTCATCGAGGGCGAGCTCACCCTCGCAAGAGTGGCCGAAACCGCCGTGCGCTATGAGATCGCTGTCAACCCGGTGCACCCGATGCCCGGTTGCGAATCTCTTCTCGCCGACCTCCGATCCCGGAGTCTTCCCATCGGAATCATCTCCAACGCCCAGTTTTTTACCCCTCTCCTCTTTGAAGCCTTTTTCGGAAAATCTCTCGACGAACTCGGAGTCGACCTCCGGGTTTCAATCTGGAGCTACCTTCTGCGCGAGGCCAAGCCCTCCAGAATCCTCTACCGGAAAGCCGCCGACGAATGGTGGGAGCACCACCGCATCAAACCGCACAACCTCCTCTATGTCGGCAACGATGTTCGGAACGACATCTGGCCCGCCGCCGCTTGCAAGTTCCGTACCGCCCTCTTTGCCGGCGACAAGCGCTCCCTCCGGCTCCGCCAAGACGACCCCGACTGCGCCTCCGTCAAGCCCGACCTCGTCCTCACCGGGCTGTCCCAGGTCCTCGACTGCATCAGTTGATCCACCCTGTAGATTTGCGTTGCCGAAACCGGTTCCCTTCCTAGGATACCGAAACGTGGCGAACGCTAGAAAATCCCTCCTGCGGAACCTCCTCCTCACCGTATGCCTCGTCTTTGCCGCAACCATCGGCTTCCTTTATTTCGCTCTCAAGGACACCAGCGAGGTCAATTACCCGACCTCCCTCGCCGAAATATACACCCCGCCCGAAGTCGATCCCGAGACCGCCGAGGCCTTCCGCGCTCTCTTTTTCCGCGGCGACTCCCCGCTCGGCTCCGTCGTCGAGGCTACTGCCGACGCGCTCCCCGCCAATCTTTCCATCCCGATCGATTCTGCGTCCACTTCCGCAGGTGACGATCCACCCCGCGATCCCGACGCCTTCTGGCAGTCCGTTGAGGATGCCTGGCAAACCTTCCAACCCGCTCGCGAGACCTACCTCGGCGTCGTCCGGAATCCCCCTTATCCCCTCGCCTACGAGTCCTTTGAGGATCAGGCCCCCGCCCTCCATCGCCTCCGCGCCGCCTATGCGACCTCCCTCCTCAAAGCGCGCGCCCTCCAGATGGAAGGAAAGCACCCCATCCCCCTCCTCACCGAGTCGATCCGCTTTATCCGGAATTACTATCAGAGCAGCGCCGCCACACTTGACCTCATCCAGGCCTTGGCCGCTTACCGCCTCCTTGTCGATTCCTTCGATTCCCGATACCTCGCCAGCACACCCGAAGTCGTCACAGCCCTCCGCGAGTGGAAAGATACCTGGCGCAGAAAGAATGCCCGCGCCATGCAGCTCGAATTCATCTTCCTTTACAATGCCATCATGATGAAGGAAACCGCTCCCGCCCATGCCCTCTTCGGCGATGCCGGCGGCGCCCCCGGCCCGTTCTTCATGAATTTCCTCTTTAAGCCAAACCAGACCTTCAATGCCCACTGGGATTATAATCATCGCCTCGCCCAGGCCGTCCTCCAGGACGACCTCGAGGCTATGGCACAAATCGAACAGGAGCTGGTTGATAACGCAGCCGGCGGTGGCTGGACAAACCTCCTCGGCAATACCATTGTTTCCATTTCCATTCTCGGCATCGAAGAACTCTACAACACCCAACTCCAGTTCGAACAGGAGATCGCCCCCATCCTCAACCCCTAACCATGCGCATCCAAAACCACCAACTCAGTCCCAACCAACGCGAATCCTTCCTCGAGCAAGGGTTCTTTATCGCCGAAAACG
>CAYQKH010000129.1:0-8947 GCA_964417945.1 uncultured Opitutales bacterium
TCCTTCAGCGGCGAGCAGGAGACCCAGCGCTCCCTCGAAGATCTCGTCGCCCGGGCCTACAGCGAGATGCACGACTCCCCGAACCGTTCCCGCCTCCCCCACCTCTGGACGGGATTTGTCCTCGCCATACCAAGGGTATTTCGTCGGCAATTCCGCTATTTCAAGTGGAGCCTTGCGGCCACCCTCGTGGGAGCGCTCTTCGGCATCTTCGCCGTCCTTTTCGACCCCTCCTCGAAGGGGGCAATCCTGCCGTTTTCCCACCTTCTGGGGGATCCCAGTGAGCGCGTCGCGATGGAGGAGAGCGGCAGCTACACGGATCAGGAGGGAAAGACGACCTTTTCCGCCCAGCTCATGACGCACAATACCCGGGTCTCCCTCTTTACCCTGGCCCTCGGCATGACCTACGCCATCGGGACCTTCGTCGTCCTTTTTTACAACGGGGCGATCATCGGGGCGGTCGCCCTCGACTACGTGCGGGCGGGCGAAACGGTGTTTCTCACGGGCTGGTTGCTCCCCCATGGGAGTGTCGAGATCCCGGCAATCCTCATCGCAGGCCAGGCCGGGATTCTCATTGGGCGCACCCTTCTCGGCAACCAGGAAAACCGCCTGCCGCTCACCGAGCGCTTCCGGGCGATCCGGACCGACCTCCTCGTCCTCCTCGGGGGTATTGCCTGCCTCCTCATCTGGGCCGGCTTGATCGAGGCCTTTTTCTCGCAGCATCACGAACCCGCCCTCCCCTACGCCCTGAAGATCGCCTTCGGGGCGGGACAGCTGGTCCTGCTCTTTCTCTACCTTGGACTCGCCGGGCGGGACACCGGCGACCCCGCTCCGGTCGATGGATAACCGTTTCCAGCGACTGGTTATCGAGACCGGTGAGGGGCTGTCCTTCAGCCAATTGGTAGCCAGCCCGCTCCTGCGGGGGCTCGCCCTTTTCATCGATATCTGCGTGACTCAGGTTATCCTGCAGTTCATCCTCATGTCGCTGGCGGTATTGGCTCTGGTCAGCCTGGACTTTTACGGGGCCGCTTTCGCGATCGGGCAATTCGTCGTCATGTTCGGCTACTGGATCCTCCTCGAATGGCTCTGGCGAGGCCAGACGATCGGAAAACGCCTCTTCAAGCTGCGGGTGGTGGACGCAACCGGCCTGAAGCTGATGCCCTCCCAGGTCTTCCTCCGGAACCTCATCCGACCGGTCGATTCCCTCCCCATATTTTACCTTGTCGGCGGGATGGTGGCGCTGCTCAACCCCAAGGGGCAGCGGATGGGGGATATCGCGGCCGGCACCGTCGTCATCCGAGAACCGGTCATCCGCGATCCCTCCTTCCAGACCCTTGAGAGCGACAAATACAACTCCTTCCGGGATCACCCGCACCTTGCGGCCCGCCTGCGGCAGCGGGTGGAACCCGAGGAAGCGCTCCTCGCCCTTGAGGCCTTGAACCGGCGGGAGAAGCTGGCCCCGGAAGCCCGGCTCCAACTCTATCGGGACCTCGCGGACGCCTTTCGTGCGCGATGCCCCTTCCCGGAGACGGCCACCCTCGGTCTCTCCGACGAGCAGTATGTTCGCAACTGCCTCGACCTTCTTTTCCGTCACGGATCGGCGAAACCCTCCGGATAAATGAAAACCGGCCTCCACAAAAGAAGGCCGGTCATCTACACACAATTCGTTTTAACCAACGGAGAGCTGTCACATGGAGTGGAGGCGGAGCCATAACGGAGTTGTTACAAGCGTATTGATGGGCCTCCAGATCAGACAATGACTCTCGATTCTTCGAAAAGACTATCCGGGCAGAAATCCTGCCCTTTAGGCCATTCAATTGTGCCCATGGAAACTCGCACCTGCTGGAAATAGCTCTTCTCTCTAAGCTGTGTGAAAATGCCTTTGTCGAGATAAGGTGAAACGTCGAACTCACGTCTCTCGCCATTCGAGAATTCCAGCAAGAGGCAAAAATTATCTTCCGTGGCGACAGCGGTGTCACGACTTTCATTTTCTTCCAAACTCTTGCCGACAACCAGAACATCCTAGATTGCCGCAGATTACGGGGCCGTAAACGTCGAGCTTTTCGTGTTCTAAGGCCAGGTTCTTTCGATTTCGATAGCGATCCCGATTTCGATTTGGATTAATTTTCCCAATGACCAGATCGGTTCGTGCGAGGAAGAACTTTTGGAATTTTTCGGAATTTATTCAGGTTTTCCCTTTTGGGTGCGGCGCTTCTGGATGGCTTTCTGCACAGCTTGGCGTTCCGCCTCATCGAGGGTGCCATCGCCATTGGCATCAAAACGTTTCAGGATGCGTGCCCGGCGCTGCTGCAGGATGTCGCGGGCGGCTTCTCGTTCTTCGGGGCTCAATTCCCCGTCCTCGTTAACGTCCCACTGTTTCATCATCTGCTTGCGGCGCTCGGGATTCATTCCCGGCCGGGGACCGCGGTTGGCCTGCATGGTTTCACGGGCGACCAGGCGCTCCTTTTCTGAAAGAACGCCGTCCTGGTTGGTGTCGTATTTTTCCATGAAGGCCTCTTTACGAGCCTCCATGCCCGGCTTGGTATCGGATGGGCCCTGCCCTTTCTGGGCGAAGGCCGTGGTGATCGTCAGTAAAACAATCGTAACGGAGATGAATAAGATTTTCATGGTGGTTAATTTAAGGGTTCGGTTTAGGTTGGAAAATGGATGCGATCGCTATTTAAGGGTAAAACGAGGCCCATGCTGAAAAGTTACACTCCCTCCGTCATTTCGGGTTCTGCGTCCCGCAAGACCCGGCGGTGGAAAGGGTCGGACTCCGAATGAAAGCCGGGATCAAAGGCCTTCTTGAACACAAGGTTCCCGGGTTCTATTACGGGCTGACCAGCCTGCGATTTTTTCTTCAGTGCCGGAAGCGATTCCGTGCCTTCCAGTCGCGTTTCCGGCGGGAGGTCTTCGGCGGGGAGCCGATCCGGATCCTCGGAGGTCCCTTTCAAGGGCTGCGCTACTTCGATCGCACGGTCTGGGGGCCGATCACCCCGAAATGGATCGGTTCCTACGAGGAGGAACTGCACCCGGTCGTCCGGGACATCCTCGGCGAGGAATATGCGGTCATTCTTGATGTCGGCGCGGCCGAGGGCTACTATGCTGTCGGCTCAGCCTGGAAATCCCCGCGAAGCCGAGTTCTCGCCTACGACATCGACCCGATCGCTCGGCGACGCCAGCGGCAGCTCGCCACACTCAACAAAATCCCGAACCTCGAAATTAAGAAAGCCTGCACCCATGGGATCCTCGAGGACGAAATCCGTTCCGCACCCGGTCGGGTTCTTCTCATCTGCGACATCGAGGGGGCCGAGCAGGACCTCCTCGATCCCGAAAAGGCCCCGGCTTTGAGGAAGGCGGACCTCCTCGTGGAGTGCCATCCCTCAGGGGCGGATACCATGGAAGCCGTCCTCACGAGCCTGACAAAGGCCTTCTCCCCGAGTCATCGGATCACGGAGATCCCCAGTGCCGCGCGCAGTCCCGATGCCTACACCTCCGCCATACCGGAATTGGCAACGGTTCCTCCTGAGGTCCTGGCGGAAGCCCTCAAGGAATACCGCCCCGGACCCCAAAAATGGCTCTGGATGGAAGTCCAAGGCATCCATTACTCCGCCCCATAATTCGCTTTCCCAAAATGCAACTCTGCTCCATCCAAGTCGCCCAACCCCAGACGATCGACGCGGCATCTGCCGAGGAAAAACCATGGGTCTCCGGGTTTCTCAAGCGCCCGGTCATTGGCGGGGTCCGACTTGGGAAAATTGGACTGGAAGGCGACGGACAGGCCGATTGCATCAACCACGGCGGGCCGGACAAGGCCGTCTGTGTCTACTCGATCGACCATCGCGACGCCTGGCGGGAGATAGTCGGTATCGATTTTCCCCCCGGTGGGTTTGGGGAAAATTTTTCAGTTTCCGGCGCGGTCGAAGCAGGAGTTTGTATCGGAGATGTCTTCTCCGTAGGGTCCGCCCAAGTCCAGATTTCCCAACCCCGGCAACCCTGCTGGAAGCTGGGCCGCCGATGGCAGCGCCCGGATCTTCCCACCATCGTCGAAACCAACGGTCGGACTGGTTGGTATTTCCGTGTCCTTCAAGCGGGGACGGTTGAGGCACCTTCCCTCCTCACCCTTGAATCACGTCCCCATCCGGAGTGGACGGTAGTCGCGGCCAACCGGGTCCTTCACCACAAAAAGCGAGATGCTGAAGCCGCCACACGCCTTGCCGCCTGCCCTGCCCTCTCCGAGGCCTGGAAAGCGGTCCTCTTGAAGCGGACTCGACGGCTCAACCGCCATCGTTAAGGATTCTCTTTCGCGAAAAAAGTCACAGCGAAACGTGCCCACAATTGGGACGGAAGGTTGGAGGTTTCACCCATGGGGAGCGGAAGCCGGTTTTCCCTCCTTGAATTCAGTTGCCTAGGGGAATGAGGGCGTCTCTAATTCAGTTGATCCCGAAATCCCCAGATGTTCCAAGTTACGTTCAGCGACCAGAGTATGGAGGAACTCAACAAGCTCGAAACCCTTCAGCAGATGGAGCTTGTGGATCAAATCTCCAAGCTGACCCCGCGAGACCTGAAAAACCCCCACGGGACCCTCGGCGTCTTCAACCGTAAAGGGAAAACGTTTTACCGGCTCCGGGCTGGGGACTATCGCATCTACTTCGAGCAAGTGGACGAAGAAACCCTTCTCAGCCACTACATCCTTCATCACCACACGATGGCAGACATCGCTTTTCGCAACGGGATGCCTGTTTCTCAGGAAACCCTTCTCGAGAAAAAACAAAGTTTCTGGAAGTATCTCGAAACCCTCGGGAGCGGAAAAAAGGATTCCTGACCGGAGAGTAGTCCAGAAATGTCCACCATTTTCTGAATAGGATGCGAACAACCCCAAACTTATTCTTTTTATTCTTTACGCTTCCCTTCGATCCTCACGTTTCCCCCACCTTCTTTCGCTTTCAAGTCCAACAGCATCAACGGGTTCCTCTCCTTGTCCACTTGTCCACAGTCCCTATTATAACTACTTTATCTTTTTAAAAAAATAAGAAGAATATAATAGGTTTGCCAGTAAGGTTCTCCCTTTCCAAAACTAGCAATCAGAATGAAGCTCAAAATCAACCGCGATCACTTTTCGAACGGCCTGCAGCAGGTGCTTAACGTGGTAGGAACCCGGGCCACGATGCCCATCCTCAGCAACGTAATGATCGAGGCCAGTAATGGGCAGATTTCACTGACCACGACCAATCTCGACATGGGGATCCGCTGCAAGATCAAGGCCGAAATCGAGGAGGATGGTGCCATCACGCTTCCAGTGCGAAAACTCGCGACGATTGTCCGGGAGCTTCCCAAACTGGAGGTCTTCTTGGAGTCCACTCCGAGCAACCAGGCGAAGATAACGTCCGGCGGCTCGGTTTTTCGTATCATGGGGATCGATAAGGAGGAGTTTCCTCCGCTCCCGACCTTCAGCGACCAGCATGTTTTTCACCTCCCTCAGGACGAACTCTTGGCAATGTTGAAGAGTGTGTCCTACGCCCAGAGTTCGGATGAAAACCGCTACATCCTCAACGGGGTTTACTTCAACTTCGCCGAGGACAAGATGACTCTCGTGGCCACGGACGGTCGTCGGCTTGCGTTGATTCACCGGGAAGTCGAAGTTTCCGAGGAAAACGCGGGGAGCCTGATTCTTCCGGCAAAGACGGTCGCCGAGTTGGAGCGCCTCGTCGGCAAAGGCGAGCAACTGAAGATCGCTTTCAACGACCGCCAAGTCGCTTTTGAAATTGAGATAGGAGAAGAGAGCAGCGGCCTTGGATTCACGGAAAACATTTATCTCGTTTCGAAAGTGGTCGAAGGCAATTATCCGAATTACCGCCAAGTCATCCCGAAAGAGACGGAGCATCGTATTAAGATCGAACGGGAATTGATGCTCGATAGCGTGCGCCGGGCCGCCCTGGTCACGAGCGATAAGAATAATTCGGTCAAGCTGAAGGTCTCAAATAACCTTTTGGAATTATCCGGATCGAGTCCGGAATACGGGGAATCCCACGAATCAATCGCGATTTCCTACGAGGGGCCGGAGATCTCCGTCGCCTTCAACCCAACCTTCCTCATGGAGCCACTCAAGGCTCTTAGCAAAGACGAGATTTTTTTTGAGTTCAAGGACGAGTTGAGCCCCGGTCTTTTCAAGACACTGGAGAGTTTCCTCTGCGTCATCATGCCGCTTCGCCTCAATTAGGGGGGCGGGAAAAAATCTCCGTGGCGGAAAACGGGCAATCTGATCCTCCCTTCGGCCGTCCTCTATCGGATAATGCAACCCCCTAATCCAGAAATCGGTATCCTTTTATTGGGGCTGACGGTGGCGTCGGTCCTTCTTTCCTTGTTCGATTCGCATCAGGGTTCTCCATTGGTGGGGATTATCAATCGCTGGGTGCGTTGGTTCCTTATCGCCCTCGGGTCCAGCTACTTGATCGTCTACTTCGGTCTTTCAACCCGACCGCTCTGGGCTCTCTGTGCGATGGCCTTTCTTCTCTGGTTTCTCTTCGAAACGGCTTACAACTGGCTGGTCATTAGCGCAGTGAGCCGGAGCGATATTCCTCTTTTTCCTCGCTTTCGACAGAATACCGAGGGCGATGAGTGGCCGGCCGAAGCCCGCTTCCTCAAGATCCGCGAGTGGCTGCGGAAAAACAACTTCCGCAAGAGGCAATCGCTGAAGGCGGACCTGATGGAGGGAGTGGAGCTGCGCAGTTCGGTCTATGATTCAGGGGACGGGCAGATCCGCCTACAGCTCCTCTTCGTCCCTCTGAAAAATGGTAATCTTTCCGCTTGTTTTATCTTTTCATCCGCCCTTGAAACGGACCGACGCCTGATCACGGATAATGTTTTCATGCCGTTTGGGGGCTTTTACCCGGAACAGTGGGAGCTGGTTCGGCGCCCGCTTGCACGAAGCCTCAGCGGGCTTTGCCGCCTGCACCGGCGCCGCCTCGAACGGGAACCTGACGTCGTGGAACCTTGGGAGTCACCACTTGAGCCGCTCGAGGACCTGAATGAACAGCAGCGTATCCTCGAAAAAATCAATACTGATATGGGCTTCCTCCTCCCCCGTTATTTGCAGGAAGAACACGGGAAAATTACACCCACCGGGCGCTTTCGCATCTGGATGGAACTCTGGCTCCTGAACTATTTCGGGAAGACCGTTTCAACCAAGTCCTGATCCCTGATGCAGACACTCTACGAATTACTTCTAGGGCAGGGGGCTGGTCAGACCCTTTCCTACTTTGTCGCACTGGCCACAACCCTCGGCATCCTTCTCCTCCTCTGCCTTTTGGTTTACAAGGTGGTGGATGTTTTTGTCTCCAAGGTGGTTCAGCGTGTGGTGGCGAAAACAAAAACTCAATGGGATGACCTTATCTTTGAAAAAAAGCTGATTCCGCGGGCAGCAAACCTCGCGCCCGCCATCGTCATTGGGGTGTTCAGCCCCGTCTTTTTTTCAGGCTATTCCGAAATCAACTCCCTTTTCGATAAAGGAGTTACCGTTTACACCATCTTGATTTTCGCCCTCATCATCGACAGCGCGATCAATATCGGAAATACCGTCTACAGCCGGTCGACGCTCGCGGCCACGATGCCGCTCACCGGTTTGTTCCAGGCCGGCAAGCTCCTGGTTTTTATAATTGCCGTGATCCTCGTGGTTGCCCAGCTGATCGGGGAATCCCCTGTCGTCCTATTCTCCGGTCTTGGGGCAATGACTGCCGTTCTCCTTCTCATTTTCCGGGAGGCCATCCTCGGGTTGGTCGCTGGGATCCAGCTCTCGGCCAACAACATGGTGCGCCCCGGAGATTGGATCCAGATGGACAAATACGACGTCGACGGCGATGTCATCGAGATCACCCTTACTACCGTCAAGGTCCAGAACTGGGATAAGACGATTTCCAATATCCCCGCCTATGCCCTCATTCAGGATTCGTTTAAAAACTGGCGCGGAATGAAGGATATCGGTGGACGCCGGATAAAGCGGTCCATCTCCATCGACCTCTCTTCGATCGGTTTCCTCGACGACGAGGTTCTTGACCGCTTTTCCGGCTACCGCTTCCTCGAGGATTACCTCAAGGGCAAGCGGGAAGAGATCAAGCAATACAACCAAAACCTGGGGAAGGCGATAAACCTCCGAGTGGACGGCCGGAACCTCACCAATATCGGGACTTTTCGCGCCTACTGCACCGCCTATCTCAAAAACCATCCCCGCGTGAAGCAGGACTTGACGATGATGGTCCGCCAGACTGATCCCACCCCTCAAGGCCTCCCCCTCCAGATCTACTGCTTCACGAAAACTACTGCCTGGGTTGAATACGAAGGCATCCAATCCGATATCTTCGACCACCTTCTTGCCGTTCTCCCGGAGTTTAACCTCCGGGCTTACCAGCAGCCCTCCGGTCTGGATGTGACCAGCCTTAAGGGCCTTAGTTGATCCCTTTTCTCCTCCCTTACCCTTGAGACCGTAAACGGGAACCGGACAACCTCGGCGAGATCGGTTTCACTCACGCCTATGACCAGTCTGGACAATTTGAACGCGTGGCGAATGGTTGGCCGAAGCCGCAGGACTTCGAGGAGTTTTCGGCTCGCAATGCCCTTCAGCTGCTCGATGAGGTTCCCGGTGACGTCCCGTGGTATCTCTGGATCAATTTCCCCGGCCCACACGATCCCTTCGACCCTCCCGAGGAAATCTACCGACGCTATGAGGCGGTCGATCTCTTTCCGCCGGTCAACCCGGATCCTTCTTCAGACCCGGAGGAGGTTTTCCACCAGCGCCGCAGCTACGCCGCATGCTCGACGCCCTCCGATCCTGATCCCGCACCGGAGCACGCAAGGCTAGCGGACAGTTTCAGGAAATCTTTAAATTTTGCGTTTGACCCCTTTTTTTAGGGGTGGTTGCTGCGTTCGACAGCGCGGCCGACGAAGAAGAGGTCAA
>CAYQKH010000130.1:0-8853 GCA_964417945.1 uncultured Opitutales bacterium
AGCGACAAGGGCCAATGCGATTGCCTCCACCCAAAGGGCAAAAAGTGGTGGTAACGAGCCCATACGGTTAACCGTTGATATTTGGCCCATTTCCCCACACTGTGGCAACTTGTAATTCTATGTTATCGGAAGCCAATGGTTCCGGAGAGAGGCAGCGACCGTCGTTAATGCCACCGGGCATAAAAAAAGACGGACGGGGTGAGGTCTCGGATCCGCCGGAATTTCTCCGGGAGTATTTGGAGATCCCTTACGATCGGCTGAGCTTCGACATGTTTGCCCGCGGGTGGAACCGTGACCTTTGGGAAGTTTCCGGTTTCAACGAACTCTGGCTGGATGTCCTTGAGAAAAAGGGGGAGTCGGTGTGGTCACCGGTATATGAGACCGGGGCACGCCCGGACGCGCGGATATACCGTGCGGATCTCGACACCCACCTCGATGTAGTGAACTTCACGTCCTACGATTACCTTGGGTTCGGAATGCATCCGAAGGTCTTGAAAGCGGCGCACGAGGCGCTGGATACCTACGGACTCGGAGCGGCGGGCTCGCCGCTGACCTGCGGAACGCAGCGGGTGCACCGCAACCTTGAAGAAGGGCTGCGGGATTTTTTTAAACGGAAGGACGGGGACGTGACCTTGTTTCCAACCGGGTTCTCCGCGAACACGGGAACCCTCGCGGCGCTATTTCATGCCGGGCATCTGGTGGTGTTGGATCAATATGCGCATGCGTCGCTGCAGGAGGGAGCCCGGCTTTGTGGAGCCAAAGTTTTGTATTTTCGACATAACGACCCGGAGCACCTGGACCACCTTCTGACCCGCCATGCGGGGGATTATGAACGGGTCCTGGTGGCGGCGGAGAGTGTCTATAGCGCGGACGGCGACTATGGCCGGCTGGTGGAGATCCTGGAAACGGCAAAGCGTCATGGGGCGTTCACCCTGATGGATGAGGCGCATTCGATGCTGGTTTCGGGGCCGGCGGGGCGGGGGATGTGTGCGGAGGCGGGAATCCTCGACGAAGTGGACCTTTTGATCATGACATTCAGCAAGGGCTTCGGTGGGATCGGTGGGGCGCTCCTCGCCAATCGTGAAGTCTGTCGCTATGTCGATTGGTATGCGGTTTGCCGGATGTTTTCCTGCGCGATGGAACCGGCGACGGCGGCGGGAGTATTGGCGGCACTGGAACTTGGCGCGGGTCCGGAGGGCGATGCGGCGCGGTCCCGGCTCCTTGAAAATACAAAGCTTTTCCATCAGTTGTTATCGCAACGGGTTCCGATGCCGGAGAACCCGAGCTGGGTCTTGCCGGTGCGATTTGGAAAGGATCCCTTGAAAACGGCGGTCGCCGCCTACATCCAGAACAACGGCCTGAATGGAAGCATCCTGACGTTTCCCGCGGTCAACCGGAACGAGGGACGGATCCGGCTCTTTGTGACGGCGAAGCATGAGCGTGCTCATTTCGAAAAAGCCTGCGCAATTCTCGAATCGGCGGGTCGGCGGTTCGGTTTTTTAAAAACGGGGACGTGAGCGGAGTACGGGTTTATCCGGTCGCCAAAAGGTCGGATTGGCGGGCGTTTCTTCATTTCCCCTGGAAGATTTACCGTCCGGACCACCCGGAATGGGTGCCGCCCCTGTTGGGGGAGCAGCGCGCGGACCTGGATCCGCGGCGTGGGCCTTTTTTCCGGATGGGAACCCTGCAGTGCTTTCTCGCGGAGGCGGGAGGAGAGGTGGTCGGCCGAATTGCAGCGATTCACAACCGGCGCCACCTGGACTGCCACGAGGACGAGGCGGGATTCCTCGGCTATTTTGAGTGTGTGAAGGACCCGGAGGTGGCCCATGCGCTGTTTGAACGTGGTGCCCGGTGGCTTAGAGAGCGGGGTTTAAGGCGGATCTACGGTCCGGTCAGCCCGACAATCAACGACGAATCGGGCATTTTGATCGAAGGTTTCGACCAGCGGCCGGCCATCGGCAATGCCTACAACCCGCCATACTATCAGCAGCTTTGGGAGGACTTTGGTTTCCGGAAGGCAAAGGATATGATGGCGTGGCTGAATCGGCGGGAGATGATCCGGCATGAGCGACTGGAGAAGGTGGAAGCGGCGGCGCGACGGCTTTCGACGTTCACGATCACGGGTCTGCCGGTTGACCGGCTGGAGGAGATGGTACCCTTATTTACGGAGATCTTTCGTGAGGCCTGGAAGACGAACTTCCTCGCGCTTCCGCTGGAGGCGGAGGAATGGCGGCAGCTGGCGAAAAAGTTCAGACCCTTCCTGGCGCCGGATCTCGCCTACGTCGCGCACCAGAACGGTCGACCAGCGGGCCTGTTCCTCGGGATGCGGGACTTGAACGCGATCCTGCACGAACTCGACGGGCGTCTTTTTCCGACGGGTTGGTTGCGGTTGCGGTGGGGTTGGAATAAAGTCCGCAGGGGACGGGTCTTCATGATGGGCGTGCATCCTGATTTCCAGGGTTCGGGGCTCCCTCTTCATTTTGTCGGCCGTTATTTCCGCCGGGTGGTGGAAGACCCGGTTTTCGAGGAACACGATTTCTCGTGGGTCTGGGAAGACAATGTGGAAACCCTGCGAGTCATTGAACGTGTGGGGGTGGTTCCTTACATGACCTACCGGCTCTATGAAAAAGAACTGTAAGTCGGACTGGATCAACTGGTGGGGTTCTTGCGGCCCGGTGGAGCGTTTCGTGCCGTTGATCGTGGGAGGAGGAATCATCGGCGGGTTCGGACTGGTCGGGTTATCGGGATGGGACACGGTGGCGGTCATTCTGGTGATGCTGGGCCTGTATTATTTCGGGCCGAAGACACAGCCGGTGTTCTTTTTTCTGCTGCCGCAGGTCTTTATCGGTATCGTTTACCTGAGCCAGCCGCTGTTGGCGAACGGGTTACGCGGGCCGATCCTCATCGGTGAATTTGTGGAATGGGAAACGGCCTTGTTCGGCTTCCCGACAGAAGGCGGGGAGGTAACGCCGGCGAGGTGGTGGCAGCGCCATACCCATCCGATTCTCGACCTCTTCACCGGCCTGGCCTACCTGAGCTTCATCCCGGTATTCCTGGGGATTGCGGGGTGGCTACGGTTCGGATCTTTCCGGAGGGAAGACCCGGGGGCGACGGATCGCCGGAAGCGACTGGCGAGGCGGATTCTGTGGGTGAACTTCTGGCTCTACATGGCGGGATACGCGGTCTGGATGGCGGTGCCGGTAGCCCCGCCCTGGTATGTGGACCAGTATGGAACCGGTCCGGCGCAGGTGGACGTTCCGGGGGATGCGGCCGGGGCGGCACGTTTTGACGCTTTGGTCGGGGTTCCGGTATTCGAGAACTACTATGCCCGGAACACCAATGTATTCGGCGCGTTTCCCTCCCTGCACTGCGGGCAGACCTTCCTGATGCTGCTGGTCGCCTTCACCTTCCGGCGGGTCCGGATTTTCAGCGTCCTGTTCTTCCTCGCGGTGTTCTTCGCCTCGGTGTATTTAAACCACCACTACATCTTGGACGGCCTCGCGGGGATGCTGCTGGCGGCCGCGGTATGGGTCCTGGTGTTCCGGTTCCGCGGGGTGGAGGCACCT
Source organism: uncultured Opitutales bacterium (assembly GCA_964417945.1). Lineage (GTDB taxonomy): Bacteria > Verrucomicrobiota > Verrucomicrobiia > Opitutales > JABSRG01 > CAYQKH01. Next base: position 3,567 of record CAYQKH010000130.1, read on the forward strand.
ACATCCGGTTGAAGAGGGAGGAGGTCAACTGGCTCTCGAAGGGTCGGTGGCTTTGGACCGCTTCGAGAAAATCCCCCTTCTTGAGGGCGAAGAGCTCGGTGTCGGCATCAACGCGAATGGTTGCGTTGCGGGGTTGATCCTTGAGGAGGGCCACTTCACCAAAGGCATCGGACTCGCGGAGTTCGGCGATGGTTTCCTCTCCCTCCGGGGTTCGCCGGAGCACGGTAACGCGACCGGAGTGAATGAGGTAGAACTTATCCCCGGAGTCGCCTTCACGGAAGACGTAACCCCCGGCGCGGTAACGCTCGATCTCCATTTTCTGGGCGATATTGGTGAGGTCCTCGACGGACATCTTCTTAAAGGTTTCACTTTGCTGGAGGAAGTTGCAGATAAAGATCGTGGTATGGACGTTATAGTCGCTGGCGATTCGCCCATCGACCATGTTGATGATGCGGTCGGCGGCCTCGAGGATACGGGCGTCGTGGGTGACGATAAGGATCGTGGTGCCGTCCTGCCGGGCGAGGTTCTTCAATTTCTCGAGAACGAGGGCACCGGTTTCCTTATCGAGGGCGGCGGTCGGTTCATCGGCGAGGACTAGGCGGGGGCGATTGACGAGGGCGCGGGCGATGGCGACCCGCTGGCGTTGGCCGCCACTGAGTTTCCGGGGCTTGTAGTGGAGCCGCTCCCCGAGGCCGAGCTCGGTGAGGATGCGGTCGGCTTCCGCATTCCGCCGGTTTGCGGGCAAGGATCCCAGCTCGAGGGCCATGCGGACATTCTGCCGGGCGGTGAGGCTGGCGAAAAGATTATGGGCCTGGAAAATAAAGCCGATCTTCTTGCGAACCTCGACCTGTTGGGCGGGCTTGAGAGAGGAAAGAGGGGTTCCAAGGGCCTGAATTTCTCCCTCCTGGATGGAGCGCAGGGCACCAATGAGCGTAAGGAGAGTGGTTTTTCCGGAACCGGAGGGCCCGGACATGATGACGACCTCGCCTTCGCGGATGACAACATTGTTGTCGAAAAGGACCTGCTTGGCATTGTCCCCGGTGCCAAAGGAGTGGTTGATCCCGCGGATATCGAGGGAGACGGGCTTGAGGGCCTGGAATGGGGATTGAGTTTGCATCAGAAGAGGTCGGCGGGGTCGGCCTGGATGACGGTGCGAAGGGAAAGGAGTGCGGCGATGAGGCACATTCCTGCAGAAAGAGCAAAGACAAGGAGGATACGACCGGGGGTAAGGAACATCTTGATCTGGGTGAGGGATTCGAGCAAGCCGTAGAGGGCGAAGCCGGCGGCGAGGCCGGGGAGAAAGCCGATTACGGAGAGGATGAGCGCCTTCCCGATAACGATCGCGGCGAGGTGTCGTGCGGGGTAGCCGATGGCCTTAAGGGTGGCAAACTGGGAGAGGTTGTCCGTGATCTCGTTAAAGAGGATCTGGTAGCAGATAATGATCCCGATGGTGAAGCCGACGAGGAGCCCGATACCGAAGACGACGCCGGAGGGGCTTCGGCGGGTGGTGACGCTAACCTCCCTTTTGTAGATCTCGGACGGGGTGAGGAGGATAAAGTCATTGGGAAGTGCGGCAAAGAGGCGTTGGCGCAGGACTTCGGGATCGACGCCCGGCTCGGCCCGAATAAGACCGAGGTCGACGCGGTCGCGAATGCCGGAGGATTTGCCGAAGAGGCGGAAAAAATTGTGATCGCTGGTGAGGATGTGTCCCTCGTAGGAAAAATTGGGTCCGAGCTCAAAAAGGCCGACGACCTCGACGGGACGGCCATAGAGGCGGGAGCGGGTGCCGATCTGGACACTACCCAGTTCGCGCCGGGAGAGCCGATCGTAGAGGATGGTGTCGGCGCGCCGGAGGGTGTCCCGGTATTCACGGAGGGCCGGGAAACGCAACATGGGCCGGTCGAGGTTGACACCGATGATAAGGACGCGGTTGCGGGATCCGTCTTGGGGATTCCACCAGTAGCTTCCGGCGGTGTAGAGTGCGGAGACCGCTTCCACGCCCTCGACGGAGGCGGCCTGTTGGAGGCGGAGCCGGTGGAACTCCTCGCCGGTTTTGAGGTGGTTCTTTTCGGGATGAGACATGATGAGGTCGCAATCGAAAAAGGGTGGGAGGTTGGCCTGGCTATCGTTGAGCCCGTTGAAAAAGCCGAGCTGCATAAACATGATGAGGACGGAAAAGCTGATCCCGAGGACGGAAAGGATGAAGCGGGGAAGCTGATGGGTGAGCATCCTCCAGGAGACGAGGGTCTGTCGAACGAGCTGCATCAGAAGAGCTCGGCGGGGTCGGCCCGCTTGATTTTCCGGAGGGAGAGAACAGCGGCGAGACCGCACATGAGCGCGGTGAGGGAGAGAACGAGAAGGGTACGGTTCCACTCCATGTAGAGGGGGAGCCCGGCGAGGTCTCGGATCATCCGGTAGAGCAAGGCGGAGAGGATGGCGGCGGGGAGGAAGCCGAGAAATCCGAAGAAGAAGCCCTGCTGGAGCCCGACGCCGTAAATATAGGAATTACGGTACCCCATTGCTTTGAGGGTGGCAAACTCGTTTAGGCGGCGGGTAATCTCGGAAGAGAGGACCTGGTAGAGGATGACGGCCCCGACCAGAAAGGCGACGGCGGCCCCGACCTTAAACATGATGCCGATCGGTTTAACGTTGATGAAATAGCGTTGTTCGCGCCGGATAATGTCTCCGGCGGTAAGGACCCGCACATCGGGCGGAAGGATACGGGAGACCCGCTCACGCACCTCCTCCGGTTCGGCACCGGGTTCAAGCCGGAGGAGCGCAAAATTCGGTCGGGAGGCGATGGCGGGACCGAAAAGCCGGCCGAAGGTATCCTGACTCACGATGATGCTTCCGTCGGAGAGAAGGCCCGTTCCGAGGGCGTAGGATCCGGAAACGATAAGGGGGGTCGCGTTGACGAGGATCTGATCTCCCGTCGCCCACGGGCCGAAATTTTTGCTGGAAAGCCGGTCAACGAGCATGGAACGAGGCTGGCGGAGGGGCCGGAGGTCGAGGGTGCGATCCGGGTTGAAGGGGGCGGAGCCGGGATCGACCCCGAAGACCATGCAGCTTTCATTGGAACCGGTCTGCGGGTTTTCCCACTCGGCGGCGCTGATGAACATACTCTCGGCTTCACGGACGCCGACGACACTGGCGGCCTGGATGGTGCGGTAGGGATTGATGGAGTCGCTGCGGGGTAGGGTGAGGTAGGCGCTGGAAATGACGATGAGGTCAAAATCGAGAAAAGGGAAGACGATGGAGGCGTTTTTCCGGGCGGCGTCGAGGAAGCCGACCTGCATGAAGATGAGGAGGATGGAGAAGGAGACGCCCCCCAGGGCGACAATGGTCCGGACCTTATCCTGAAGGGTATTCTGCCATGCAATCGGGGTGCGCATGACGGAGAGGGTCAGACATCAATTTCGACGTCGACCTGGAGGAAGACGAGGCCCCTTACTGGTTCGGGCCGGTCGAGAAGGATGACCGCTTCGACGACGCGGGAATTGGTAAGGGCGGTGGGATCGAGGCTGTCGACGGTATCTTTATAGATCATGTAACCGCGTGAGAGAACCTTTCCGGTGAGCGGGGCTTCAAGAGCGGGGCTGGTGACGGTGGCAGCCTGCCCGGGTTCGATGCGGTGAATGTCGGATTCATAGACCTCGGCGACGACGATCATCTGCCGGGTGTCTCCGAGCTTGAAAAGTTCACGGGAGGAGGGGGTCATTCCGGGATGGACGAGGCGTTTGAGGACGACCGCCTGAAGGGGAGAGCGGAGTTCGGTGGCCTCGAGAGCGGACTCCGCCTCCGCGACCCGGCGTTCGGCCCGCCGGATTGAATCAGCGGCGGAAAGGCGGATCTGCTCGGCGCGCAGGCGGGCGGATTCCAGTTCATTGAGGGAGCGAATCCAGGCCAACTCCCGCTCGGTGAGGAGATCGGGTGCGGCAAATTGGGCGGTGTCCGACTCGAGGATCTGGTCATATCGAGCCCGGCTGATGTTCACTTCTTTCTCAAGCCTCCGGACTTGTAATTCGTTCTGCCGGAGATCGAGCTCGTGAACTTTTTCCAGATGGGTGAGGTCGGTTCGGGCGGCGCGGAGCTCGGCTTCGCGTTTGGGTCGGGAGGCAAAGCGCAGGAGGGGCTGGCCTGCCTGGACGGAATTGCCCTCTTCGACGAAGACCTCGGCGACGATCTGGCCGGAGGGAGCATACAGGTCGATGACACGGGAAACGGGGTGCACCCTTCCGAGTGCGGAAACGGTTTCGGCGGCGAGAGGCAAGCCGCCGGAAGGAAAGAGGAGGAAAACGAGAAAAAAGAGGGGAGGGACGGATTTCATTCGATGGGGGGCGAGATGGCGGGTTCCGTAAGGTCTTGCAGGGAAAAGGCCATCTGGTCCGGATCGATTTCCCGAAACATGAGACCGAGAACAAAGTAGAGGCGTCCGAGGGCGACGGCGTAACGGCTCTGTGCGTCGAGGGTCGTGAGTCGGCTCTCGAGGTAGCGGTCTTCAAGTTCGAGAATATCGAGGAAGGTGGCCTCGCCGACTCCAAAGCGCTTTTGCTCGATTTCGGCGGCGCGGCGGTAGGCATCGGCGGCGGACGTCGAGGCGCGGACTTCGAGGCTGCGATTCTCGACAGTCTGGAGAGCGGAGAGTACTTCCCGGGCAATGACCTGGTTGAGGCGGTCAGACTGGTAACGAAGCTCAGCCTCGGCGGCGAGGCGCTGATTGAGAACCCCGCGACGGAGACGGTTCTCGACCGGCCAGTCGAGGTTGATGCCACCCTGAAAGTTGAGGCCTTCAAGGTTTCGGGTGAGGGGCTCAAATAGGGAGTCCCCCTGGTTGAATCCGGCGTAACCCAGGCGAAAGCTGAGGTCGACACGCGGACGGAGGTTGCGTCGGGCGGCCTCGCTGAGGATTTCGAGGGCGCGGCGATTCTGCCCGATTGCGGCGAGATCGGCCCGGTTGGCAAGGGCGAAACGGACCAGTTGGGCAGACCGCTCGTCCGCGAGCGATTCCGAATCGGCGGGGAGGGCGGGAAACGGATCGGAAGGGAGGGGGGCGGAGGCGATCTGCTCCGGTGGAAGGCCAAGGGCCTCGCCGAAGCTGAGTCGGGCTTGTTCCATGACAAGGCGGGCGTCGATCTGGGTGGCCTGCTTGGAAAAGAAATTGGCCTCGGCTTGAACGAGGTTGGCGGCGGAGAGGATGCGGTCTTCGACCAGTTCGGCGACGGCCTGGCGGAGGTCGGCCGCCCGCCGGACCATTCCTCGAACCCCGGGTTCACCACCAGGTTGACGT
>CAYQKH010000131.1:0-8665 GCA_964417945.1 uncultured Opitutales bacterium
GGTGCAGCGCCTTGATCGCGTTGTGCGTCCGGATCCCGTGCCGGGTTGCATAAGCCGAAAACCGGGCCGCCGCTTCCGCCTCCTCCGCGTTGTAGCCGCGATGCCGGAAGGCCGCCTCCACCAACCGATTGTGCTCCTTCTCGGATACGATGTAAAATGGCTCAGTCATACAATTCGGTTTCCGCTTTGATGGTTTATTGGGGTTCGTGGGAACAGGCAACTACCCGAAAACAAATAACCATGCTCAAACAACGAAAAAACGGCCTCACAGGCGATTCGCCTGCGCCACCGGCTTTTCGCCGTTGAGCACCCGGATCAGATTCTCCGTCGCCATCCCCGCCTGCCGCTGAACGCTCTCATAGGTCCGGGAGCCGATATGCGGCGTCACGATGCAATTCGGCGCCCGCAAAAGCGGATGATCAGCGGGGGGCGGTTCCACGTCGAGGACATCGGTTCCGTATCCCCCCAGCTTTCCACTTCGCAGGGCTTCCACCACCGCGTCCGTATCCACGAGCTCACCCCGCGCACAGTTCAAGAGAATCGCTCCCTCTTTCAAAAGCGGAATCGTCCGGGAGGAAATCAAGTGGTGCGTCTCCGGATTGAGGTTGGTGTGCAGCGTGAGGATGTCCGCCTCGCGCAGCAGGGATTCCACATCCGGCGCTCGGCTCACCCCGTATTCCTCCGCAAACTCCTCGGGCCAGTAGACGTCGTAGCCGATCAGCTCCAGTCCGAACGCCTTCCCCCGGATCGCCACCTCCCGTCCGATCCGCCCCAGGCCGAGGATCCCGAGCTTCCGTCCCATGATCTCATTGCCCGTCAAGCGCTTCCACTCGCCCGAACGCGTGTAATTCACCTCCTCGACCAGTTTACGAACCAGCGCCAGCAATAATCCAAAGGTGTGCTCCGCCACCGTCGTATGGTTCACCCCCGGACAAAAGGTCACTGGGATCTGCTTCGCCGTGGCATGCTCCACATCGACCTTATCCAGCCCGATTCCATACTTCGAAATCACCTTTAACCGCGGAAGCGCCTTGTCGATCACCCGCGCGCTGATCGCGTCGTCCCCGCAGAGCAAGCCGTCGATATCCCCGACCAGCTCCAGCATCCGCTCCTCTGTCAGCGGTCCGCGCTCCCGCACGATTTCCCAACCCGTGGCTTCGAGCTGTTCATGGTGCGGCCCGGGGGTGTCCTGGTAAGACGTCGTCGTCAGCAAAATCCGGAAGGGGTCACTCATCCCATGATTTCAGCCCTCCTGACCGAAGCGGAGCAACCTCTTTCCTTACTTTCTTAATCCTCATCGCCATCTTCCTCCTCCTCTTCGTCTCACCAGAGCCCCCAACCGATTCTCAGGGTTCAAAAGAACCCGCCGATGATCAGCCAGATGAACGCCACCAGCGCGAAGATCGCCAATATCCACCACCCTGGAGCGATCCCACGCGGCCGGGCGCGCCCTTTCAATCCTTCCTTCTCCAGGAAATCTTCATAATCGAACGGTTCCTCCTCGTAGCCCGTCTCCTCAAAATCGGCCTCCTCCACCCCCCAGCCGGTCCGCTCGTCCGCCCCACACTCCGGACAGGCGAGCGCCCGCCGGGACACCTCCGCCCCACAAACCGGACACTCCTGCGGCCTGCTCATCCTCTAAATCCTCCTCCTTATCTCCATCTCCTTCTCCCTCCATTCATTTGGCCCGTGGATGACCGGCTGCCAAGGCATTTTCCGTCGAATCCGCTCACCCCTCACCCTCACTCCCGCCCTCTTCCTTCTTCAATCCTCCTTCTGCCTTCATTTTCAGGATCGCCGCCACCAGTCGCCCGGCATTGCTCCACGCATTGTCCATATACTTCGGCATCTCATTCTCTCCATGCTGGGCCCCCGCAAGATCGCTCAGCGAGCGCACAATCAGAAAGGGCACCTCGTTCGACCAGCAGACCTGCGCCACCGCCGTCGATTCCATGTCCACGGAGTCCGATCCCCAGGTTTTGTGCAGGAACTTCCGGAACTCCGCGTTATCCATGAAAATGTTGCCCGAGCTCCCAACCCCGCCGAGGGCGATTTCCGCGACATCCCCGTAGGCGTCGGACAAGCTCAGCTCAGCCGCCACCGCGGAGGCGAGAGCCAGCCACTCCGCATCCGCCTCGAAATCCGGCACCCGGATCGCTTCCTCCAGCCCTTCCCGCATCGCCGGCACCCGCGCGGGCAGGAACATCCCGAAGTTTCCATACTCGAAACCATAGCGGTAGCCATAGATTTCCACCCCCTCCGGGTAGCGCTCCGCCTCCGGATCCTCCGGGTTGAAATACCCGCCGTAGTCGTGGTAGTGCCACCGCAGCGGGACCACCATATCCCCCGTCTCCAGCTCCGGATTAATCCCCCCCGCAATCCCTGAAAACAAGACCGCCTCCACCGGGTAGCGGCTCAACGCCAGCTGCGTATTCATCGCCGCGTTCGTCATCCCCACCTGCGTCTCGAAAAAGATCACCGGCAGTCCGTAGGCCTCCCCGATCAGAAACTCGATCCCGTTCACCCGCTCCACCTCCAGGATCACCTCGTCCTCGATCGCCTCCAGGACCGCCTCCAGCTCACCCGCGAACGCACTCGCCACGAGCAAGTAGGGTTCCGCCTCCCGATCCGCGAATACCATCCCCGGGAGAGACAAGCTGAATAGGACAATCCACCACTGTTTGATTCTTACCATAACAAAACCGTAAGCAATTTCCGGACCCAAACAAGCCCAAGTCCGCCTCCCCCCACCCGAACACACCTCCTTTCTCGACCCCCAGTAGGAGAGGGTTTACCCCTCGACCCCGTAGGAGAGGGTTTACCCCTCGACCCCCGCCCACCGTAGGGCCGCCTGCTCGCCAGGCGCGCCTCCACGCTCCTACCTGCAAGGCACCGGATCACCGAGTTTCAATCCATATTTTATAAGACAATATCCCTATCTTTCCCCATTAGCGTTAAGAAAAGCCAATATCCATCAAACCCTATAAAATCTTTAAATTTTGCGTTTGACCCTTTCTAGAATCCCGGTTGACCCCTTCTGGAATCCTTAAATTCGCTTCCCTGCGCGACCGGATTCCGTTTTCATGACTCGATTGATGCTCAACCTTCTTCGCAAGCATTTCATCACGGGGATGGTGGTCCTGCTTCCCCTCGGGGTTACGATCTGGATTGTCCTCTTCCTCGTGAACCAGGTGGGGCGGCCGGCCAGCCGGATATTCTTCCGCTCGCTCCAGGTTCCGATGCAATTTGAGTTCGTTCTCAACCTCCTCGGAACGCTCCTCGTCTTCGTCCTCATTACTTTTCTCGGCTATTTTTCAAATCTTTTGTTGGGCCGTCTCTTTATCCGGGGGGGAGAGATGTTCGTGGAAAAACTCCCGGTCGTCAGCAAGATCTACGGAACCGTCAAGCAGATCGTCACGACCTTTTCCGAGCAGCAGAAGTCGGTCTTCCAGAACGTCGTCCTCGTCCAGTTTCCTCGTTCCGGCTCCTACGCTATAGGGTTCCTCACTGGTGAGGCCAAGGGCGAAATTCAAGACCGGACCGGAAAAACCCTCATCAATATCTTCATCCCCACCACCCCCAATCCCACCAACGGGTTTCTCGTCTTTATTCCCCGCGACGAGGTGATTTTTATGGACATGCCCGTGGTCGAAGGGATGAAGGTCGTCATTTCCGGAGGTGCCGTCGTGCCTCCCTACCGACCGGGCGAGCCCGCCCCCGACCCCGTCCGCATCCAGAACCCCGCCGCGCTTTCGACCTCCGATTCCCCGCCTGCCTCCGATGCCAAATCGGACTGAATCCGACGAACTCCTCGTCCTTTCCCGGGAGGACTCCGGCGAGAACCACCTGAAGCTCCACCTCCTCGGAAAAGAATCGGGGCTCCTCCTCGGCCTTCTGCGGCAGCCCCGCTCGGGAAAAACACCCCGGCATCCGCCACCCGACCTTTTCGATTGTATCGACGCCTCCTTCAGCCGCCCGAAAACCGGGGGCAGCGGACCGGTCTTCCTCTCCGAGTCCACCATCCTCCGCAGCCACCCCGGGCTCGCCCGGAAGTATCCCAACCTTGAAGCGGCCGGCACTTTCGCGCGGATGCTCATTCGCAATGCCGGGCACCTCGAGGACCACCAGCGCCTCTACCAGCTCACCCTTGAATTCATGGGGGGCCTCGAGCAAACCGCCCAACCGGGTGCCGCACTTCTGAAGGGCTATTTCCGCTTTTTCCGCGAGGAAGGCTACCCGCTGAAGGAAGACTGGTGGCAAAGTCTCCCCGCTGAACTGCGCGAGCGGGCTTCCTACCTCCTCAAGACCCCCCTTCAGGATATTCGCGAATCCCGAGACGCCGTGGAGGAAGTCCTCGAATCCCTTCTCCATTGGCTGCGCGGCCACACCGATATCCTTCTTTAGCCCCCCGTCTCAACAAGGCGATTGCCTCCTCCGCACCGATTCATTCATTAATTCCTGCAAACCCCAGCCCCTGAGACGCCATGCCCATCCGAATACAGCTCCGGTTGATTCCGTTCATCGCCCTCGCCGCAGTCGATCTGCTTTCGGGATCAGAGGATCCGCCCGAGGAACCCATCCCCGACTCCAGCGACCCGGAAGCCCTCGCTGCCGTGGACACCTACCTCAAAGCCATCGGGGGGCGCAAGGCCCTCGCCGAAGTGGACAGTCTCGTCGTCGAAGGCACCCTTACTGAAGGAAGGAACCAATTCGCATTCACCTTTTATCGGAAGAACCCTGGGCTCGGGCGACACGAACTCCTCCTCGAACGGCGCTATGGAAAGGAAACCAAAATCATCACCGGCTTCGACGGCGAAGAGGCCTGGATCTGGGACCAGTCCGGCGATTACCCATTCCCGGAGATTATGGAAGGGAAACCCGCCGCCCTTTTTCGGAGAATATGTCCCATCTTCGGCCCCTTCCTCCGCCCGGATCTCGACCCCGTGGTTTTTTCCTTTGAAGGGGAAAACACCTACCGTGGGATTCCCGTGAATACCATCCGGGCCTGGTACGGCGACGGCGATTATGACTGGTACTACTTTCACCGCGACAACGGCCTCCTCGTCCTTAAGGCCAGCCGCGAGCTCTTCGCCGGCACCCCCACCTTTATCGACGAAGTCTTCACAAAATACGATCGCGTCGACGGGGTCTATTTCCCCGTCCGCTCCGTGCGCATGGTGAAAAATCAGAAGATCGGCTCACGGGAAATCACTTCCATTCAGGCCAATACCGCCCTCCCTCATTCCCTCTTCACCAAGCCCAAATCCCAGGAGCGCTGGCTGCGGCAGGCCAAATAGGCCATGGAGATCCATCCCTCCCGCAAATGGATCTCCCTGAGCGTTCGCGAATTTGCTGAATTCCAGGAGGTCGCGATCCGCCAACCCGGCTCGGGTGCCGGAATCTGGCGCGCCGCCGTCGGATCCGCGTGGCACCGCAAACTGGAGTCGGAGTCCGCCGCAGCCTCCCCGGGCGCGCGCTTCGAGATCCCCCTTGAGATGACCTGGCCCTACCGGGACTGGTCCATCCGCTTCCAGGGCCGTATCGACCAGCTCAACGCCGCCCCCGACGCCGTTGAGATCGTCGAGGTGAAGTCCGTCGACGCCCCGCTTCCCCTCACCGTGGACTCTATCCCCGGCCGTTATCCGGGCTACCTCAACCAACTCGCCACCTACTGCGTTCTGGCCGCCCGGCTCGAAGGTCTCGAATCCCGCACGATCCACGGCGTTCTCCTTCTCGTCGATATCTCCACCGGCCTCCGACAGCGCATCCCCCTCCCCGTGGATGCAGCGTCCCTTTTCGAAAACCAGCTCGCCCGGCTCTATCCTTTTCTCCAAAGCCGCTGGACCGGCTACCAGCGCCGCGCCAACCTTGTCATCCACCCCGCCTTCCCGAATTACCGCGAAGGGCAGAAAGAAACCCTCGACGCCACCGCGCAAGCCCTCAATCGCGGCCCCTGCCTCCTCCTCGAAGCCCCCACCGGGTTCGGCAAGACCGGCATCGCTCTCGAAGCCTGCCTCAACCTTCTCAAGTCCGGCACCTGCGACCGACTCCTCTATCTCACCTCGAAATCCACCGGTCAGCTCCAGGCCCTGCGGCAGCTTCAACAGATGATCCCCTGGAAGGAAAATCCGCCGCGCTATTTCCAGGTCCGCAACCGGCTCGAACACGAGGACGGGGCTCCCCTCGTCGAAGTCCTTTCCCCCGAGGAGCAATTGCGCCGCTGGCGCCAGTCCGGACTCAACCCTTCCCGCCTTCTCGAGGAGGCGCCCCTCGGCCTTGACCGGATCCGGATGCTCGCCGCCGATGCCGGGCTCCCTCCCTACGAACTCACCCGGGCCGCCCTCCCCTTCGCCGACATCTGGATCGGGGACCTCAACTATGTCTTCTCTCCCGATAACCGCTCCCTCTTTGAATCCGTCCCGGGGTTCCAGCCGGAGAAAACCATCCTGATTGTCGACGAGGCCCACAACCTCCCTTCGCGGACCGCCGGCGCGCTCTCCACAAGGGAGTCCGCCACAGCCGCCGGCGCGCTCTTTGACGAACTGACCCTCCGCGCCGTCCCACGCCCGATCCGCTCCGCCGTCAGCGAATGGTTCGCCTTCCTCGAAGGCCTCAAGCCCACCGCAGCCCATCCCGCCAACGTCCACTACGAGGTTCTCGACCACCTCGAGTCCCTCACCCGAGCCCTCAATTCCCAACCCCTCGACTGGCGGGACCTAAGCCCCGAATCCGCGAACCGGCTCTACGGCTTCTACACCCTTAAATCCCGCCTCCAGCGCAACGACCTCGAAATGCTCTACTGGACTCCCGATCCCGGAGTTCTCGAGGTCACCTGCCTCGACGCCGCCAGCGAGATCAGACAACAACTGGGACGCTTTGCTCACGCCCTCCTCATGTCCGCCACCTTGCGGCCCTTCGAATCCTTCGCTCTTTCCTGCGGCCTCGCCCACAAGGCTGTTCAAGTGCTCGAAGCCCCCGCTCCCTGGCGGGACTCCGCCTACACCGTCGCCATCGACGCGCGGGTCGACACGCGCTGGAAGGAACGCGAGTCCCACTTCGCCCGGACCGCCGAAACCATCCGCCTTGTCGCCGAGGCTGCCACCGGCACCCTCGCCGTCTTTTTCCCCTCCTACCGCTACGCCGGGACCATCGCCGAATACCTCAAGGTGTCCGATCCCCTCCTCCGCATCGCCCTCCAGCCCCGGGGCGGAAGCCTTCAGGAACAGGAGGATTTCCTCCGGCAGGCCCTCCTCTTTGACGACGTCCTCTTTCTTATCCTCGGCACCGGCTATTCCGAGGGAATCGATTCCCTCGGCGAAGCCGTCCACGAGGCCATCGTTGTCGGTCCCGCCCTCCCCGAGGTCAACGCCGTCCAACGGGCCCGCATGGACCGTTTGCGCGAACAGGATCGCGAGCAGGCCTTCCGCCGGGTCTACCAGATCCCCGCCATGCAAAAAATCAACCAGGCGCTCGGGCGGCTCGTGCGCGCCCCCGGCCAGTCCGCCCGTGTCCTCCTCCATTGTCGGCGCTTCGCCCAGCCCGACTACCTGGAACTCCTCGCCCCTGAATACCGGGACGGAACCCTCATTCGCGATGAGGACGCCCTTCTCCACTGGATCCGCTCAACCACGCCTCGCTCTCCCTGATTCCCTCCGCCCCATATTTTTTTGCGCTCGCTCTTGCGCTAAGGTTCTCCTCTTCCCCATCCTTTCCCTATGTCGAATCCTTCGGAATATTCCGGGCCCGCGATCGCCGAGGCGATCGATGCCATGGTCGCCGCCATGCTCAAGCGGCATTCCGATACCGATTCCCTCGTCGTCGTCAGCATCGCCAATGGCGGGATCCAGCTCGGGGAACGCATCGCCGCCCAGCTCTCCCAGTCAACCGGTCGCGAGATTCCCACCGGCGTCGGCGATATCACCTTCCACCGTGACGATATCGGCCTCCAGCCCATCTCCAAAATCTCCCTGCCCACCGAGCTGCCGTTTTCCATCGACGACACCACCGTCATCCTCGTCGACGATGTCCTCTACAGCGGGCGCACCGTTCGCGCCGCCATCAACGAGCTTTTTGATCAGGGCCGCCCCTCCCGGATCGAACTTGCCGTCCTCTTCCATCGCGAGGATACCCGGCTTCCCATTCAACCGGACTATTTCGGGTTCCGCCGGAAAATCGATCCCGCCAAAACCGTTTCCCTCGAAATGGATCCCGACGACCCCAATACCGCCCAACTCTTGATTCACTAACCCATGGAAACCACCTGGACCCGCCAGAACCTGATCGGCATCGAGGAGCTGTCCAAGGATGAAATCGATATCATCCATTCTACCGCCCGCGCCTTTAAACAGACGATGGGGCGCTCACAGAAAAAGCTCCCCTCCCTCCGCGGGAAGCAGATCGTCAACCTCTTCCTCGAGCCCAGCACCCGCACCCGGATCGCCTTCGAAACCGCCGCCATCCGCCTCAGCGCCGACGTCGTCCTTCTCGAGGGCTCGCGCAGCAGCACCGTTAAAGGCGAAACCCTCCGCGACACCGCCCAGGTTCTTCAGGCTATGAACGCCGATATGATCGTCGTCCGGCATTCCTGCGCGGGCACCCCCCTCTACCTCAGCCGGGTCCTCGAAATCCCCGTCCTCAACGCCGGCGACGGCGCGCACGAGCACCC
>CAYQKH010000132.1:0-8586 GCA_964417945.1 uncultured Opitutales bacterium
GAGGGCATACCGGGTGTTACCGATTTTAACAACAACTTGGACATCGGGTTGCCGCAGCAGGAAATGGACATCGACCGGAACAAGCTGGCGGATCTGGGTCTCTCGGTGCGGGACGTGACAGAAGTGATCCGGACCGCGATTGCTGGAACCGACGCGGGAGAGTTTCGAAAAGACGGGGAATCGTTCCGGATCTTGGTGCGGTTGAAGGATGCCGAACAGCTGGAGATCGATGATGTCTTGGATTTGATGTTGTCGACGCCGACGGGCGACCGGGTGGTGCTCCGCAACGTGGTGGAGACCCGGATGACCCGTGCCCCGGACTCGATTTCACGCAAAGACCAGCAGCGGATTGAACGATTGGGCTTCAATGTTGCGAACCGGCCGAAGGGGACGGTGGCGGCGGAGGTGCAGGAGGGGCTGGACCAAATTCCCCGCCCGGAGGGCTACACCCTGTCTGTAGGGGGGAGCTTCGAGGAGCAGCAGAAGGCAAATCGCGATTTGGCGCTCTCGCTGGTTTTGGCGCTGGCATTGGTCTACATGGTTTTGGCCTGTCAGTATGAAACCCTGCGGGATCCCCTGATCGTAATGTTTTCGGCGCCAATGGCGGCGATTGGTGTCTTGTTCACCCTTTTTCTAACGGGCACAACGTTCAACCTCCAGTCAAGCATGGGCTGCATCATGCTTGGGGGGATCGTCGTCAATAATGCAATCCTGCTGGTTGACCTCGCGGGAAAGCTGCACCGTGAGGGGATCCCGAAGCTGGAAGCGGTGCGGGAGGCAGGGCGCCAGCGGCTCCGACCGATCCTGATGACGACATTGACGACGGCCCTTGGTTTGATTCCCCTAGCCATGGGAATCGGAGAGGGAGCGGACGCTCAGGCGCCGTTGGCGCGGGTGGTCATCGGAGGATTGCTCGGCGCGACCCTCATTACCCTTTTCCTGATCCCGATCATCTTCACCTTTTTTCATCGTGACGCGGACCCAGCAGCATAGTCCGTTCTCCGAATGGCCGCTCTTGGCGGTATTGCTTCTCCTCGGCGGCTGTTGGACGGGAGGTGGGTGGATCGACGATGCCGAGAGTTACCGCCCCGCGCTTCCCGCCCCATCGAACCCGGAGGATTTTTCGGATGCGGCGCCTTATGCGATCGAGCGCGGCGAAAAGGAATCGTCGGGTGTGGAAGCTTTGGAGGGTCTAACGGTGGAGGAGGCGGTAGTCCTGGCGCTGGAACATAACCGGGATCTGCAGGTTGCCCGTCTGCAACCGGTGGTCGAAGGTGCCTTCGAGGCGATCGAGCGGAGTTTTTTTGATCTGGAAGCCTATCTGAGCGTGCAGGCGCGTGAGGAACAGGTGACCCAGACCACCCGGGCTACCGGCGAACAGTTTGATGTCTTCGGGAAAGACGCATCGGGGGAGGCGGGGGTTCGCCAGCGCCTTCCCACGGGAACGGAAGTGGATGTCTCTCTCGGCCTGGACCGGTCTATCTCCGACCGGACGCCGGAGCAGCAGTCCGCCCGGCTTGGCTTGTCGGTCACCCAACCGCTTCTGCGGGGAGCGGGACCGAAGGTGAACCTGATTCGTGTGCGCCAAGCGGAGGTGGACACCCTTGCGAGTACTTGGGAGCTGCGTGGATTTACCGAATCCCTTCTCGCGCAGGTGGAGATTGCGTATTGGCGTCTGGTCTTGGCGCGCGAGCAGATCCGGATTTTTGAGGAATCGCTGCGTCTGGCGAAGAGCCAGCAAGCGGCCTTCGAGGAGCGCATCGCCGTGGGGGCCCTGCCCGAGAATCAAGGGGCGGTGGTCCGGGCGGAAGTGGCGGCCCGTGAGCAGGCCCTGATCAATGCACGTGGGCAGTTGGAAAGCCGGCGCTTGACGCTCTTGCGACTGCTTGGGGTGGATCGCACAGGCCAACTGGATCTGGCGATTCAACCGGGAAGTGTTTTGGAAATGGATCCCCTCGCGATGCCACCCGCAGATGAGGCGATTGAGCGGGCCCTCGACGGTCGGCCGGAGTTACGGGAAGCGGAATTGCGTTTCGCCCGAGACGAGCTGGAAACGGTGTTGACCCGGAATGGTAGACTGCCCCGGTTGGACTTTTTCGTAAACCTGGGTCGGTCCGGCTTTGCTTCGACACTAGAGGATTCGCTCGGGAACATCGACGGGGATGATTACGACGCGACGGTGGGGGTGCGCTTGAGCACCCTGATCGGGAACCGCGAGGCACGGGCGCGGGATCTCGCCGCCCGCGCCGGGAAGCAACAGGCACTGGAAGCCGTCTTGAACCAGGCCCAACTGGTGGAACTCGAGGTGCGGTTGGCGCTCACCGAGGTGGAGCGAACCCGCCAGCAGATCGGCGCATCGGCGGTGACTCGGGAGCTGCGGGAACTGACGGCCCTAGCCGAGCGAGAGCGCTTCCAGGTGGGAAGTTCGACGGCACTGCAGGTGGCCCAGGCGCAACGTGACCTCCTCGAAAGCCAGATTGTCGAAGTCGAAGCGATGGTGAGTTACCGAATCGCTCTGATTCAATTCTACCTCGCGGAGGGAACTTTGCTCGAGCGCCGCGGGATTGGGTTCGATTTCCGCTAGGGAGTTGTCAGCCTCGATAAGGGGGTCCGATAAGGGGTCAAACGCAAAATTTAAAGATCTGCAGATCTTTAAATTTTGCGTTTGACCCCTTCCTGAAAAAGCCGACCTCCGTGGAGGAGGTCGGCCTGATTCAGATTAAGGTTATTTCGATGAAAACAACTACCACTCGAAAGTGGCGGAAGCCGTCACGACCCGCCCCTCAAGAAAGCGGTAGAGGCGGCTGTTATCGGGGTTAGCAAACAGGGGAACCAAGGAATCGGAGTGATCGAGGACGTCTTTAACATTGACCTGGAATTTCAGGGCCCGGTCATCACCCAAATCGTAACTGGACCGGAAGAACAGGTCCACGAACAATTGGCTGTCGCCAAATAGCGGCTGGTTTGGATCCAGAGCCATTTCACCGAGCGCATTTTGGGAGACACCGAATCCGATACCGACTTCATCCTGCCAGCGGAAGCCCCCACCGACGGTCAAGTTGCCGAGGAACCCGGGAATCATCTGATTGTCGCGGCCGAAGTTGTAGCTGGTGTTGAAGTTATAACGCCATTCGCGCTGTTCAATCTGTGGAATTCCGTCTTGGGTTTGGGCGCGGGCGACAGGAGTGACAATCCGATCTCTAGCTGCTTGGGCAAGGGTTGTTCCCTGGTCATCAATAAAGTAATTCTGGGCGAAGTTACTATTGACCCAAACAGGATTGACAAAATCCTGAACATATTGAGAGAGAACCGGATAGGTGTTACTGGTAATGGTCTCCTGGCGAGAAATTGCAAACAGCATCGTCCACCTTGGATTCGGATTGTAGGTAATTTCGATTTCATTCCCTTCCGAGGTGAAGTCCTGAGTGCCATTATCGCTGGATTTCCGGTTGGTGTCGGCATCATCACTAACGCCATCCCAAACAAATCCATTTACATCCAAGACCCCCTGAGGTGGGAGGGCGGCTTGGACATCTGCTGCCGAAAAACCAGCATTGTTCGGATTATTGAGCTGACGCACCAAACCCAAAAGAATACCTTCAGAGGCGCTGACACCGCCGACATCAAAGGACTGGTTAAGGACTCCGGTCTCATACCAATTGGCTCGGATGTTTAATTTCCCATTCAGGGTAGAGAGGATGAACCCCTGTTCAATCGTCTTTCCGCTAACGGGATCGATTTGCTCATCAAAAACGTTCACTCGGTCACCGGAGGGCTGAAAATTGGAGGCATCACTCTTGTAGAGGGAGATCTCCGTACCCCAGGGCAAGAACTTTTTAATGAAGTCCGGGGTGTGAACCATCACACTCCAGGAGCGTGTTTGTTCGTTGGCGTTGACGATGGGATTCACCGGTCCCCGGACGAATTCTGGATCAAAGACATTTTCTGCTTCCGGTATCACGGGATCTCCCGGAGCGCCTTGGGAAGCGGTTTGCTGCTTATCCTTGCGCCAGGTTCCGGTCAGGACCACGGTATTGTCCCAGAGATACCATTGAGCTACGGCGGTTTCGGAGTCGATTTCTACCAAGTCCTTACCACTAAAGAAAGAAGCAGGGAAATTGGAGTTATCCAATATGTCGAAGGTGGACGCTGTGAATTCATTGAAGGTCAGCGTTTCTTCATCGAAGGCCGTAAAGGTATTGGATCTGGGCGGTCGGTTCCTTTGCTTACCGAAGGGGACGGGCTGAATGTTGGCACCTCGAATATCGTTAATGGAGGTCGCATTGAGGAAGTCCACACTGCCGGCAACGGGTAGGGTGAAAGCGTTGCCGGTCCGGAAGAAGTTGTTTGAGGGCCTATTAGCGATGTCGTTGTCCAATAATGTATTGTTGGCAACCGTTTGCTGGTCAATCTTATCGCGGGCAAAGGCTTCAGAGGTTCGGATTTTCCGATTCTGGGAGTTGAAGGTCAACTTCATGCGCCCCAAGATTTTTGAGGCCAGATTATCTTCCATGAAGTCGGTGGCCCGCACCTCGGCAAACAGAGTAGCGCGGATGGTTTCACGATCCGCAGTCCGTTGGTTGCCTCCGGAGAGCCCGCCAATAACTGGTTGGCCAAAGCTGGGATTGGGCACAAGGCGAGATCCGGAATTGTCAAAAGTTCCCGTGGCGTCTCCATCCGTGGTTGCGATGAGGAAGCGATTCGGATCGATGAAGATGGTCCGTTGAAAAGATCCCTGGAGAGAATTAACGGCATTTTCATCCCAATCCTGATCGTAGTAAGTGACCTCGAGGCCGAGGCGATCGTCAAACCAGGAACCTTCGGCTCCAATCTGGAAAGATCGCCAATCGGCACGTTGTTGACTGGATCCGCCGGAGAACAAGTGTTGACGGTAGTCAAAGATACTGCGATCGAGAATTTGTTGTGCGACGTTGCCGTTAGAGAAGAAACCGGCCGTTCCTGCAGGAAGGGGTTCACCGGTGGACCGTAGGCCAGAGCGGCGAATAATTTCCTCTTCGGGAAAGGGTTGCAGCAAGCGCCATTCAGGGGCAATACCGGGATCATTCTGGGTTCCGGGAGGAGTGTGTCCGCTGTTCAGGACTACATTTCCTCCGAAGGTGGACTCCGGAATTGTCGGATCGTGGAAAAAGTTCACGAAGCCGGTGCCCACGCCACCGGGAAAGGTGGTGTATGTATTCAAGCCACGGGAGCCTCGAAAATCATTGCGTCCAAAGTTGGCCGAATCGATGCCGCCGTTGAAGGTTGGTTTTCCTGTATTGAACCACGGAGTGAACCCATCATTGGGCGGGGTAAAGTCGGGAGCAGAACGGTCGCGATCCCCGAACTCGATATTTCCGAAGACGTTGATGTTGTTAGACATCTTCCATTTCATGGCACCGTAGATCCGGCGGTCCTTTGAGAAGGCTTCCTTTTGCTCGAATTTCTCATCGTCGTGAAGGCCGGCGAGAAAAATGGAGAAGCGGTCTTCGATGAGGATTTCATTGACGCGAAAAGACGTCCGGGAGGTTCCCCACTCGTCGGTCTCGTAGCGAATGCGTCCGCGGTCGCGGAGGAAATCGGCGCGAATCAACTGGTGATTCACGATACCCCCAGGACTTCCCAGGCCAAACAGGGCGGAGTTCGCTCCGCGCTGAACGGCAATCCGCTGGACATTGTAGGAGTCGAAGGGGATTTCCGTCTGGAAGTAGTTTCGGGTAAGGTCCGCTGGGGCGAGTCCCCGGATGCGGGTGACCCCACCTTGCTGACTATCCCGTTCCAATTCTGGAATTGCTCTACCGGCACCAAACCCCTGCGAGGCGGAGAAGTTTCCGTTAATTCCACCCACCTCGGTATTGGGGGTGAAAATGAGAACGTCTTGGAGATCCGTAGAATCGGTATCTTCCAAGAACTCCTGATTCACAATCGTGATTGAGGAACCAATATCCCGGAGGTCGGTTCTGACCCGAGTTCCGGCGAGGGTGGAGGTGGCGCGATAGCCAAGGTCCTCTACCCCGGTAACTTCAAAAGGAGACAAAGTTTCAATATCGTCTTCGACTCCTTCTTCGGGCTCGTTTTCCTGAGACCATATCAGGGCCGCTGGGGCCAAGAATAGACTGAGAATTAAAGCCCAGAATTGGGTTATTTTTTTATTCATAGTTTGTTGGTGTTATCAGTGTTGATTTAGGTTTACTGATAAGGGCATAGAAAGAACCCGATGCCGTGCTAGCAGCTTGCCAAAAGAGAGGGGAATTCAGGGGCTTGCAAAGAGGGGGCTAGCGTGGGCCGGGGTTCGAATCTGACCGGGGTAGGTATCCGGTTGTTAAGTTGTGGGTAAGCCTGTGCATTTCTCAGACCACGACTTTTAGATATTTTGTAAGATACTGACTGCTAGTGTCTTAAAAAACTTATTAATTTTGAACGCCGAATTATATGGGTTCTCGACCCGGATACCGTGGATTCCCTCGGAAACCGTGGGTGGGAAAAAACGTTCGAACAAAAAAAAGCCCGGACCCCTGTCCGGACTTTTTGCCTAAAATCGAATCAGGCAAGCTACAACCTGACAATAAACTATGAAGCTAGTGATAAAAGGCTTGTTGGTAACTGCAAAGATTGTGCCACTTTCATAAGTTAATGACTATCAGTATACGAAAAAATTGCTGCCCCCAGCAGGGAGGGATCCCAACGAATATCGCGGGAAACCACGACGACCGCGGTTATCCTTTTTCTGGCTTTACAATACCGAACTCTTTCAACCGGTCCCGCAAGGTGCTGGGGGGGATCCCAAGGCGTTTTGCGGCACCCCGGGGACCTTCAATAATCCAATTTGCTTCCCTGATTGCTTTTTCAATCGCCTTCCTCTCAAGAACTTTCAGTGGTGGAGAATCGTCCGCTGATCGCATCGTGTGAGGAATTTCAGGCCGCTCCAAAAAATCATCTTGGATCTCTAGAGCGGGGCCGGAACTGAGAATAAGGCTGCGCTCAATGATATTTTCAAGTTCCCGGATATTTCCCGGCCAAGAATACAATTCCAGTTTATTGAGGTCTTCTTTTGAAATGTGATCGACTGGGGAGCCTAAACGATCGCGGTGTTTCTCGATAAAGAATTGCACCAGATGCGAAAGATCACTCAGTCGTTTCCGGAGAGGGGGAAGGGTTAACGGGAAAACGTTTAAACGAAAAAATAAATCGGACCGAAATGTTTTTGATTGAATTTTTTCAAGCAGGTTTTGGTGGGTGGCTGCCAGAAACCGAACGTCCACAGGGATTTCATTTTTTCCACCAATTCTCTCAATGGTTTTCTCCTGTAAAGTCCGCAAAAGCTTAACCTGGAGGTTCGCTGGAAGGTCTCCAATTTCATCCAAGAGCAGGGTTCCTCCATGGGCTAATTCAAATCTGCCTAACCGCTGGTGGGTAGCTCCGGTAAAGGCACCCCGCTCATGTCCGAAAAGTTCGCTTTCAATCAAGTTGTCGGGAAGTGCCGCGCAATTAACCTTAATAAATGGATTACCGGACCGCATGCTGTTTCTGTGTATGTATTCAGCCATGAGTTCCTTGCCGGTTCCGGTCTCGCCCAAGATAAGGACAGTGGAATCAGTTCGAGCCACCTTTTCGGCATCGGAGAGGGCTTTTTTAAATGCGCTGGAACGTGTTTTGGTGATCATACCAGCAGCGGAAACCTTGTTTGATTTTCGGCGAGTCTGTTTCGATGAGTCCGGGGGGATGGATTCCTGTGCTCTTTTTGCAATCACGAGGAGTGAGGTTTCTCCAGGGAAGTTTAATCGCAACGTTTTCAAGCGGACAGAGGGAGCTCGCGATTGCCCAAAAAGCCGACAGGTGCGTGAGCAGCACAATTTTTCCCATTGACCATCGTTCGATTGTTCCAGTGGCAGGTCATGATCGGGAAAAAGCTCAGGAAAAATTTTCTCGAGAATGTCCTTCTCGGGCATCCCAGTCAATTCCGTGGCTGCCTCGTTCACTTTCCAGATCTGGAATTCAGGGAAAGTGAGGACAAATAGAGCGTCATTGGTATGATCAAATAGGGTTTTCAGGCGAGCTTCCGTGCACCTCAAACGCACGTTATGTCCGTTTTTATGGAATGGATTGTCCAACGATTCCTCTTTTTTTTCCCCCATTTGCTGAATGACTCCAACCTCAGTCCCTTTCGAAGGTGCCCGACTACCCAAATCAAGGTGATCCGTATTATTGTATTTTATCATGTGGTAGAACTCCTTGAAAAAAGGAGAACCAGAGGTGCGACCTTATTCCTCAAAACCTTCCTCTGCTGCGACGACACTCCGAAGGAATGCCCCCTTGAAAGGAACCCCGGAACCGGGGCTTTCCCGACGTTGACCTATTTCATCGGAGCGACTCTGGCCCAAGCCTTGTTTTTCTCGGTCCACGAAATCACGCACAATCTGGCTTTCCGGCCCTTGCTTGTGAAGCCGGTAAGAATCAACCGGTGGCTGGTCGGAAACATCCTTTTTCAAGCGATCGGCATGGTGTTGATCCTTCCCTTTTCGGGTTGGGAAGGAACGGCTTACCTGCTCTTTTCCATGGTGTTTGCGGGAGGCATCCACCCGACCGCCG
>CAYQKH010000133.1:0-8453 GCA_964417945.1 uncultured Opitutales bacterium
TTCAGGGGGAGAAAATGCAGTAGGGTGGTGGGTATGCAGCGCATTTTATCTAGCGGGTCCTGGGTTCTGGTTTTTTTGGCGGGTTGTGAAGTCGGGGGACCGGGGAACGCACCGGCGGACATCTATTTTCCAGTTGCGGTGGGGGAGGCGGAAGTATCGGTTCAGCTGGCCGTGGCCCCGCAGGAACTGCAGCGCGGTCTAATGTATCGGGAATCGCTGGGACCGAATGAGGGGATGCTTTTCGTGTTCCCGGGGCCGAAGCAGATGAGCTTCTGGATGCGAAATACGAAAATCCCGTTGGATATCGGTTACTTTGATCGAGGCGGAGTCCTGAAGGAGATTTATCCGCTTTACCCGCTTGACGAAACGCCCGTTCGCTCCCGCTCACAGGAATTGCAATTTGCACTGGAGGTCAACCAGGGCTGGTTTGCGGAGAAGGGGGTTCTGCCTGGGCAACGCCTGGATCTGGAAGCCCTGCGGAAGGCTTTACAGCAGCGGGGGCTAGATCCCGCAGCACTCGGCCTATCTGAAGATTAGCGGATGATGGATCGGCGCCCGGAGGGCGCGGACTCGGTGCTGCCGGAGAGGGTGCGGGCGAAGGAATAAAACTGGCGAAAAATGGGAATGCGGTTCTCGGCGAGCCAGCGTTCCCATTCTTCAGAGATTGGGGCTCCGGTGCGGACGGCAACCGATTGAATGCCCGCGCGAAGGCCGGTCATCCAGTCGGCTTCCCGGTCACCGATGATGAAGCAGCGCGCGGGATCGAGACCGTAGTTCTCGATCGACTCGAGGATGAAGCGCGGGGAGGGCTTCCTCCATGAGGTCTCTGTCACCGGTTCCTCGGGGGATTCGATGGCCATGCAGATCTCGGTGAACAAGCCCTCGGGAAGGCCGAGGAGTTCAAACATTCGCTGTTGGCAAGCTTCCAAGGCCTCCACGGTAAAGAGGCCCCGGCCAATGCCCCCCTGGTTGGTGAGGAGGAAGAGGCGATAACCGGCCTCGAGAGCAAAAATCAACCCTTCGCGGGCCCCGGGAATCAATTCGATCCAGGAGGGCTTGCCGCAGTTGCCTTTATCGACGACAAGAGTGCCGTCGCGGTCGAGGAAGAGAGCTTTCTTTGAATTTTCGTTCGGTGTCAGTCGCATTTAACCCTTTATAGAAAGCCCGCTTATGGGTAAAAGCGAGATCCTTGAAGGGGTTTTTTAGGGGAAAACCACCAGAAATGTGCTAAGTCGGTCTAAAACCGGGGGTTTAAAAGACCAGGAAAAGAAGGGGGTGGGTGGTGCCCTCTAAAGGCTACTCGAAGTCGGCACTTTTGGGACGACCGCCGCGGTTGGGAGGAAGGCTTTGCGGGGTCAGGCGTGAACCGTCGGAAAGGCCATCGTCGCGATGCTTAAGGTGCTGCACAAGACGGTCCCGCCAGGACGAGAGGGACTCGGCGTGCTCTTGGAGTGGGGCGAGGTCGCGGCATTCGAGGGGGTCGTCCTCGAGGTGAAAGAGCTGTTCTTCACCAGTGGCGGGATTCCAGATATACTTCCACTTGCCGTCGGTGAGGAACTGGCAGGCGTTTGAGGGGTGGTATTCGGGGGAGTGCTCGCCGTGGTAATAGGGCCTCCAGTCGGCGAAAGGGTCATCGAGAAGAGGACGCAAGCTGCGGCCCTCGACGGAATCGGGAATCGGGGCCCCGGACCAGTCGAGGAAGGTAGGCATGATGTCTTCCCATCCAACGACGGGATCGAGAATCCGGTTGGCAGGCGCGGAGGTGGTTTGGGAGGGCGGTTTTACGATAAAAGGCACCTTGGCGGAGGCATCGTAGGCGTAGGTCTTGCGCCAGAGATAATGGTCGCCGAGCATTTCGCCGTGGTCGGAGGTAAAGAGGATGCCGGTATTGTCGAGGTCGGCTTTCCGATTGAGATGAAACTTGAAGCGGCCGACCTGGGCATCGAGGTAGTTGAGATAGGCGAAGAAGCCGGCCCGGGCCCGGTGCATCTGGGAAGGCGTGACTTCCCCGCGCCACGCATCCGGATCGAGGGGGTAACGGGCCTCATCTTTGTGCTTCTGCGCCCAATCTCCGATGGCGGGCGGCTGGAATTCACGGTTGATGAAAAGGTCCCAATAATCTTTCGGGGGGGTCCAGGGGGGGTGAGGTCCGTTGAAGGAGAGGGTGAGGAAAAAGGGGCGGGTGGGATCGCGCTTTTCAAGGAATTCGATGGCCTTCGTAACGAACCAGGTCTCTTCCATGTAGAGTTCAGGGAAGGGATGAGGGCGGGCCATCCAGGAATTGTTGAGCACGCCGTGAGGTTTGGCCTCGGTGGGAAGGTTGGGTTGCTGGCGGACCCATTCCTCGTAGTCATCGGGGGTGATGATCTGCTCGTAGCCGAGGTGGAGGCGGCGCGGATGGAAATGGGTTTTCCCGATATTGATGGTCTGGTATCCCGCGCGGGTCAGCTCGCCGGCCATGGTGTGGGAGTACTCCCATGGCTCGAAATCCTTGTATCCGATATAGCCCTGGGTGTAGGGGGTCTGGCCGGTCATGAGGCTGCGCCGGGCGGGAATACAGGACGGGCAGGGCGTGTAGCCGTTGCGAAAGGAGGCGCCTTCGGCGGCAAGGGCGTCCAGATGCGGGGTTTCCGCGTCGGGGTGGCCGAGGTGGCCGAGGCAGTCGCCGCGAAAGTGGTCGGTGATGAGGAGGACGATGTTGGGAGGGGAGGGCACGGCGTTTAGGCGTGAGGGCGTGAGGGTGTGGGGGCGTTAGGGCGTGGGGGCGTGAGGGAAGGCTGGGGGGGGAGGTAATAGGTAAGTAGTGGGAGGTGAGATGTAAATGAAAAGGTATCCCGGATTTTTTCCCCTCTCCTACTGCCGGATCATTCCCTTGAGTTCCTGAAGGCTGACTTTGGCGGTGGAGGCATCGGAGGCCTCGAAGAGTTCGCGGAGGAGGACGGCCTTGGTTTTCTGGATATCGAGGACGGTTTCCTCGACGGAGTCGGCGGCAATGAACTTGTAGGCGGTGACGACGCGTTCCTGGCCAATGCGGTGGGCGCGGTCGGTGGCCTGAGCCTCAACGGCGGGGTTCCACCAGGGGTCGAAGTGGACGACGGTATCGGCGCCGGTGAGGTTAAGGCCGACGCCGCCGGCCATGAGAGAGATGAAGAAGACGGGGATGGAGGGATCGTTGTTGAAGCGGTCGACAAGATCTTGGCGCTTGCGGGTGGAGCCGTCGAGGTAGAGGCTGGGGAGTTCCCAGGCATCGGTAGATTGTCTTAACAATTTTAGGACTGAGGTGAACTGGGAGAAGACGAGGAGGCGGTGTCCTCCGTCGAGGGCCTCCTCGAGGATTTCACGGAAAGCGGCGAGTTTGGCAGATTGTCCGGGCTTGAACTCGGGGTCGAGGATGCGGGGATCGGCGCAGACCTGACGAAGGCGGAGGAGTTGGCGGAGGGCGGCGAACTTGATTTTCCCCTCACCGGCACCGGCTATTTCCATTTCGAAGATCTGTTTTTGGGTATCAGAACGGATTTTCTCATAAAAGGCGCGCTGGGCGGCGGTCATGTCGCAAAAGACGACCTGTTCGAGTTTTTCAGGCAATTCGGGGGCGACGACGGCTTTGGTTCGGCGGAGGATATAAGGGGCGGTCTGGGCGAGGTGGCGTTGGTTAAACCATTGGCGATCGTCGCGGTTGGAGCCGGGCGGAATGGCGGTGAGGTAGCCCGGCATGAGGAAGGCGAAGAGACTGCGGAGGTCATCGACGGCGTTTTCAATGGGGGTTCCGGTAAGGATGAAACGGCCGTTGGCGGAGAGGGCGCGGAGGGCTTTGGAAGCCTGGGTGCGCCGATTTTTCACGTGCTGGGCCTCGTCGGCGAGAACGATGGAAAAGGAGCGGGACAGGAACAGGACTTGGTCGCGAACGAGGGTGCCGTATGAGGTAATGAGGACATCGTATCCCTCAAAACCGGCGGGGTCGTCGATCCGGTTGGGACCATGGTGGGGGTAAACGTTCAGGTTGGGGGCAAATTTTTGAAATTCCCGTCGCCAGTTTTCGACGAGGCTGGCAGGGCAGACGACCAAGACGGTTTGTTGGTTATGGGTTGTTGGTGGTTGGTTTGATTCGTTGGTAACGACTTTGCGGCGGGTCGGGACGCTCCGCCTTTGTGGGGGGGGAGAGGGGGAGGAGGAGATGAGGGCAATGGCCTGGAGGGTTTTGCCGAGACCCATTTCATCGGCGAGGATGCCGCCGAGTTGGTGGCGATAGAGGTGCCAGAGCCAGGCAGCACCGATTTTCTGGTAGGTCCGGAGGGTTTTTTCAAGGGCCGGTGGGAGAGGGATGGGCTCGAGGCGATCGATATGGCGAAGGGCGCCGCTGCGGGCCTGCCAGGTTTGCGGGGGTTGGAAGTCGGGGTCGAAGTCCTCGATAAGGTCGGAGGCGAGGGGGAGGAGGGGCGAGCGCAGACGGGTTTTAAAGTTGGTGGTAAGGACGCGTTCGGGCTGGCCGGTGAGATCCTGCTGGAGCTTGGCGGCGCGTTCGACGCGCCCGGGGTTCAGGAGCCAGATCTGTTCGCCGTCGGGGATGAAGTTCTGGTTCGTGCGGAGGGCCCGTTGGAGGTCGGCGGAGGAGGTGTTGCCCGCCTCGAGTTCGAGGGAGAGGTCGAAGGCGTTCTGTGAAGTCGTTTCGGCGCGGGTTCGAAAACGCGCAATTTTCAGGTGGGCGGTTCGCTGGAGGAAATTTTTCAAGAATCGAACGGTGGGATCGGCTTGGAGTTCCTCGAGGTGGCGACCGAGGAAATTGAGGGTTCGGTGGCGATCCCGAAGCCAGTATTTTCCATTGGAGGGTTCGATGCGAAACCCCTCTGACTTGAGGATCTCGATCCAGTCGAAGGCGTTTTTTTCGGAGGGACGGGAAAAGTAGAAGGAAAGAAAATGTTCGGAGCCGTCGATGTCGATACGGCCGACGTCCGGGGCGGACGCGATTGTTGATTGTTGTTTTTTGGTTGAGGATTTTTGACCGTGGAGGGATCCCCCATTGCGCTGATAGCGAGAAGGAGGGAAGGCGCGCGTTTCGGGTCTTGTTGTTGGGTTTGCCGAGTCGGTTTTTCCGCCTTCTCCTTGATACGGCGTGACAGGTCCGTCTTCTCTTTGATGCGGCGTGTGAAGTGGCGTTCCATGGGGAAGGTGCTCGGTGATGCCGGGAAGGGCGTCGCCTTCCCAATTGATGATGTTGTTAGGTTGATTAACCCAGGCGATAGCGGCTTCGCCGCGGAGGGCCTGAAGCATGACGGCGAGGAGGGCGGGCTGGAGCTGGAAAAGACCGGGGATGGAGCCACCGCCCATGGACTCAAGCTGGGCGAGGACGGCTTCGACCGCATCGGAGAAGGAATAGGGCTGCCCCTTGTGGAGCTTTTCCGGTGGGAGGCGGCGATTGCCCACTTGAAGCTCGAGTTTAAGAGGGACGGAGCCCCGCTGGATGGCCTGTTTCAGGTTGGGTGGGAGGAGGAGCCAGAGACCGAGGGGAGGGCTCGAATTCGAACGCGCAAGTGTTCGAAGTTGGGGTGTTTCGTTTCCTGCTTTTTGTTTTGGGTGGGACGTTGTCTGTTTGTTGGTGGCTGTGTTTTTGGTCTTATTCTCTGCCGCTTCCGCGATGGCCTGGTTGATGGCTTCCTCTCGCTGTTTCTCGACTTCGAGGCAGAGGGCGAGGGCGTGCGGGCAGGCGAGCCCGCGGCGGCCGGTGTCGCAGGTGCAGCGATTCCGGACAAAGGTGATGCTGCGCAGGTTGAGCTCGGGTTCGAAGGTTTGGCCGTCTACTTCAACGACCCCGGTCAGAACCGGTTTTTCCCAAAGCAGGTCTTTGACGCACCCGTCCTTTATCCAGGCCCGAGCCTCTTTGAGCGCGATGGAGCCTCCCATTTCGACGAGGTCCTTGCGCTCGAGGTCGGGGAAGTCGTTGTAGGGCAAAGTCACACTGCAAATTAGTGGGAAAGCGGAAAGGATTTAAAGGGTGAAGGTAAGAAAAGCCGGACTTGAAAGCTCAAAAGTGATGGTATAATGGTATGGTATGCCTGTGATGACCCATAGAACCACTTTTGCGTTGGATGAAGCGACGGCGAAGCGATTGAAACGACTATCCAAAAAATGGGGGGTATCGCAGGCAGAGGTCGTGCGACGTTCGGTAGAGCGCTCGGAGAAGGATCTGGAAGTCGAGGATGGCTTGGCTTTATTGGCTGAACTCCACGCTTCTGGAAATGGATTAACGGAGGAAGTCGCTTCTGAATATTTATCCAAGAATCGGGAGATGCGGAAGTCATGGCGAAGCGAATAATTTTATTGAATACCAACTACCTGATTCGTGGACTGGTAAGGGGTGCTGGAGAGGCAACACAGTTGATACAGTGGTCGGAGGAGGAAGTGGTGCTGGTCACGTCTAGTATCGCCTGGTATGAATTTTTATGCGGTCCGGTGACCTCGGTGCAGCGGTCTACCATGCGTGCCTTCATCAGCGAATGCTACGCATTCGGAATGAATGAGGCGAATGAAGCAGCCCGACTCTTTAATGCCGGAGGTCGCAGGCGATCGATCCGGGTGGATGCGATGATCGCGGCAACTGCGATTTGTGCCGGAGCTGCATTGGCAACAGAAAACCGGGACGATTTTGAAGGCTTCGTTGGGGAGGGACTTATCCTAGTTTAACCCACCGGGTGGGTGCCATGATCCACTCCTCGGTGCGATACTGGTAATAGCGGGCGTTCCTCTCAACGTCGTTGGTCCGCCTTCGCTCTTCGAGGCTACTGCATGACATTCTGGTCCGCCTTCGCTCTTCGAGGCTACGGCGTGACACTCTGGTCCGCCTTCGCTCTTCGAGACTACGGCGTGACACTCTTTTTTCTAGCCAAGGCGGAGCCTTGGAGAAAAAAGGTGGTGCCAGAGGGCAGATTTGAACTGCCGACCAAAGGCTTATGAGTCCTCTGCTCTACCACTGAGCTACTCTGGCGTGGGTCCAAACAGGAAACGTGGAAATTTGTGGAAATTCGGGGGATGGGTCAAGTCGGAAGAAGGGGGGGATGGAGGAGGGACCGCGATGCGAGCATCGGGTCCTACGGGGGGAGGTTGGGATGGAGGGGAATTCCAAAGGGGTCGGAATTCCAAAGGGGTCGGCCCTAGGGAATTCCAAAGGGGTCGGGGAATTCCAAAGGGGTCGGCCCTAGGATTTGCGTGCATGCCGTAATGCCCATGATATGTTGCTGGGATGTCCCATGTTTAAACGGCCCGCAATCCAGGGATTCGATGCCGGGCAGTTCCTCCTCAACTCCACGGCAATGGATTGTTTCCATTCGGCGTGCAGCTTCCAGCCCGTCCTTTCGCACACCTCCAAAAGCGCCTTTTCAAAGGAAACTCCGCTATCCCCGACCGTGAACAAATCTTTGCGGTAATTGCCCCGGCTGATCACATGATAAATCGCTCCTGCAAATTCGATTCGAGGCTTACGTGACATACCGATAATTTTTTCGATCCGAACGGGCCT
Source organism: uncultured Opitutales bacterium (assembly GCA_964417945.1). Lineage (GTDB taxonomy): Bacteria > Verrucomicrobiota > Verrucomicrobiia > Opitutales > JABSRG01 > CAYQKH01. The sequence goes on from CAYQKH010000133.1 coordinate 7,511, forward strand.
TGTCAATCCTATATCCTAGGGCTGACCCCTTTGAATTCCTCCTTCTCGGCCTCTTTGAAGTGAACGTCGATTTGCCGCTTGGTCGTGCCATGGATCCGTTTGTCGGCCACGTGCTCCAGCCACCACCGCAAGTGCTCGTTGACCTCAGCCAGGCTGGCGAAGCTTTTTGCTTTCAGGGCGTTGTTTTTGACGTATTTGATCCCACTCTCGACCTTGCCTTTGTCCGTGGGCTGGTAGGGCCGCGCCGGCAGGATCACCGTGCCGTAATGGGCGGCAAAATCCCGCAGCTTCGGGTTCAGTTCCGGCTCATACCAGTCCGCCTTCAGCACCGCCGCCTTCAGGTTGTCCGGCACCAGCCGTTCGGGGACGCCTCCAAAGTGCCGGAAGGCGTTCTCCAGGCTCCGCAGGAAGCTCTCGCTGTTTTGATGCAATACCGCTTCCACGTAGCTCTTGCGTGAGTGGCTCAAGCTCACCAAAAAAATTTGCACCTTCTTTCTGCGCCCGTTCTCCCCTATGGGCAGGTAGAGCGTGCCATAGTCGATCTGTGCCTCCTGGCCGGGTTCGCACTCCAGCCGGTAGATACGCTTGCCTTCGTCGATATCCAGCGTCTTCACGAATCGGTAGACGCTGTGATAAGAACCCTTAAAGCCGTGCTCCAGACTCAGGTCGCGATGGATACGCTCGATGCTCAACCCATCCTCATACCACTTGGTAATCCGTTCGCGATACGCCTCGCAGGTGCTCGCAGGCCCCTTTTTCCCGGTTTGCGGGTTGGTGCACTTTGAATCGGCACCATAACGTTTTACCGTGCGCCGGTTTACTCCCAGCTCACGCGATATCCGGTGATCGCTCCAGCCCTGGCGCTTCAGCGCCCTGATTGTTTCCTGCACTTCCATTTTGACGATGTTCGACATCCTCAAAATGGTGCACTTTTACCCGCAAA
>CAYQKH010000134.1:0-8346 GCA_964417945.1 uncultured Opitutales bacterium
ACCGCCATCACCTTCATGATCGGCTTTTTCCCCGTCGTCGCCAATACCACCATGGGCCTCGTCTCCACCGATCCCAACCTTATTGATCTCTACCGGGTCTGCAACGCCTCACGGTTTCAGGAAATCTTTTCCCTGCGCGTTCCCTTCGCACTGCCCTATTTCCTCACCGGTCTCAAGATCGCCGGAACCCTCGCTCCGATCGGTGCCATCACCGGTGACATCTTCGCCGGCGCTTCCACCAACGGCGTCGGCGGCATCGGCTTCATGACCATTGTCTACAAAGGCCAACTCAAAATTGCCGCCCTCTATGCAACCGCCTTTATCGCCTGCATCCTCGGCTTCCTCTTCGTCGGATGCGTCAACCTCCTCCACTGGTACCTCCTGAAAAATTGGCACGAATCCATGACCTCGCATCGGAAAAACTGAATATGAAAGTCTACGCCCTGACCTCCTCCCTCCTTCTTGCCTTCCTCCTTATCGGCTGCGGAAAAAAAACTACCACCGAGGACGGCCTCTTCAAAATCACCCTCCAAACCGATTGGTACGCCCAACCCGAACACGGAGGATTCTACCAGGCCATGGCAAAGGGCTTCTATGAGGAAGAGGGTCTCGACGTAACCATCCTTCCCGGCGGCCCGAATGCCATGACCACCGAGAAAGTCGCACAGGGAAGGGCACAATTCGCCATCGGTCGCAGCGACGACGTCGTCATCCATACCTCCCGCGGCGTCCCCCTCCTTATCGCAGGAGCCCTCATGCAGAAAGATCCCCAAGCCATTCTCTTTCACAGGGAATCCGGCATCCAGTCCTTTGAGGATCTCGACGGTAAAACCGTCATGGCTTCACCCGGTGCCGCCTACATCGAAATCATCGAGCGCAAGTTCGATATCGAAATCAAAATCACCCCCCTTGACTACGGGATGGCACGCTTTATCGCCGACCCCGCATTCATCCAGCAGTGCTTCATCACCAATGAGCCATACTACGTCCAGCGCGAAGGCGCCAATCCCGGCACCCTCCTCATCGCCGACTCCGGCTTCAGCCCCTACCGCGTCTTTTACACCACCCGCGAGTTCGCCGAAAAAAATCCCGACGTCGTTCGTGCCTTCACCCGCGCTTCCATCCGCGGCTGGTTCGATTACCTCTACGGTGACCCCGAGCCCGCCAACGCCATTATCGCCCAGCGGAATCCACAAATGGATCCCGATTTCATGTCCTATGCGCGTAATTCCATGATCCGGAACCAGCTCGTCACCGGGGATGCCTCTCAAGGCCAGGCCATCGGAAAAATCGAACCGGACCGCCTCGCTACCCAAGTCCGACAGCTCCTCGACATCGGCATGATCGAATCCGATATCCCCGTCGAAGCAATCTTCGATCCTTCCCTCATGCCGGAGGAATACCCTGTCCCCCCGCTCCAGAACGCCGCCATTCCCCTTCACTTTCAGCGCGCTTCCGAAGACGATCTGCAACTGCGCCTTACCCCTGGCGTCGGCCTTCATCCCCTCGTCCGCTTCCTCCGCATTGGCGATTTTCAAAACCTTCCCCAGGTCGACTTTGAAAAACAACTGGATATCGGCGACGGCCCTCAAAAGGCCCGCGGGGTCCCCCTCCAATCCCTTTTCGAGGCGCTCGCCCTCTCCCTCAATCCCAGCGACCTCCTCATCCTTGCCAATTGCAGCGACCGCTACCAGTCCAACTTCGACTACGAGTCACTCCAGCGAAACCAGCCCGTTCTCATTACCCATATCGGCTCCCAAACCGTTGCCGAGTGGGCCCTCGCACAGGGCAACCCGGGGTGGGGTCCCTATCTCATCGATGTTCTCGATGAATCCGGCCTCGTCCTCCCCGCTCATAAAAAACCGTGGGGCGTTCAGCAACTGGTCCTCGCCCCAACCGCTTCCCTTTTCAGCGGCCTTATCCTGCCCGCCTCTCAGGCCGCCTCCGATTTCGCCTTCGCCCACACAGGATTTGATATCTACCTCCAGTCCTGCGCCAGCTGCCATAATACCGGAAAGTCCACCCTTGGCGGCACCCTCTCCAACCGCTCCATCCCCGTCCTCGCCTCCCAGGCAAAATACAATCCCGAATATTTTCATGACATGCTCGTCGACCCCGTCGGCACAAACCCCATCGCCGAACGCATGCCGAAGCTGGAGGGCTGGTCGCCCGACCAAAGAGAGGAACTCCGCCTCTGGCTCGCCGAACATGCCCCGTAATTTCACCTCTTTTTCTCATTATCAGGGTTTTGGCATCACCCATGCTTATTTGCCCGAATCTTGCCCATTCCTAACACACTGAAACAGATACTCATGCAATACCGCAAAAACATCACTCGGATCGGCCTGACACTCCTCGCCGTCCTCTGGGGCTTTTCGTCCCTCCACGCCCAATCGGCTGACGAAGAACTTGACCAACTGGAAGCCTTCATCGCTGAGGAAACCGCTGCTGAAGATTCCGATTCGCTCATTCCCACCGACCGTAAAGTAAACTCCGTGTTGTTCAGCGAGATGGACCTCGTCGATATCCCCCGGTCCGTTTCCGTCATTTCCCCCGAAATGATGGAGCAATACGGCATCAATGATATCTACGAGCTGACCTACGCCGTTCCCGGTGCCTCGGTCACCAATTACTACGGCGTTCCCGGTATCCCCACAACCCGCGGGCTCTTTACCAGCGTCTATTTTAACGGCGTGCAAAGGGTTTGGAATCGAAACGGTTATCCCACCTCCTTCGGCTCCCTTGAGGCCATGGAATACATCAAAGGCCCCGCCCCCTCCAATTATAGCGCGGCCAGCCCCGGAGGCTACGTAAACTTTGTTCCGAAATCGCCCTACTTCGATGAACAGCGAGGTTCCCTCAAGGTCACCATCGGCTCTTACGACAAATACGTTGCCCAAATGGATACCGGCGGCCCCTTCCTCCTCGGGGAGGTTCCCAGCGCTTACCGCGTCTCCATTACGACCCAGGACGCCGATTCCTACTATGAGGGAATCAAGGACGATTACATCTCCCTCTACGCATCGATGAAGTCCAAGGTGAATGAGCAGGTCACCATCTTCTTCGGCGGGGAGTTCTACCGCCATCGCAGTAAAGAAAACCCGGGATGGAACCGCGTCACCCAGGACTTGATTGATCGAGGCGAATACATTGTGGGCAACCCCACCACCGACCTCACCGGGGATGTTTTCTCCTATACCCTTCCCGGTGCAGCCGCCCCCAACGATTTCATCAACGACACCCCGGGTTTTGTCAACCGCCCCGCCCTTGAAACCGCCACTCCCTTCGGCGGCACCCGCGGCACCTTTGACGGTTCTTTCCTCGCCATTAGCGGCTTTGCCGACTCCGGATTCCGCATCGCCAATTTCGGTCCTGAAGCGCTCACCTTCCTCCAGACGCTCGGGGGTATCAACAACCCCGGCGCAGATGTCACAACCGTTTCAATCGAGGGTAGCACCGTCCTCACCGATGCGATCGATTTTACCGATGCGGATACCTACCTGTTCTTTTTTGATACCATTATCAACGCCAGTGAAAACCTGCGGGTTACCAACAAGTTCTTCATCGATGCCTATGAGCGCGAGAAGCTCTCCTCTTACGGATACGGGGAGTTCGGCGAGAATTTTACCGTCGAGAACAAGCTGGAGGTTGAACAGTTCTTTTCCCTCTTTGAGGGTCTCCAGTTGAAGTACGGGCTTTCCCTTCGCTATGAGGATGCCCTTGCCAAGACCGAGTTTACCGTCGAACCCTTCAGCCGCCGGGACATCACCGCTCAACCCACCCTCAACAACACCCTCTTCTCCGGAAGTCAGCGGGATCTCCTCAACGGTCGCACCTTTTGGGACCCCTTCGGGAGTTGGGACACCCAGATGTATACCTTTGGCGCCTTCGCCACCGGCAACCTGAAGCTGTCCGATCAATTCTCCGTCTTCCTTTCCGGGCGGGTCGACCATTCCACCTGGGACCGCGCCGTCCCCTTCGACCTCGGCGCCGATTTTAACAGCGGTGAAAAAGAGGGTGGCGGGAAAACCTATTACAATTGGTCGGTCAGTCCCTCCTTTAAGCCCACCCCGAACACCACCCTCTACTACACCTACCAGATCGGTACCTCCTTTCAGGGCTTCTACGTTTCGGGTTCCGTCGACCGGGGCGATACCAACTTCCAGGAGGCCAGCCTCCATGAAATCGGGGCACGCTATTCCGGCCTCGACGGTCGCGCCTACGGTGGTATCACTTACTTTTATCAGGATCTCGTCAATTTTGACGTCCGCGGTGGTGCGGCCGTCCCCCAACGCGGTGCCGGCGTCGAGGTCGACTTTGCCTACCAGGTTAACGAGAAGTTCACTCTCTCCGGTAACCTCGCTTACCAGGAGCATTACTACCGTTCCGGGACCATTCCCGGCGGGTTCGTACCGTTGACTCCCGAGGAAATGACCCAGTATGCGGGGATTTTCTACGCCGATTTTGGCGGCCGTCCCAATCCCGGTGGCGTCCGCTACGGCATCCCCGAGTGGACCGCTTCTCTCCTTGCGGTCTACAACTTTGACAATGGTTTCGGGATCAGTGGCGGCCCGAGCTACGTCGATAGCATGTATGGTAACCCGGACAAGACCCTTACCCTCCCCTCCTACACACTCTGGCATGCCAGCGTATTCTACCGCTCGGAAACGTGGGAGGTATCCCTATCCGCGAAGAACCTTACCGACGAGGATTACTTCCACCCCTTTGATGCCTTCGCCGCCAATGCCATCATCCTCAAAGGGCTCCCCACCACCGCAGAAATCAGCTTCACTTTTAACTTCTGAAAACCTCAGTGGTTTGGTCAAAAAAGGCCTCCGGGATAGCTCCCGGGGGCTTTTTTGATCAAAGAGCGGGCCCGTTCAGCCCATAGATTCCACCATCGCGGTGTTTTCCCGGCCAGTCGATCTGGTTGATCCCAAGATCCCGCGCCCGGCGCCAGACCACTCCGTTCAACAGCTGTTCAAAAAACAGAATCGCCAGCGGCTCCGGCCAGGGAGCGGAGGCCGCATAAAACGCCGCGCCGGTCTCCGGCCAGAGCGCCTCCAGCTGATCGAGGAAATCAGGAGCGCAATTGGGCACCCGCAAATACAGCAAGTCGCCCGGACGATGGCAGCGCAGCTGGAACCCGCCATGCACGAGGGTCAGGGGGTCCACCACCAGCGGCGGTTCTTCGAAGAGCCCTTCGATCCACTTGTAGCGCAGGTTCTGTGCATACTCCGCCATGCGGCCCGGCAGGACCAGCGTCAGCGGTGGCTTCAATCGCACACCCAGCTCCAGGCCCTCCCCAAACGCCTCCGTCAGTGCTTTCTCCAATTCGGCTCCATCAGGAATCTCGGCAGGATAACCAAGGCAACTCACCGCCCGCAGAACTTCGAGATAACCATTGATCGGACCGAGGCAGCGGATCAGCAGGGTGAACTCTTCCGCCGGCGCTAATGGCCACCGCTCCACACCCGAATCCAGCAGCTCCCGCAGGAACGCGGCACGCTCCGCTTTTCCCGCCGCCAACAGGTTCGCTTCTGTCGCCGCCGTGAAGAGGACCACCCGCCCGAACCATTCCCTCCGCCGCAACAGGATTTGCGCATTCGGCGAAAGGCCCTGGGAAAAAAGAATCAAGATGGATCCCGGCTCTACCCCGGCCTCCACCCGGAAGGCAACATCCACCGGGAGAAACCGGCTCCGGTATCCACCTTCCTGCAGGAGCGCGTTGCAAAAGCGCGCATGCGCCTCCGAGCTTCCCAGTCCCGAACAGACGATCGGCCGCGCCACCTCCAGCGCCGCCAGGTCTGGTCGCTCCATCTCCCGCTCCTTCGCCAGCCAGCCCGGAAGGGAACGGAGTCGCTTCTCCCAAAGGTGGAGCCCCGTGGGATCGTCGGAAGGCGGTTTGGAGGGGGCCATCCCTCAGGATTCTTCTGATTCCTCCAGAAAAATCCAGTTCACAACGTCGAGGTCGTGCCGATTCAGCGCCTCCGCGTATTCCGGCTTTAAGACCAGGCTCGAGGGCGAGTTCATCACCATCTGGATCCGCTCCGAGGGCAGGTGGTTTTTCAGCACCGTGAAAAGTCCGTCGTAATCGCGCTCGTCGTAGCCCACCCCGATCTTTTCATACGATTCCTTCGAGCTTACGCTCGATCCCGCCTCCATCATCATCCGGTCCACGGCGTAGGCGCCGAATCCCGCGCCACGACCGTCTTGGTAAACTAGGATAATGGCTCCCGCCCCGTATTCAATAATCTCCTCAAGGGTCCGAATATACTTCTGCTTGTTATCTGTGTTCCGCAACGGGAAGCGATTGAGGATCGATTCGCTCTGGATCCGCACCACCGGCGCGTCCCCCTCCTGGAAGTCTCCGTGCGTTAAAATGACGAAGTCGGTCCCTGTTACGATGTCGAAGTAGACATGGGCCCGGAACCAGTAAGGCATCGTCAATAGCGAAATGATCGGGTCCTCCGGAGTGCGCTCCTTCCGCTGGTTCAGACAGTCGCGATTGATCTCCACCAACAGCCGCTTGTGCCGGAGCGTCTGCACCGACAAAAGACAGCTGTTCTCCTCCCCAAGATAATCATCGAGGGTCTTCTCCCGAAAGAGCCGCGCCTGGTCACGCGGGGTCAGCAACACCTTGTCATAAACCGGGCGGATCGGCAGGAAATAGTTTGCCATGTAGATGAAGCGCCGCGCGTTTTCCAGCGCCCGTGGCTTGAAGGGGATCACCTGTTCCGGCGTCCGTACGCTCTGCAGCTTCGACGCCTGCGCCCGCCGCAACTTGTGCCCGGACTCCGCCTTCGAGCGCAAATAGGCCAGATTGTAAGGCTCCGGCTCAAACTCCAGGTTTTCCATCCGGTTCACTTTCAACCCCTGGGCACGCATCGCCTCCACCTTGTCCGGGTTGTTCGTCAAAACCACCCAACCCGCGTGAATCCCCAGGATCGTGCAGATATCCGAGATGTTCAGATACTGTCGGTAATCCTTACGCAGCCCCAGCATCCGGTAGGCGTCAAACGTCGATATCGTGTCCTGGCTTGCCTGCACCAGCATCCGATCCCGAGCCTTGGCCGTGTAACCAACCCCCCGGCCCTCCTGCAGCAGGTAAAACAGCACCCCCTGCCCCTGCTGCGCGATCCGTTCGATCGCTCCCTCCAGCTGCTGCACGCAGTCGCAATCACAGCCCCTCAGGGTTTCGCTCGTTACGCACGAGGAATGCAGTCGCGTATACAATTCCTCCGCCTCCGTGATCGGGCCGCACGCCAGCGCGACGATATACCCTTTGTGGATGATGTCTTGGAAAATGTAGGCCGTGAACGGTCCGAAGCGCGTTTCCACCTTCGTGTGCGCAATATAGACCGTCGAACCATAAGTCGGTCGATCCAGTTCGTCTCCGGAAACCAATTGCGAGAACCCACAGGCAAATTTATGCAGTAATGCTTCCAGGTTCCCCTCCCCATTCAGATCCTCTTCGTTTAAAGGGGTGGTGGTTTCTCCTTTGTTCAATTCCATGAGCGTAATTAAGCAATTTTTAATCCCTTTTACACGTAGAATTCATTTCTCACCCGGTATACCGGGCATATTCAGTTAATAAAAAATTTTATCCCCATTGCGAGTCCCTCAGCGGAAGTCTGTTCGTAGAATCAGAATTATTTCTCGATTTTGACTTGAGTGTAACGCAAGGTGTGAGGCGATTGGTGGTGAGTAGTTTTAATTTTAGGCAAAAATTTCAATGAATGTGAGAGGGTGCAGGTTCTGGCTGGCGGGGCTCCTGGTCATGGGCTTTTTTCTCGTCCTGGTCTTCGTTCTTTTCGAGAAGGGACCAACTCCATCCTCCTCTCTTTCCGAAGAGCGAATTCCATCCCCGGTTCTGGAAAAGAAGCAAGCAGCCGTTCCAAACGGGATTCCAATTGGTGGTCATCTGGTGCCCATCCAAAATGGGATGGACTCTCGCGGGGAAAAGCTCCTTTTCACTGCTCTGGACTCCTCCAGGACTTTCCAGGCTCTAAGCAAAAGGAAGATTATCGACTCCGCCTTCCTTCCCCTCGCAGACGGCAAATTTAAGACGATCCACCTCGTTCGCAATGAACGCGACGGAAGACCCATTGAAATTGAGCAAATCTTTTCGCCGGATTACGGTTCCTGGAAAAAGGATAGCGAAAAGGCATACTATGCCGACGAAGTCTTAACTGAAGCCATCTCCGACGAGCAAGCTGCCGCCGTCAGGATCGCCATCCGCTCCGCCGGACAGGACCTCTCCGCAATGAGGGACAAAACCGCTTACCAGGCCTGGTCCCGAAACCAAAAGGAAACCAAAAGGGGAAACCAAAAGGGGTCATTCCG
>CAYQKH010000135.1:0-8283 GCA_964417945.1 uncultured Opitutales bacterium
GGAAGGTGGGAAGGTGGAAGGTGGGAAGGTGGAAGGTGGGAAGGTGGAAGGTGGGGGTCGGCCTTCGACCCTTCGACCCTTCGACAAGCTCAGGGTTCAGAAACAAGCTCAGGGTTCAGAAACAGGCTCAGGCTCCTGACGGAGAGGTGGGAGGCGGGAGGCGGGAGGCAGCGGCTTTGCCGTTGTGCTTTGCCGTTGTTTAAATTTCTTCGATGGTCGTGATTTGGGAGAGAACCTGGTCGATTCTTGACCATTTCGTTTCGAGGGGTTCAGAGCCAGTCCAGATGATGTTGAGCGTCTGTCGTCCGGCGATGCGTTTGCCAGCAAGGGCATTGCGAACGACGAGGGTGCCGTTGCCAACGCCGCGCTCAATCGCCCCCTCGGCACCAAGCCGATCCCAGGCTCCCCAAAAGGAGTGGAGAATGGTTCCGTCCGGGGCGACGAATCGGTGGGGCGTGATCGTAACCTGGAGGCCGGTTTGAGGAATCGGAAAGGTTCGGGCAGGTTCCGCCCCGGCGTAACGCCAGCCGGCGGAAGGAAGGCAGACGTCGGGGCGGTGTCCGGCGACCTTTGAGGAGACCCGGCCCGGCCTCCACGAAAAGAGGTAGAGGGAGATCGGTTCGGACGCGTCCGTGGCCGCGTTAAATTGGCCGCAGAATGCCTCCGAATACCGCAGGATGTTGCGAACACTTTCGGGAAGGGTGACGCTTTTCCAAGTCTTGGGAAGGGCGTCCTCGCGGATTGCGAGCTGATGGGTCGCGAGGGGGGATCGGATGCCATACCACGCCTGGGTTAAACCAAAGCCGATGACTGTAATGAGAAGAGAGATTCCAACGGTTCTCCAAGGGAGGGGTTGAATCGGGTTGCCGGATCCCTTTGCCTTGTGGTCACGGGAGCCCGGGGCGGTGCCGAGGCCGTCGAAGAGGACAGCGGTTCCGAGAATGGCCGCAACCAGAACGATCATCGCAGTCATGCCGACGAAGTCGTGCCACTCGTCCATGAGAGGCTGAGCGCCGTTGTGATAGAGAAGAGAGAGAGAGAGGCTGCGGGCGACGTTCAGGGCGACTGCTGTTGCCATCCCGAATAACAAAATAGCGAATCGGCCGAGGGTGGAAAAGCGGAGGGCCTCGCCGATAAAAAATCCAAGGGTGACTGCGAGCTGAAAGGAACGGATACCGCTGCAGGCCTCGTCGACCCCGACGGAGCCGTTTGCGAGGACGATAAGGTTTCCAGAGCTTTCGGCAAAAATCCCGGCGAAGGACAGACCTTGTCCGACAACAAATGCAACGACCCCCATCATTCCGTTGACGACCGGTTGGTGCAACCAGGCAGGCCAGGGAATCGCAAGGAGAAGCATTGCCCAGGGGACGCCAAAGTGGGCGACCCAGCGAACTCCACCGCGATTATATAGGACCAGAAGACCGAGGGCGATGGTCCAGAATCCGAAAACCCAGAGGAGTGGGAGGTAGTCAGGTCCGGCGGCCTGGAAAAAGAAGAAGGGAAGACTGCCGCCGACACCGATAAAGAGCAAAAGGCGCGAGATGTTTGCGGCGCGCACCGGGGGCGCGGTTTCGGTGGGTCGACCGGACCAGCGGAAATAGAGAAGAAGCAGGACGAAGGGTGGGACAATCCAGCCGTAGCGATAGTCCTCGCTGTAAATCCACTCGAAGCGCAGGACCCAGACGAACAACCCGATAAGGAGAACGAATGCGGTGACGAGGGATGCGGGGGGCTGATTCCCGTGATCGTGGGTGACGTGTGCGGGCATTAGGTCTCAGGACTCCGGGGTCTCGAGCGCGGAGAGGGCGCGTTCGCTCGACCGGCGGATGCTGTCGAGGAGGTTTTTCTCAGTTTCGAGGCGAAGGCGGGCGTCGATGTAGTTGAGGAGGCGCAGGTCGGAGGCGGTCCGGAGGAGACGGTTTTCGAGGATCGCCGAGGTCATCAGGAGGAAGGAGGGAATGTCCTCGATTCGCTGGTCGATCCGGGTGATGACGGCGCGGGCGGCCTGGGGCTGACCCATGCGAGCGTAGAGAAGGGCGATGAGGTTGCGGTAAAGGGGGAAGCGCCCGGTGATCGGAATGATCTCCTGAATCTCCTGGTTGAGATCCTCGACGCGGATGTCGAGGACGAGGCGGAGGTAGGCGGCGAACCAGGCGGTGGTTCCGGGGGCGCGGGCAAAGTCGGCGAGGCGGCGGTCGCGGAGGAGGAGGCGGACCTGAATCTCGTCCCCGGCCTCGTAGGCACGAAGGAGGAGGTAGGCGTTGCCGACCTCGGGGGCCTCGAAGGAGCGCGACATGTGTTCGTGAAAGACAAGAAGGCCCTCGTCAACGCCCCGCTTTTGGAGATCCCTTTCAATCAGCGCCCAGTCCGAAGGGGAGGAATCCCGGAGGACCGAGGTGAGGGTGTAGGGGGAGTAGTCGCCGCTGACCTCGCTCTCGGCCGCCGTCCGGAGGTAGGCATACTGGGTCTCGGTCAGGTTGAGGTCGCGGCGGGTGAACTGGGTAAGGGTCTCGATGGCCTCGTCGGCGCGGTCTTCGGCGATGAGGGCGAGGAGGTATTCCCAGACGATTCGCCCGTTTTCCTCGGCGGTGGGATCCTCGACGAATCGAATGATCCGGGTGTTGAGGTTGTGGAGGGCAAGGATGAGGACCCATCGGGTGCGATCGCCGGGATCGGTAAAATCAAACTCCGTCGCGAGATCGGTGAGGAGGGTGTCGGCATCTCCGGATTGATTGGAGAGGCGAATGTTGGTGACGAGGACCCGGTCGTCACGGGTGGCAAGGGGGTGCGTTACGAGCTGTTCGAGAAGTTCCGGGTCGGAGAGGTTGAGGCGAAGGAGATTTCGAATCGCGACAAGGCCGAGGAGGTCTTCGCGGGAGGTGAATTCGCGCCACTGGGGTTGGAGTTCGGCGAGGAATTCAACGTCGCGCGTCTGGAGTCCGGCGGCGAGGGCGAGTTCATGGGCGGGAACGTTTTCGGGTGCTTCGGCGAGAATCGTGCGGAGTTCGTTCCGGGCGCGATCCGGCTGGCGGTCATTGAGGTGGATGCGGGCACTGGCAATGCGGACGTCGAGGTTGTCCGGGTCGCGTTCGCGGAGGTGGAGAAGAATCGGGCGAAGATCGAAGATGAGATTTCCCCGCAGTCCAATCCGGGTGAGGTCAAGGAGGAGTTCGTTTGTATACCCCGTTCGTTTGCCGACCTCGTTTCCCCAGACGAAGGCCTGGGTTGCGCCGGCGTCGCGGAGGAGCTCGTAAATGAATTCGACCGGGGCGTCGTTGCGGGTATCGACCTGAATCGAGGCGCGAGCGGTGTTGAAAGCGGTCGCGATATCTTCCTCGGCGAGGGCAGTGCGGGCTTTTTCGAGAAGGGCGTCAGAGCGGTAGCGGCGGATCGATTCCCAGGAGACGGCGGCGGTGAAGACGGCGAGGTAGCCGGTGATGGCAAGGATGGGCAGTCCGTAGCGGATCCATTTAGGGAGGCGTCCGTAATCTTCGAGGGGGCGTTCAAAGAGTCGACCGAGGAATCGTTCGATCCTCAGGAGCAGAGATGCGAGAAATTTCATCGTGTTGATTTGGTTAGAGAAGCAAGGTTATTGCCGAGCTGTTCGCAGGCTGCGCGTTCTTCCGGAAAGAGGTCGGAGGGGTCGATGCTCTCAAGCTTTCGTCGGGCATCCTCGCCCCGTCCGGCGCGGTAGTCGAGTTGGGCGAAGAGAAGGACAGTGGCGGGCGGGGCCCTATCAATCGAAAGGGGATAATCGGCAAGGAGACGTTCGGCGGTATCGAAGTCGCCCTGTTTGAATTCGGCGAACGCGAGGGTGTCGAGGTGAAGCCGCAGACGGGGGTCTGCCTTGACGAGGCGGCTGAGGAGGTTGAGTTCTTCGGTCACGTCCTCGTCGAGGAGAGTTCCGAGATAAACGAGGTTATTGAGACGGGTCGGGTTGGCCCGGATGATTTGGGGGTACTGCCGGGCGTGTTCGAATGCCCCCCGCGAATCAAGAGACATCCCGAGGTAGGTGAACTTGAGGGCAACGGCTTCTTCGGCGAGGGCGGGTGAGACGTTTGCAATGTCGACGGCGTCGATGGCCTGAATCGCAATATCGGGAACGTTGGCCGAGGCCGCGAGCCGTGCGAGGAGCAGAAGGGTCCGATCAGATTCGAGCAGGAGGGTACCGGTGAGGGCCTTGGCGGCCTGTTCGCGGAGCTGATCCGGCGGGGTCGAGGGATCGCGAAGAAGGAGGAGAAAGCGGATCAATTCGCTTTCCCCGGTGCCAATGCGATCCTCGTACCGGGCGATGAAATCGAGGGCCTCGGATTCACGACCGAGAAGAATGTAGGCACCGAGTTGGAGTTGGGCGCGTTCGGCCGGGTCGATATCAGCCTCGTTTCCGGAGGCTTCAAGGAGGGCAAGGGATCTGTCTGCCTCGCCAATTTGTTGGAGCCAGCGGGCAAGTTCAACCGGGGCGGTGTCGCGGTGGGCTAGCTCGGTCTCGTGGATGATGGTCTCGCGGTCTTCGGGAAACTCCTGCAACCGGACGGCGGTGGCAAAGAGGTCGGCGCGGGTTGAAGCGAGCGGATGCCGATGGATCAGCTGGGCGAGGCGGGTGCGTTCGTCCTCCGAAAGGACGACCCGACTGGTGAGGTCAACCAGCATGTCGAGGGCGGTGGCCCCGTCGCTGCCAGGGTCGGAGGCAGCAGAGAAAAGCTGTCGGGTCGCGTCGAGAGAGGAGAAAAGATCGTTCTCCATCAATTTCAAACGCGCCACGAGGAGTCGGGTCGAGGCGTCCTCGGGAACCGACTCGATCAGGGCGAGGGACCAGTCGAGGGCCGACTCGATGTTGCCCTCGTGAAGGGCCTGGCGGGCAAAAAGGAGCATTACCCTTGGGTCGCGGGGTAACTGGACGGCCAAAAGCGGGAGTACCTCGGCCGTGCGGTCCCAGTCTCCGGCAGCCTGGTAGAGTTCGGCGGCGGCAAGAAGTGCTTGGGGGTGCTGGTTGGCGGATAGATCCGGGAGGGCCTTCTCTCCGGCCTTTGAGAAATCATTTCCGACCTCGGCGCGAAGGAGAACCCATGGCAGGGAACCGTCACGCGGGGTCCAATAAAGTGCCCGCTGCGCAAAGACGGCGGCGGTCTGCCAGTCACCCGTTTCGGCGTGCCGGTAGGTCTGCCACTGGGTGTTGCGGATCCTCCAGGGGCGGAGAACGGTCGCATAGACGATCAGAAGACTCGCGATGAAGGCAGCAAGGGCTGCCCATCGATGCCAGAGGGGGGTGGTACGATTCGCAATCCGGGACGACGTCGGTCGCTTTTGGCTGGGAGCGCGGCTCGGGTTCAGTCTCTGGACGGGTCGATACATGGACAGTGGGAGGTCTTGAATAAAAAGCGGGTGTGCAGGTCAGGACTTTTCGCGGAGGGTGGCGTTCAACTCTTCGAATCGGGCGTTTTCCTCGGGAAGGAGTTGCTGCGGATCGATGCGTTCCAGCTTGGTGCTCGCGGCCATCGGGTTGCCATTCTCATGATCGATGCTGGCACCGAGAAGCAATGAGGCGGAATTGGAGTTGCGGAACTCTTCGGGGACTTTGGCGTGAAGCAACTCGGCTTCCTCGATATCACCGGCGATCAAACTGGAAAAGGCGAGGGTCCCGGAAAGAATGTTCAGGTCGGAATTGCCCGCGATGAACTTTCGGAGGAGTTCGAGCTGTGCGCTGACGTCTTTTCCGAGAAGGAGACCGATATAGGTGACGTTGTTGAGCATGAGCGGCTGCTGCTGAACCAGTTCGATGTTTTGCATTCCGTAGGAAAAGGCCTCCGCAGTTTGTTTCGCGACGATCAGGTAATTGAGCCGCCCGAAAACTATCTGCGGACGGACAGCAGGAGGAACCGCATCCAGATCGATGGAGTCAATCGCCTCGATCGCCTCGTCAATCAATCCGACGTTCGCGCAGATGCGGGAGAAGACGAGCAGTGATCGGGGGTTGTTTGATCCAGAGATCGCGGCAAAGGTTTTGCGGGCCTGGTCACGAAGCTCCCCGGGGGTGCGGTTGCCCTCGCGAACCATCAGGACGAAGCGAATGAATTCGCTGTCGCCCGAGCCGATCTCACCCTCGAAGCGGGCGAGAAAGTCGAGTGCTTCCTCGTCTTTGCCGAGGGATAGATAAGCTCCGAGTTGCATCTGAGTGGCTTCGCGGGACTCAACGGCGTCATCAGTCCTTGCGGTCTGAAGAATTTCGAGGGATCGCTCATATTCGCCAAGACCCTGAAGCCATTGGGACAGAACGACAGGCTCCGAGGTGCGGAGCATGCCGATCATTCTAGCGATGACCTCCTCGCGGTTCTCGGGGTCGTCCTGAATCCGAATGAGGGCGGCGAGGAGACGTTCCCGCGGCTGGGACAGGGGGTGGGCCTCGATCAAATCCGCAAGGCGGGTTCTCTCAGTCGGGGACAGAACCATCCGGTTGAAAAGAGCACCGAGGAGGGAAATCGCATTGGCGCCGTCTGAACCCGGGTCCTCGGCGGCGGCGAAGAGATGCGCAAGCGCCTCGAGAGAAGCGAAGAGATCCTGTTCGAGCAGGCGGGTCCTCGCCGCGAGGAGTTGGGTCGAGGCGTCGTCGGGGACGGTCGCGACCAACGCCCGCGCCCAGTCGAGGGCCTTTTCGGTCCTTTCCTCCTCGAGGGCCTGCCGGGCATACAGGAGGATCGTTCGGGGGTCGCGGGGTAGGGTGTCAGCGAGGAGAGGAAGGATCGGCGCGGTCGTTTCCCAGTCGCCGATCCCCTGATAGACCTCAGCTGCGGCGAGGAGGCCCTGGGGGTGCATCTCCGGGTCGAAACGGGGCAATGGGAGGTCCCCTGCGTCGGAGAAATCGTTCCCGATGGACGCCCGGGTCTGGAGCCAAAGGAGGGTGAGATTTTCGCTATTCCAATCGAGACCCCTGGGGGCAAAGCGGAGGACCGCTTCCCAATCCTGCTCGGCAGAGGCACTCGTGACCTTCCAGTCCCAGTGGCGGATGCGCCAGGGTTTAAGGACGGCCTGATAGATCACGATCAGGGTCAGTGCGAAAAGGGCCAGCCCAATCCAGCGCAACCAGTGGGGTGATGGTGTCGGGTTTTCGGAATTATTTTCGTGAGACGAGGGCATCGAGAGCGTTATCGCTTTCGGCCTGAGTGAATGAGGCAGAGAGCTTGGCTTGAAACAATTGTAAGGGTTTGGAGAATTGGCAAAGAAAGTAAATAAAGAGTTATTGGAAATCGAGCTTTACCTCGAAGGGGACAAATAATTTTTGATAGGGTCTAGATCGCGACCATGACCAAGAAAAAATTTTACCTTTATGGTTTGACTGCAGTTCTAGGCCCTGGGTTCGTTTCGGCGCAATCGGATAATTTTGATGACAACGTGATCGGACCCCAGTGGGTCTCCATCGCGGACAACCCGGACAGTCTACCGGTTCCACCGATTCGGGTTGTCGAGCAGAACGGACGGCTCGAGGTTATCGCGAATGCCCCGGCCTCGGCGGATCTCGACGGCGTCCTCGTGAGCGCCCCATCGTTCCGGCTATCGACTGCGGATGATTTTGAAATAGCGGTCGACTTCCGGTTTCCCGGTTCTTTCGTCAATCAAGCCGTCGGCGACGCTCTGTCGTTGTTTTTCGGGGTGGGACGGGACTTTCCCAATGGAACGGATTCGGCAGCGATCGGGTATGGCGTTCTCACGACGAGTTTTTCCGGTTTTACGGTGACCGGAACAGGGCCATCGGCAGCCTGGCGAATTGACGATGTGCAGTCGACGGCGGTCCCGGACGGTCCGATCAACGCAAATCCGGCGAGCGGTACTTTTCGGGCGATGTATGACAGTCTGGCCGATGAGCTTTCCTTTAGAATCGAAGAAACCGGGGTGTCTTTCGCGGATTTTGTTCCGGCGGTCAATATTGTCGGGGGGACCTGGGCGGCCGATTCGGTGTATGTCTCAATGGGTGCGCGGGGCAATGGTCATTCGCTGGCGGCGGGGGATGCGTGGTTCGACAATTTTGAGGTGGTTTCGGGAACGATCATTCCGGAGCCGAGCGTGGTCGCGGGTCTCCTCTTATTGGGTGGATGGGTGTTTCTGGCGCGCCGTCGGGAGTATCGGGGAAGAGAATGACCGATTCCGGCCTTGGGTTAATTGGACCCGATCCGCCTCGTTGGAGCGAGGAAATTCAGATTTCCGGGGTTATCCTCTGACATCCCGAATTTCTCGAAACGGTTGTTCGCGAACGTCTCGGTTTTGCGAAAGAGGGCGAGGTTATTTTCCGGT
>CAYQKH010000136.1:0-8042 GCA_964417945.1 uncultured Opitutales bacterium
GTCCTCGTCCGGTTCCCGGAAACCGCCCCTCCCTCCGAAACCCCTTCCGGGAGCAAGGAACACGCCGACCCCCTTCACCCGCTCAAAGGGCTCCGGGTGGATCTACCCGGCATCCGGCAGACGATCTGGATCTACTTCACTATGCTTTTCGCCTTCAGCGGGATGGAGTTCACTCTCACCTTCCTCGCCGTTGAGCGCTTTCAGTATTCTCCCCTCCAAAACGGACTCATGTTCGTCTTTATCGGGATTACGCTCGCCCTTGTTCAGGGAGGGATCACGCGCCGCCTCGCCCCGCGGGTCGGGGAGAAAAAACTCGCCTCGACCGGCCTTTTCCTCGGGGTCATCGCCTTTCTCTTCCTCGCATGGGCGGGGGACAGCCAACCCCTCTTTTACATCGGTCTCGGGTTCATGGCCGCCAGCATCGGCCTGGCCTCCCCGACCCTTCAAGCCCTCGTCTCCCTCTACGCGGACCAGCGCAATCAGGGGAAATATCTCGGTTATCAGCGCTCCGCGGGTTCATTCGCCCGCGCCATCGGGCCCTTCTTCGCCGCCGCCCTCTTTTTTAGCTTCGGCTCCAGCTTTTCCTACACCCTCGGGGCCCTCTTCATGGCCATCCCGCTTGCCCTTATTTTCCGCCTCAAAACACCCGCCGCCAGCTGAAGACTCCCGCGCCGTCGTGCCCGGCCTCCCATGGTCGAACGACACGGCCTTCCTGCGGCTCGAAAGCATCCGCCGATGCACCGCCGAAGGCCGCCGCCACCTCCTCGTTTTCCTCATTCTCGACACTGCATGTGGAGTAAACCAAGCGTCCCCCGGGTTTCACCCGAAGGGAAGCCGTCTGCAGGAGGGCCAGCTGGGTTTCCGCGTAACCGTCGAACGCCTCCGGAGTAAGCCGCCAGGGCACCTCCGGCCGCCGTCGGATCACCCCCGTGTTCGAGCAGGGCACGTCAACCAGGACGCAATCAAATTCGCCTGGAATCCCGGAAGCCGCCAACACCTGACCAAGATCGTCCTGCAAGAGGTCGCACTCCAACCGCCGAATCCGGCCCGGAAGCCGCTCCAGGTTTTCCACCCACTGTCGGTGACGTTCGCCGCCTCCCCGGGCCGCCCGATCCACGCAGACGATTTCCTCCGGCCCGTAGCCCGACAGTTGCCACGCTTTGCCACCCGGCGCCGAGCACAAGTCCAGCACCCGCATCCCCCTTTCCACCCCGGCTGCCTCTGGTGCCAACCGGGTCGCCGGGTCCTGGATGTAAGCCCCGCCTCCTTCCACTAACCCTTCCGCCTCCTTCCAACCGGCCTCCCCCTTTACACAGTAAAAACCGGCAGACCCCGCCCGTTCCAAACCGACGAATGCATCCCCTTTCACCCCCGTCCGAAGGCTGATAAAATATTCCGGTTCCCGCTGGTTCCATTCCAGGAAGCGCTTCGTCGCTTCCAACCCCCAGCGCTCCAGCCAGCGGGCAATCAACCACTCCGGATGATTGAAATGAACCGATAACCCCCTTGATTCCAACGGGTGTTTCGCTTCCAGCACCTCCTGCAGGGTCGCCTCCATCTTCCGCAGGACCGCATTCACCATTCCGCTTTCACCCTTGCTGAACACACCCTTTGTCTCGCCGACCGCATGATCGATGATCCGCGGAATTCTCCCTTCCTCCCCGCGTGCGGAGATCATCTCAAAGGACGCCACCCGCAGCACCGCGCGCAGCCCCGCCCGCGGCATACGTGCACAGCGTTTCTCCAACGCGTGGTCGATCCTCCCCAGGTTCCGGACCACCCCGTAAAAAAGATATTGGCATCCCCTTCCCGTTGTCGCTAAGAATTGAGGGTCAAAACCTTGCAAAGCGGGTACCTTCCCTGCACTATTACAAATTGTTCCCTCTACTAGAGTGACTGCCTGCCACCAGTCCGACCTTTTCTTTGTCTGTCGCTTTTCGGTGGGTTTTTTCATTCCATCATTCGATCCCTTGAGGTTCGGTTTCCCTACTTAAATCCAGTCTATATGAATACTGAGGCTATCAACGAATTGGTTGAAAAATCGCCCAAATTGAAGGCTTACCGAGGTAAGCTTGAACAGATGACGGCCGGTAATTACTGCGTCCACCGTAGCTGGGGCTTCGGTGAAATCAAGGATTACGACCCTGTCGAAA
The DNA here is from genome assembly GCA_964417945.1 of uncultured Opitutales bacterium. Lineage (GTDB taxonomy): Bacteria > Verrucomicrobiota > Verrucomicrobiia > Opitutales > JABSRG01 > CAYQKH01. The sequence continues at coordinate 2,154 of CAYQKH010000136.1, forward strand.
ATCGTCTTATCATCGATTTTGAGGACGGGAAAACCGGACACACGATGGATCCGGCATTCTGTATCGATAAACTCGATATCCTCTCACCCGACCATATTCTCGCTCGTAGTCATACCGAATCAGAAGCCGTTCAGGAAATGCTCAAAAAGCAACCAGTGGAAGTCATCGTGCAAATCCTCCAGCCCACCGAAAATCAGGAGGCTACCACCACTGAAATCGAGCGCATGCTCGCCCGCATTGTCGGCCCTCTGAAATATAAAAAGTGGTGGACCGCCACCAAAAAGCTCCTCGTCAAGGATCCCCGCATCGGCGTCCCGCAGAAAAAAACCGAGCCCTACGTCCTCCGCGAGGACCCGATCAAGCCGGAGGAGGAAATTCTCGAGCAATATTCCGCCACCAAAAATCCGAAGACCAAAATCCTTCTCGCCGAAAAGCTCTTCGACCTCTCCGACGGGAAGTCCGAAATCAAGGAGGAGCTCCCCTTCATCCTTGAGACCCTAACTGGTTGCATCCGCGACGCGAAATCCCTCACGATGGCGGACCGTCTGCACGGGGTCTGGGTCCGGAACAATCTCGCCCGCGATCTTCATGAGGACGTCGAAATGCTGCAACCGACCAGCGCATCCATCCTCGATGCCACCGACGACCTTTCCAAACTCGTCTCGGACCTGCCCTCGAATTATTACAAGCGGCTCCTCGACCTTATCACCCGCACCTACCCTGACCGTTGGGAGACCATCGTCGAAGAGCTCCTCCGCAAGAGCGAAGGCAAATTTATCAGTGAAAGCATCAACTTCTTTATCGAGCGCGAGGAAAAAAAGCGGGTCGGCGATTGCTTTAAGCGTTGGCTGGATGAGCAGACCATCCGCGGTCCTGTCCTCTACTGGATCATCAAGAACCGCCTCTCCAAAAAGTATCAGGAGTTTATCGAACCCATCCTTGATGAGCGCCTGCTCTCCGCCGTTTTCTTCGCCATCGACAACGAGGCCCTCCACAGCACCGGCACGCGCAGAATCGCTCTCGCCGACCTTATTTCCGAAGACCAGAGTCTCATTCCCGATCTCCTCCAGGCCGCCCGCGAGGAAACCGCCCGCGACCTCGCCCAGACCCTGCTTATGAACCAGGGGTTTGAGGACCTCAGTAAAAAATCCGTCCTCGCCCGCTTCATCAAGCTCTTCCCCTCCATTCAAAGTCTCCTCGCCGCCGAAGCTGCTCCGTCCTCCGACCAGAAAGACTCCCTCATCGTTTCCCAGGAAAGCTTCGACCGCGCCAAGTCCGAATACGAAGACCTCATCACCCGGAAAATCCCCGAGAACAAAGAAGCGATCGTCACCGCCCGCGAACACGGCGACCTTCGCGAGAATGCCGAATACAAAATGGCACGCCAGGACCAAGACGCCCTCCTCGCGAGGAAGTCCCAACTGGAACTCGATCTCTCCCGGGCTAAGGTTACCGACTTTTCCGATGCCCCGGAAGCAGTCATCGGTGTCGGAAACGTCGTCTCCCTCAACGACAAGGACCGCGGGCGCACCGTCAGCTACGCCATCCTTGGGGCGTGGGACAGCAACCCCGAACGCAACATCCTTTCTTACCAGACTCCCCTCGGAAAGGAGCTCATCGGGAAACGGGTGGGCGACACCGCCTCTACCGAGGTCGACGGCCAGACCGAAATGTGGGAGATTCAAAACATTCAGAGATGGAATGAGGTAAAGGATTCTTTTTAGACCCCTCCCACAGGCGCCCCTTCGGGGCTCATTCACCCGCTATGGCAGACCCCTGGGACATCCTTAAGCTCCTGGCAGATCCAACCCGGCTCCGGATCCTCAACCTCCTCAAAGACGAGGAGCTTTCCGTTGCGGAGCTTCAGGAAATCCTCGATATGGGGCAATCCCGGATTTCTTCTCATCTTGCCCTCCTGCGGCAGGGAAATCTTGTCGTCGATCGAAAGGACGGTAAGCGCTCCTACTACCTAATGAATCCGGCCTTCGACCACGCGGTCAACCGGATCCTCACGGCCTCCTTTGAGGCGATTGAATCCTCCGCTATCAATCAGACCGATCGACAAAATCTGGAGCGCATCCTCGACCGCCGCCGCCGTGTCCAGGAAGAGTACTTCAATTCCGTCGCGGGAAAGCTCGGGAAAAACTACTGTCCAGGGCGCTCGTGGGAGGCGATCGGCCAGTTCCTCCTCCAATTTGTCCCCCCCATCGACATCGTGGACCTCGGGGCCGGTGAGGGGCTCATCTCCCAAATGCTCGCTCGCAACGCCAAGTCTGTCGTCTGCGTCGATTCATCCACCCGCATGGTCCAGATCGGCACCGAGCTGGCTCGGAAGAATCAAGTCGACAACCTCTCCTATGTGCGGGGAGACATCGAATCCGTCCCCCTGGAGTCCGAGCAATTTGACCTCGCCATCCTCAGCCAGGCCCTCCACCACGCACAAAAACCGGAGGTTGCCCTCGCGGAGGCATTCCGCCTTATCCGCCCCGGCGGCCGCCTCCTCGTCATTGATTTGAAAAAGCACCAGTTCGAAAGAGCCCGAGAGCTCTACGCCGATGTCTGGCTCGGCTTTTCCATCAATTCCCTCCACCGCCTGATCGGCGAAACCGGTTTCGAGCGGGTCGAGGTGCGAACGGTGGCGAGGGAGACTGTTGAGCCCTTCTTTGAAACTCTTCTCGCCTCCGGGATACGCCCTCCCGCGACCGTCGGATAATGCCCCGTCTCTTACGAGACACCCGCTCAATCGGGATCCACCTCAACCTCCGCCACCAGCTTTTCGTGGAAGGCGGTCAGCCGCTTCGTCACATCGACCGGGTCATCCAGCTGCATTACCTCCTCTGCCAGTCGCGCCGCCTCCCTGCTGTCCAGTAATCGGATCAGGTAGTTGATCTCGGAAAAGGTCGGCACCGCCAGGCTGAGTTCATGCGCGCCCATCCCCAACAGAAGGAGAGCATAGCGCGGGTCGCTCGCCATCTCGCCGCATATACTCACCGGGATCCCGCCTCGCTTCCCCGCGTCGATCGTCATCTGGATCGAACGCAACACCGAAGGATGACTCGCAGTGTAAAGGTGCGCGATGCGGTCGTTCATCCGGTCCGCCGCCAACATATACTGGATGAGGTCGTTCGTCCCGATACTGAAGAATTTACAATGACGAGCGAGACTGTCGGCGATGAAGACCGCGCTCGGGATTTCAATCATGCTTCCCACTTCGATTTCCTCATCGAAGGGAAGCTCCCGCTCCCGCAATTCCGCCTTCGCCTCCTGCAGGTATTCGTTCGCTTCCTCCATCTCCGAGATCCCGCTGATCATCGGATACATGACCTTTACCTTTCCGTGGGCGCTCGCACGCAGGATTGCCCGCAACTGGTCCTTGAAGATATTCGGGTGCTGCAGGCAGAAGCGGATCGCCCGGAATCCCATGAACGGATTCCCCTCGTCGTTCTCAAACATCCCCCGGATGTTTTTATCCCCACCGAGGTCCAGGGTCCGGATCACGACCGCATGCGGTGCCGCGGCTTCCACTATCCGGTGGTATTCGTCATACTGCTTTTCCTCGTCTGGGAAATCATTTACCCGGAGAAAAAGCCCCTCTGTGCGAAACAACCCGACCCCGCTCGCTCGGACCCGCTGCAATCCCTCCAGATCATGCTGCCCGTCGATATTCGCCCTTAGGATAATCGGCTTTCCATCGACCGTCTCTGAGGGGCGGCCGATGCTCGTGTTGTAACGATCCTGTAGGGTCTGACGCCGCCGCTGGATCCGCCCGTAGCGGAAGAGGGTCTGTTCCGTCGGGTTGACGTAGGCCAGGCCGTCGTAGCCATCGATCAGGAGGTCGTCCCCGGTCGAGATCTCCTCCGTGGCGCCATGCAGACCCAGCACCGCGGGAATCTGCAGCGAACGCGCCATGATCACCGTGTGGCTCGTCGTCCCTCCCGATTCGATGACAAAGCCCAACATCCGCTCGCGGTCCATCAGCGCCGTATCCGACGGAGTCAGGTCCTCCGAGACGATGATCCGGCCTTCGCTCAAACGCTGCAAAGCATGTTCTTCCTGCCCCATCAACACCTGCAGGAGCCGCCGTGCAACATCACGGATATCCGTCACCCGCTCTTTTAAATACTCGTCGTCAATCGTATCGAAAAAATCAATGTAGCGCTGAGCGACTTGGAAAAAACAGAACTCGATGTTGTGATGCGTGGTGCGTTGTTCGTTGATCACTTCATCGATCAACGCCTTGTCTTCCAAGACCAGCTGGTGGGCGTCGAATATCTGCGCCTCCGCTTCCCCCAGCTTTTTCGCAATCTCCTGGCGTATCCGCTGGATCTGCTTGCGAGTTTCCAGCAGGGCTCCCTCAAAGCGCTCGATTTCATGCTCCGTGTCCTTTGCATCCACCAAGTAGGAGGGGATGTCGATCTCGTTCTGGAGGAAGAGAAATGCGGGTCCATGCGTCACCCCGGGGGCACCGGCGATGCCCCGTAAAATGATCTCCTCTTTCTGTTGTTTCGGATTCTCCATGGGGAGGATGGGGTGTGGGGCTTTCGAGTAAACCCTCAAAAAACCCGGGGTAGTTCTAAAATAAAAACGTCGTTAAAGTGAAGTAAACCTCGTCTCTATACAAGAAATACCCTTGCCCAAATTCTCCTCCAAATAGCATTCCGCTTGCCGAATCGCGGCTTCCTTTTTTAAGAGGCAAAAAAATGCGCATCCGCTTCCGCTCAGCAGGCAGGGAACCCCCAGATTCTCTCGCAGGTGGTAGATAGCCTCTGCAAACGCCAAGAATTTTCCCGCGACGACCGGCTCGAAGTCGTTCATCAGGAGCCATTCGAGAGGCAAGCTGCCCTCGGCAAAGCCATCCACTCGAGCCTTGAGCTCCGCCTCCTCTTGGAAGCCTGTATTGGTTTCAGCGTAAGCGCGATAGGCCCAGGACGTTGGCACGGAAAAACTTGGAATGGCGAGGAGCACCCGATATTCCCGGAGGCGCTGGATCCATCCATCCGGTGGCTCCTCGAGAACATCGCCCCGCCCACGGAGGATGCTACCCTCCGGTCGAAGGAAAAGGGGACAATCCGAACCCAACCCCGCGAGGAGGTCCAGCAGGCGGGTTCGGGGCACCCGCTTCCCCGTCAGCGCCTCCATCCCACGAATGGCCGCCACCGCATTACTGCTCCCCCCACCGAGTCCACTCCCTGCAGGAATCCGCTTCTTCAAGTGAAAGTGAAAGGTCGTCGCCACACCGGTGGCTTCACGAAACGCGGCAGCTGCTTTCAGGACAAGGTTGGACGCATCAGTGGGGATTTCCGGCATATCGCACGCCAGACGGTCCACCCCCGTGTCTGAAGGCCCCACCCACAGCTGGTCCCCGAATCGAAGGGTCGCCACCGCCGAGTAAAGCGAATGATAGCCGTCGGGTCGACGCCCGGTCAGACCAAGGCAGAGGTTAACCTTTGCCGGGGAAAAAACTGCCACTGCCTTCATGACGCTTATCCCCAACCTCTCTTTTCATTGCAGAGCAAGGAGAAATTATGCCCCAATATCCGCCATGCAGCAACGGTGTGAATTGATTGTCGCCCTGGATCTCCCCACCCGGGAGGAAACCCTCGCCTTTCTCAAACCTTTCAATGGGGAACTCCAATGGGTGAAGATCGGGTTGACCCTCTTCTGCCGCTACGGTCCCGAGCTCGTCCGTGAAGTGGCCGGGCTCGGCTTTAAAGTTTTCCTCGACCTGAAACTCTACGACATTCCCAACCAGGTGGAAGGTGCCGTCCGCAGCCTTGGGCATCTTCCGGTTGACCTCCTCACCCTGCACGCCTCCGGTGGTGGACCCATGCTTCAGGCCGCCGCCAAGGCCCGGATCGAGGAGGGCTCCTCATGCCGCCTCCTCGCCGT
>CAYQKH010000136.1:8052-8271 GCA_964417945.1 uncultured Opitutales bacterium
ACCGCGAGAGCTTCGCCGCCACCGGAATCCCCCACTCCCCCGAAGACCAGGTCGAGCGCCTTGCCGGGCTCGGGCTTCAATCGGGCGTCGACGGCCTCGTCTGCTCCCCTCGCGAATTGACCGCCCTTCGCACGCGAATTGGCCCGGAGCCGCTCATTGTCACACCGGGCATCCGTCCTGCCGGCGCGCCCGCGGGGGATCAAAAACGCGTCACCACCC
>CAYQKH010000137.1:0-8174 GCA_964417945.1 uncultured Opitutales bacterium
ACCAGAGGTTGGAGCGGCGGCGGACGACCCGGCGGACCAGCGGTCCGAGCGCCCAGGGCAGCAGGAGCACGAAAGCACTCCAGACGGTCAGACGCGTCCAAAAGGACCATCTGTTCACTTCGCGTTCGAGACGTTCGGTCCAGTTCGGGGTCCAGGTACCGCGGACGACTTCGTTGATCACCCACCCGCCCGTGCGGGTGTCGTAGGCTGAGAGCCTGAGATCGGCCTGCGCGCGCTCGTCGTCCCCGCGAAGGGACTCGACTTTGCCCAAAATCACCAGATCTATCCCGATTTCGCGTCCGGCGGTGCCGATCTCGCCAAGAGTAGAGGCGTCAGCCAGCGCACGCCCCAGATCCTCCAGAAAGCGGACGGGCACAGATGACTTTTCGAGGACGTACCGGGGCGCGGCGGACATCTCCGCCCGGAGGATCACCGTTGCTTCATTGGAGAAATCGCCCGAGAGATGCACCACGCCGACCCTGCTGCTCGGAAAGGCAACCCGACTGTCAAGGATTGAGACAAAAGCCGAAGCGGCCCGACGCACCGCCGCCTGTTCACCGGAAGTCAGCGGAAGCGGGTCCGGACTGAGGAACAACCAGAATTGCCAGACGAGGAATCCCAGTAGCAGGACAGGAAGAAAGATACTGAGACGGAAGAGGCGGAAGGGGCTCATGGCTAATAATTTAAAATAATTAAGATATCCATTGACAATGAAAAGGCACTTATGAAAATCAAGACAAAAAGAAATGAGTGAAAGTTCGAACAACCGCCCCTATTTGAGTCTCGAAGAGATTGCCGACCTCCTGGGCGTGAACTACCAGTTGATCTACCGTCTGGTCCGCTCGGGCGATCTTTCGGCGATGAAGCTGGGACGGGTTTACCGGGTGAAGCGGGAGGACCTCGAAGCGTTTCTCGAACGGCAGCGAACTGGTGGTGCGGGCGGCTTTACCTGCGGAGCCTGCGGAAAGTTCTTCGAGTCCATGCGCTCGAAACGGGCCGATTGCCCCGATACAGGGCAACCCATTTGCTTCGACTGCTGGGAGCGAAAAGGCGTGCGGCGACTAGGAAAGGAGAGCCCGCAATGAAGTCCCGCGCCGCAGACTTCTCTCTTCACCCACCCGTTAATTCCCTGCTAAAACCACTCCCGCAACGGTAACCACCCAACTACTCCACAATCCAGCTCAAACCGTAGCCCTGGGGCGAAAACCGATCCGGCACTCCACAACTCCACCACTCCATCTCTTCACCGCTCCAAAACGTCACCAACCCGCAACCAAACACAACACCATGGGAATATTCGCCGACAGATGCCAAGCCCTCGTCGATCCGGTCACCGGAAAGGCGCTCACCGGAAAAACGCTGGAGCAGGCACGCCTGAATCCCAACTCACCGCGCTGCGGCAACAAGGTCAAAAAATCGGCCAGGTTCTGCAATAAGTGCGGCTCGCAGGCCCCCGGCGGCTGGATCCGCTGTCCCTCCTGCGGGAAGTGGGTCGGAAACGATTCGCATAACTGCTGGAATTGCGGGGAACCGCTCCACCCGGGCCGCCGGGCCAATCTGGACGGGGGTGTCTGGCGGAAGCGGCCGGAGGTTTTCGCGGAACGTTTCGAGGTGGGGGACCTCGGTAAAATCCTCAGAAACGGCCTTCGGATTGAGCCCGGCAACGCAGCCCTGGTCATCGACGGCGGCAATTTCAAAGATGTGCTCGAAGCGGGCACCCACGATCTCAATTCGCTCGCCCGGAAAATCAATCACTGGGGAAGCCCGCCGCCGCGGACCATCGTCCTCATCGATTCCGGGGAAATTCTGCTTCCTCTGCGCAAGGAGGATCTGCGCTCAGCCGAGGATCTCGAGGTCTGCTTCTACGGGGAGGCCATTCTGCAGTTCGACCCGTCGGACGCGGAGGCCTTTCTCACCAATATCTTCCGCAACCGCGAGGAGGTTTCCATCCCCGAGATCGCGGAGAGGCTCGACCGCGAGGTCGCCCACGCACTCTCCGCCTTTACGAATAGCACGACCATTGAAGACATCGTCAAGGATCCCGACCGACGGGCGCACCTCGAAGCGCGCATTGAGGAAACCCTTGAGCGCACTTCGCGGTCCATCGGCCTGCGGGTGGTCCGCATTTCCTCGGCGGAATTCTACGGAAACGACTACGAACGGCTCCGCGCGCTTTCAGGAGAGGCCGAGGTAAAACGCCGGGAGCTGGAGTTTTCCGAAAAGATGCGGCAGACCGCCACCCGCGACCGGATGGGGAAATTCAAAACCGAAGCGGATTTGGAGGAATACGTCGCCTCGATCGCTCACGAGAAAGGGATTTCCGATGAAAAGCGCGATCTCGAACTGAACCGCCTGCGGCAGGTCCACCGACATGAGATCGAGGTGGAAGAAGCCGCCCACCAGATGGAGCGCGAACAGGAACGGACCCGTCACGAACTCGGGTTGGACCGCCAACGGCACGCCTGGGAGAGCGAGAAAAAGGCGGGCGAGGTCGAGTCCGAGGCCGCCGAAACCGAGCGCTGGGTCGAAGTGCGGCGGAAGAAAGAGGCCGCCGAGAGGGAGCATCTGGCCGCTCTAGGAGACCTCACCGAGGGCCGCGACACCGCTGCCCTGATCGCCATGATCGACGATCCGGAACGCCGGAAGGAACTCTTGCAGATCCATCGCTTGAAGGAACTAAAGGGGTGCGGGCCGGAGGAAATCCTCGCTTTGACCGCCGCCGACCAACCGGAGGCCGCCGCCGCCCTTGCCAAGCTGCTTTCATCCAAAGCGGACGACCGCGACAAGGCTCTCGAGGATATGAAGGAAATGACCCGGGAACAATCCCGCCAATTGCAGGAGATCCTCTCCCAGGCGATGAAGACCACCAGCGAGGCCGCGAAGGGAGGCGGGACCACCATCAACAAGTAGTTCGGCATGCCGGAACCCGCTACCATTCAATGCCCGTCGTGCGGGCGCATCGTCTCCATCGCTCCGTTTTGCGAATCTTGCGGAGCGGAGATTCCGGAGCGGCTGGTGTCTCCGGTTGGGGAGATCGCCGAACCGGAAAACAGGGAAGAGACCCTCGGCGGTCAAACCGTTGCGGAAACGACCGGGGCACCCGAGGCGGTCACGCCGTCGGCGAGCGAAGTCGAAGACGCCTTCCACCAGAGAATGGCCCGGGAAAACCGCTGTCCGGAGATTTTTCTGGAGTTCGACGAATCACGTGAGTTTGTCGAAGGGCAGGCTTCCTCCTTCCGCTTTCGGCTAACGTGTCGATCCAAAGAAGCGCGCAATTGCGAAAACCTGCAGATCCGCATCCTGAATCCCCTCGATCAGGAAGCGATCCCCGGGAAGAAAGTTCACGGTTTCTTTCTCGGCACCACCCGCGAAGTCGGGATCAGCTACCGTCCCTTGACCAGCGGGTTCGAAATCGATTCGGAGGTCATCCTCACCTACCAGAGTGATGGCAAGAATAAGGAGTTCCGCGGATCGTTCGCATGGAATTGCCTCGAAAACGGCAAACGGGACCACGGCAGTCCGCTCGTTCACCTCAATATCGGTGATATCAGCTCCGACCGGGCGGCAGACCTCAATATCTTGCAGAATCTGAAGATTGATACCAGAACATCGATCCCCGGGAACCGTCGCCACTCGCGGGAGCACCGATGGACACCGATCCCCCTTTTTCCCGCACGTGCAGACGGGGACAGACCCGCAGCGGCCAGCGCACCAGAGCCCGGAGTTTGTAAATTACCTCCCACGCCAATCGGCGTCACCCTTCACGACGACGAAAGCGGGCGGCGAATCCACTTTTTCAGGGTCAACGAACTCACCGCCGGGCGCTCCCGGCGGAATTGCTCACTCGCCCTCTACCGCTTTCATCCGGAGGGTCCCGTCAACGAGCACGCGACCCTGTGCCTGAGTGGCTGCCATTTTACGGTGGCCTCCGCAGATCGGGGTTATCACCTCTGGGACGGAAATCTCGTCCCCGGTCGCGCCTCCGGGCGGGCATCTTCATGCGGCATCCACACTTCGGCGGGAAGAGTGGATCCCCGGAAGGGTCTGCCTCTGCCGTGGCAATCGGAGGTGCCTGTGTGGCTGGCGTCATCCGATCCTGCCTCCCATAAGTGCTTTTCGCTCTCCTTCGCCGCACACCCCAACCCAAACTCCAGCTTTCTCGCGCACAACGGCGGAGGTCTGATCATACGGAGAGGCGACGAAATCGATGAGCTCTACGTATTGCTAACCGGTAGTCTCTCTTCCTCGTCCCTTCCGGAGATCGGGGCGAACTGCCACCTCCGCCGGGCCGATCCCCACCTCTTGATCGAGGTCGGCGGCGACGCCCACCCTCTCCTTCCCGGGAAAACCTTCACCCTCGGTGGGCGCCTCTGGCGCTGCACCCGCCTCGAACAGCACGGGGTCCCTCCCCTTCACCAAGACGCTTCCACCGAATCCTGAACACCAGCCATGAAAACAAACCGTACCCGTACCCGCCGCACCGCTTTCCTCACGGCGCCTCTCCTCTCTCTGCTCGTCGCGATCCTCTCAGGTTGCGCCAACACAGGGGCCTCTGTTCCGGCGCAGGTCAACGCGAGCGGACCCGTGGGCACCTCGTCCGCCGTTCCATCCAGTGCCTCCGCCCGCCTAAATTACGAGGTCCGCGCCAGCGCCAACGACGTCTTCTCCCGGACGGTTGCCGACCAGGTCCGGACGGAAACCGAGGGGGCTCTCAACCAGGCCGGGTTCCGGGGCGACGGCAAGTCTCCCGACATCCGCGTGGACTTCAACGTCTCGACCAACGAGTTCGACCGCAGCGGCAACTACTACCGCTACGAGGGCACTGCCAAGGGGTTGATCAGTCGCGTGTACGACGACAAACCGCTCGCCGCTCGGACGCTTGATCTGCGGGGCTCGCGCGGACTCGGGGAAGCGGCCGCTCTTAACAAACTCGGAACAGAATTGGCAGCGGAAACCTCCCGGTGGGTGATGGACTCGGCCACCCCGGAAACGATTGGTCTCTCGGCCTCCGACATTTCGGTAACCCTTCCCTGGTATAAAGACGTTTACGCGAACCGGGCGATGGACGACTACGCGCGGAAATTCGTCCGCGTCGTCTCGGAAATCTCGGGTGTCACATCCGTCCTCCTGACCGAGGAAGACCCGAGGGAACGTCGCCTGACCTTCCGGGTGGTTTACTTGCCGGGTCAATTCCCCGCAGGCCTCCTCAACCACCTCAAGGGTCTCTCTGGCAAGAACGACCTTAATCTCGACTGAACCCTTCGCGCAGCCAACCAACCAAACCGAAACGGCAATCCAACCATGAAAACCATCCTTATCCCCCTCCTCGCGTTCGCCCTCCTTTCGACGGGCCGCGCCGAATTTTCCGCCGACATCCGGCAGGCTCTCCGCGACGCGGTGGGTTCGGTCGAAATCAGCCTCCGCGAGGCGGGCGTTCCTCCGGGCGAACCCATCTCCGTCATGCCTATCTCCGGTGACCAGGGACGCTTCGTCGAGGGCCTCCTCAAGAACGCTGTCACCGGAGCCGGGCTAACCTACGTAGAGGGACGCGAGGACCCGGTCTGGGACGAGATTCTCGTCCAGGTCGAGTGGGACGAGCGGAAGGACGACATGCTTGACCCGACGACCCTCGACACTTTCGGCAAGCTCAAAAGCACCCGGCTTCTCCTCTACGGCAACGTCCGGGAGGCCAGCGAAAACAGCCGCCAGGTGTACGTCGAACTCGAACTACACCTCACCTCCATCGAGACCAAGCAGCACCTCTGGGGCGACCTGGTCGCCGCCCGCTTCTACCTCCCCGAGGCCGTCTCCGGCATCATCGATCTCGATCCGGAACTGCGCAAACTTCTCCGCGACGCCATCGCGGCCAAGGCCACCTCCATCAAAGCGAACCCAAACGTACCCTCCGGCGGCACCATCGCCATCGGCCCGATCGCAGGCGACATCGACGGCTACATCCGCTCGCTGGCGGAAAACCTCGTCTCGTCCACCCAGTCCACCGCCGCTCGCCTCGATGCGTCCACCCCCGCGGAAATCCAGCGGATCCTCCGCGACGCTCCACAGGCCGCCGACGCCTTTCTGACCGGCGCGGTTCGCGACCTCTCCCGCGAGATCAAGAGCGAGCTACCCCTCAAAACAATTTACGAGATTAACGCTGAGGTGCAGTTGCGCATCGAAGACGCCACCACCGGCGCCATACTCTGGAGCGACACCATCGCCGCCACAGCCTACGAGGAAAGATCCATCACATGGTGGGAGGCCCTCCTGCAATACAAGCTCTACGTGGCCATCGCCATCGGCGCGATCCTCGTTCTCATCTTCCTCGTTATGTTCCTCGGAGCCATGCGCAGGTCGAGATAAGATCGAGATGCGGGATGCGTGGTTCGAGATGCGGGATTCGAGGTTCGAGATGCGAGGTTCGAGATGCGGGGCACGAGATACGGGATGCGAGGTTCAGGATACTGGATACGCGATGCCGAGATCTATACTTCGGATTCCGGCTTTAATGACAATTCGCGAAAACCCGTGTCCCTCATCCCGCAAGTATCCGCCAACTTATTCGGCGTACCCTCGGCAAAGACAGAAGTTTGGAAAGCTCACAGAGGGACAGCAAATCCACAAAACCCGCACCCCGCACTACAAAACTCGCATCAGAATATCCTTACAGCCGATTTTGCTCTCCTAACGGCCTAAGAGCCCAACAGCCCAACAACCTAATCACCTAACAGCCTTACAGCCTAATAGCCTAAACACCTCCCATGCCCACCTGCCACATCTGCGGACGCGATCTCCCCAACCGGTTCTCCATCGGGGGCAGCGAGGTCGTCGACGGGGAAACCCGCTACTACTGTCACCTGCACTGGCGGGAAAAACAGGCAACGCCCAAGACCCCGGAAAAGGCCGACGATTTCGTATCGCCCGCTCCACCGGAAAAATTCAATCTATTTCGTAAAATGAAAGAAAAACGGGAAGACAAGCAAAGCCGCGAAACCGCCCGCCGCATGGCTGGCGAAACCCTTCAACTGCTCAAGAAGCTGGGTGCCGGAGCCTCCGGTCTGATCGCCCGCCTCCGCAACGCCAAGTCTCCGGAGGAAATCGAGCGGGAGATTACCGAAGCGCGCCGGGCCAACCGGAAAAAACGGGAAGAAACCTCCGCCCGCCTCGAAACGCTCTACAACGAAATCGCGACGGGCAAACAGGAGTTGGCCAAGGCACCCGCCGCCCGGCGGCGGGTCCTCGAAACCGAACTCCGCACCAAGCTGAAGGAATACCAGGGTGCCGAACGCACCTTTACCGTCTACTCCCGCAACGAGGAAATGCTCGGGCTTGTTCAATCCCGGATCGAAGAGGTCGCCGCCCACGGCATGGCAGGTATTAACGAGGATTTCGTGGACGACCTCACCGACCGACTCGACGAGGCCGCCGACGACGCCGACTCCCGCTTCGACGCCCTTCGCGACCTTGAACGGGCGGGAAAAACCCGCCAGCCCGAAGGATCGACCGACGACCTTATGACTGCCCTCGAAGGCTTCGGCGAGCTGGAGGGAAACGAATCCCCGACACCCCAACCCGAGGAAACAAAAGAAAAAACCACAGAGAAAAAAGGGGACCCCTTGGAGGACTTCGGCGAACCGGAGAGGTAGTCGGATTGGAGGTTAGGCTGTGGACTGTTAGGTTTTGAGAAGAGAAACAATGAGGGATCATCAAAAACTACGGGCATTTAACCTTGCCGACGACCTCACTGTCATGGTCTCCGAGCTAACCCGCCTGTTTCCCCGAGAGGAAGTTTATGGACTGACTTCACAAATTCGCCGGGCAGATGTTTCCATCCCCTCCAATGTAGTTGAAGGCAGTGCAAGAGAGTCTGAGACCGAATATATTCGATTTCTGGAGATTGCCTTTGGGTCGCTCCGCGAACTGGATTATCAATTATCCTTGGCAAACCGGCTAGGCTACTGGAAAGGAGCGGATGCCCCAAAGTCGACCCCCTACTGGTCGAGACAAGCAAGGTTCTCGCTGCCCTACTGAGATTTCTACGCCAAAAATCCCGAACTGCCTAAAAGCCTACCCTCCTAACAGCCTAACAGCCTAAAAGCCTAACAGCCTAACAGCCTACCTTCCTAACAGCCTACCTTCCTAACAGCCTACCTTCCTAACAGCCTACCTTCCTAACA
>CAYQKH010000138.1:0-8170 GCA_964417945.1 uncultured Opitutales bacterium
GAACGCATCCAACTCGAGGCCGGGGCCGCCCTCCATCGCCTCGAACTCCGGTCGCCGAAGCTCGAAGACATCTTTCTCGCCGCCACCCGGCGCACCTGGGACGAGGCCGAGGACACCCCATCCGCAGACAAGCGCCTATGAGAAACTTCTGGCTACTGCTCCGTCATGAGCTGCACCTGCTCATCATCGCCGCACCCACCTACATCGCGGCCTTCCTCTTCCTCCTCCTCATGGGCTTTGTCTATTGGATTAACCTCCGCGGCTTCACCCTCTCCGCTGAGTATGAACTGCCCAATACCCTTTTTTACAAAACCTTCTGGTTGCCGGTTTTTTTCCTCGTTCCCCTCCTGACCATGCGCAGTCTCGCGGAGGAGCGCCGCCAAGGAACCCTCGAAACCCTCCTCACCACCTCCGCCGGACCCGTTTCAATCGTCGCCGCGAAGTCCCTCGCCGCCTACCTCTTCTACATGCTCCTCTGGGGGCTTACCCTCGCCTTCCCCCTCATCACCCGGTCCATCGTCCCCTCCGCGGCCCTCGAGGGCAACCTCCTCGACCGCGCCTCCATCGTCGGCGGGCTCAGCTTCATCGCCCTGAGCGGGTTCCTCTTCGTCGCCGTTGGCATCTTCTCCAGCAGCCTAACCCACAGCCAGCTCGTTGCCGGAATGCTCACCTTTACGATTCTTTTTGTTTTCATTGTCGGGGGCTTCCTCCTCGTCAACGCCCCCCTCGGGGAGTCCTCATGGATGGCCTGGGTCGAAGGCCCGCTCGACTACCTCCAGACCTTCAACCACCTCGAGGAATTCAGCCGCGGCATCATCGATACCCGGCCTTTTTTCTATTACCTGAGCACCGCCTTCCTCTTCCTTGGACTGGCCGTCTTCAACGTGGAGTCCAAAGCCTGATCGTCATGCCCGGCCTCGATAATTTCCGCAATCTGCGGCGGCTCCGCGCCCTCAACCGGATCCTCCAGGTCGTCTTCAGTCTCACCCTCGTAGCCGGCCTCAACTTCCTCTCCGCAGGCTATTTCTCCCGCATCGACCTCACCCGCGACCAGCAGTTTTCTCTCTCGCCGGAGACCGTCGCCTACCTTGAGCGCATCGAATCTCCCGTCCGCGTTTTTGTAACCTACACCCAGGAGGCCAATCCCGCCTTCTTCGAGTTCGTCGAGACCCTCCTCAACGCCTACGAAACGAAAAGCCGCCGCGGCGGAAAAGCCATGATCGAGGTCGAATACGTCGATGTCTACCAACAGCGCCGACGCACCCGCGAACTGGTCGAGCGCTATGACATCCAGGAGGAAAATACCATTGTCGTCGTCCACGGGGAGCGCCAAGTCACGATCGACCGGACAGAGCTGTTCGAAGTCCGGAACGGCGAAATTTCCGGCTTCCGCGGTGAGGAGGTCTTTACCAACGCCATTCTCGAAGTCTACAACCCCGACCGACCGAGGATCTATTTCACTATCGGCCACGGCGAAAAACAGCTCGGCAACAGCGACCCCGGAACCGGCCTCTCCGAGCTCGCCAGCTTCCTCGAGGAGAAAAACTATCAGGCCCTCCCCCTCGATCTTACCCAATCCCCCGCCGTCCCCGAGGATGCCGCCCTCGTCGTTGTCGCCGGCCTTCAATCCCCGCTTCTTCCCCAGGAAGAGGAAAAACTGCGCACCTTCCTCTCCGAGCAGAGCGGACGACTCGCCATCCTCCTTGAGCCTTACCGGTCCCACGGCCTCGAGGACCTTTTTTTCGACTGGGGCACCCTCGCCGAAGATATGTTTGTCGTCGACCGTGCCCCCAACTCCTCCACTGCCGGCGGCGACCTCGTCATCCGCCGCTTCGCCGAGCACCCCATCACCCAGTTTCATATCGACTACCAGCTCTTCGCCCTCATGGGCAGCTCCCGCCCCGTCCGACCCGACCCCGGAGCTCCCTTTGACGAACGACTTACCGTCATCCCCCTCCTCGCCAGCTCCGAGTTGAGCTGGGCCGAGCGAACGCCCCCCACGCAGTCCAGCCCTGCCTTCGATCCCAAACTCGACATCCGCGGTCCCGTCTCCGTCGGGCTCGCCGCCGAGCGCACCGCAGGTGAAACCCTCGGGATCAAGCTTCCCGGTGGCCGCCTCGTCGTCTTCGGCAACTCCGACTTTATCAGCAACGAGCGGATTGAGGCCTTCGGAAACCGTACCCTCTTCCTGAATACGATCAAGTGGATGGCCGACCGCGAATCCACGCTCAACATCGAGTCCCGTGAGGTCCGGTCTTACCGGCTCGTCCTCGCGGAGGGTGACCTGCGCAAACTCCTCCTCGGTTATTTGGCTGTGCCCTCGGGCGTCGCCTTCTTTGGCATCCTCATCCTTCTTTTCCGCAAGCGCTAAAAACGGCTCACCATGCGATTGAAACTCACCCTTCTCCTTTTCTTTCTCAACCTCGTGGTCTTCGGCCTGATCCTCGTTTTCGAGGAGCGCGGCCGGGATTCCGGAGAGGGTTCCCGGCAAAACGGCCTTCTCGGATCCGTCGTCCTCCAGGCTGAACGTTTGATCATCTCCGGCCCGGAGATGGAACCCCGTATCCTCGAGAAAAGCGAAGACGGGCGCTCGTGGACCCTGCTCAACCCCTCCCCCTGGCCGGCCAACCTCTTTGCCGTCTCCCGCATCTTCAACCAACTGCAGTTTCTTGAAGAGGAGGTCAGCTTCACCATTGAGGAAATGACCCGCTCAGGCCAGACCCTCGCGGACTACGGGCTCGAGAACCCGGACCTCACTCTCACGCTGGAAATCCCCGACGGCGAGACCTCCCTGAAAATCGGCTCCGTCACCGAGATGGGCAACCGGCTCTACCTCCTCGGCCCCCGGGAGGAACGCATCTACGTCGTCGACCGGCGCGTTCTCGAGAGCGTCCTCGTCGGCCTCGGCGAATTACGCAACTCCCGTATCTTTGAGATTCCAGTCTTCGAGGTCCGCTCTCTCAACATGCGGATCACGGTCCCCGGCGACGTCACCATCCG
This sequence comes from uncultured Opitutales bacterium, assembly GCA_964417945.1. Classification (GTDB taxonomy): domain Bacteria; phylum Verrucomicrobiota; class Verrucomicrobiia; order Opitutales; family JABSRG01; genus CAYQKH01. The sequence continues at coordinate 3,001 of CAYQKH010000138.1, forward strand.
GCTCGTTCGCGTAGGCGAGAACTGGGCCTTCGAGGCGCCTCTCGCCGCGCCCGCCGACCCCGCCCTTGTCAACACCACGATCAAAGAACTCACCGGCATCGAGGCTTCCCGCGTTTTCGAGCCCGGCGAGGTGGACCCCGCCCTTTCCGGCCTCGGGGCACCCACCCGCCGCGTCACCCTCGAAGGCAACGGCCGCCGCCAGACTCTCCTTCTCGGCAATGAAGTGACGGACGGCACCTCCGGTGAAAAACGCGTCTTCGCCCGGCTCGAGGACAACCCCACCATTGTCACCGTCCCCGCCGGACCGTTTGACGACCTCTTCGAAGCCCAGCAGAAACTGCGCGACCCCACTGTCTTCCGCATCGAACCGGACCAGCTCAACACCATTGAAGTCGGCCATGCCGGTCGGCAGATCACCCTTCAACGGCTCGAAAGCGGCGGTGGGCAGGTCCTCGAGATCGGCCCAGGCGGCCTCGTCTCCACCCAACCGGCCGATCCGGACATCATGCACAACCTGATCAACGGCCTCGAGCGCCTCGAAGCCCGAGAGTTCGTCAGCGATGCCCCCTCCGCGTCCGCCCTCAGTGAAACCTTCGGGCTCACCGATCCCCAGTGGACCCTCAACCTCACCGCCGCAGGGACGACCTACCGTCTCCGCATTGGCAACCTTTATCGACGGGAAGACCAGCAGCTCCTTCTTTACGCGAAGCGCGAATCCTCCTCCTCGGTCTACGGCCTCAGCCAGGAAATCCTCGCCCTTCTCCGCATCGACCCCCTGCACTATCGCGACCGCCGTCTCCGGGTCCTCCCCTCCGGCACCCGCATCACCGGCCTGAAGCTGACCGACCTTCGCGAGAATGCCGTCCTCCTGGACCTTGAGATCGATCCCCGCACCGAGTCCTGGGCTTCCAAGCTGGAAACCCAGGACCTCGAACCCCGCCGGCGCGAGGCCCTCCTCGACCTCCAGCAATCCCTTCGCAACGTCCGCGTCGCGGGCTACCTCCGGGACGAATACACCGACCAATACTTGAACGAAGCCGAACGGCAGGTCCCCTGGGCCTTTCGCCTCGAGGTCACCCTCCTCCTTACCGGCAGCGAATCCAACCAGACCACCGTGGAGCACTACGACCTCACCGAACGCCTCTCCGGCAACTTTATCGCGGCCGGGTCACCGGAATTCGACCTCCTCTTTCAACTCAATCGCGAAATGATTCAGGCCCTCGAACCCTTCATTTTTACCGGGCCACTGCCCGGGGATTACGAGCGGCCCGAGCCCGTGCCCCTGGAAGAACTCGATCCCGCGCTCCCCCCCGCCGACCTCCCGGGGACTCCGGAGGAAACCCCTGTCGACTGAGCCTGTCCCACCCACCTGATGGACTCACCCCTCCGGCCCGGGCCGCTTCGGCGGATGCGTAATTGGCTGCTGGCCCCCTGCCTGCACGGCTTCCTCTGGATTTTTTGCCTCTGTCTCGCTCTCCTTCTGCTGCTGCAGGGGATCTTCCTCTACGGGGTCGTCTCCGGAAAATCCATCCCCCTGCCGGGCCGCGCCCTCCGGACCGTTGAAGCCAAAATCCAACGCGCCCTGCCCGGCTCCGAAGTCCGCCTCGGCAGTCTTTCCGTCCAGGCCGACGGCACAGTTCAGTCCCGCGATATCGAGCTCTTGCTCGAAGGCGTGCAGGAACCCGTCCTCGAAATCGACAGCCTCGCAGTGGACCTCTCGCTCCCCTGGCTTTTCCTCGGCCAGGCCGTTCCCAACCAGGTTCGTCTGCGCGGGGGCGCGGGGTACACCCCCGCGCTCTACTCCCCCACCGGCGTCCGCGAAAAGGTAATTGATGCCTTCAGCCTCGATTTTTTCACAGAGGGGGGGCGCCTACAGCTCCGTCATCTCCAATTTAAGGCCCTCGACATCCCCGTCACCGCCGCCGGATCCTTGCCGTATCCCTTGCCCGGAGGCAGGGAGTCCAACCTCGGCGAGTCCACTCCCCTTATGGCGATGGCCGCCGGCCTCGCCAGCTTGATGCGCATCCGTCCGCATACGGATTGGATGGAGGAGCCCGCTCTCCAGCTACGACTCTCCCAGGACAATAGCGGGCTCCCTCGCGCCTGGGTTCGGGCCCAGGCTGAAGCCCTCACGCTCGAGAACCGGTTCCGCTCCCGCCACTTTCTCATCGAAGCCCCCTTCGAGTGGGACGGTAATTGGAGCCTTCCCGTCGGCCTTTCCCTGCGTGCCCGATCCCTCGCCGTCGAGCCCTGGGGCGCCCTCGACCAGCCGGACGCCCGTCTCGAGATCCCTTCCGGCCAGCCGCTTTCCCCCGCCCTTCTTCCAGAGTTGGTCCTCCGAGTCGCCAGCTCGGGTGGCGAGGCGGCAGGCTTCCCCTTCGGCCCCCTTCAGGGCCGGATCCAACCCGACAACCTCAGCGCCTTTTCCTTCCACCTCGTTGGAACCCCCCTGGACGCCCCCTTACGACTCTCCGGCTCCGCCGACCTGCAGAACGAAACCGCCCGCTTCCGTGGACGAATCGGCCGCATGGATTCCGGCCGCCTCCTCCAGATCCTTGACGGGCGCGTGCCCGCCCTTCCCGACGGGCTCCAGCCACCCCTTTTCGACTCCCTCTACCTCGACGCCCGGCTCACCTCCGGTTGGACCCCCGAACGGGTCGAGTTCGACGGGCGCATGTCCCATATCCAATACGGCGAACAATACATCCCATCGACCGTCCTGCGGGGTTCCTATGACTTCGCCGCCGAACACGTCGAGCTTGAGCGCTTCCATGCCGTCTTTCCCCGCGGGGACCTCGCCGGGCGGATGAGCTTCACCCTGCCCTCTACCCGGATCGTCCTCAGCCTCCAGAGCGAAGGCTTCGACCCCCGCCAACTCAACGCCATCCTTCCCCCTTGGTGGGACCGCCTCTGGCCCGATATCGACTTTCCCGGCACCCTTCCGCGCGGTGATTTCTATATTGAGAATACCTTCACCCGGCGACACACCCTTTTCGTTCAGGGGCACGCACGCTTTGGCGAAACCACCTTTTCCGGGCTCGACTTCGACGCGGGCGGCATCCGCGTCCTTGTCCAACCCTCGCTCATCCAGCTCTACGACATCGAGGCCCGACGGGACGGGAAAGCCACCACCGGGCGTCTCAGTTGGGTCTATGATCCCAACATCGAAGGCTTGAAACATTTCGATTGGGAGGTCCGCTCCGCTCTTGCCCCGGACACCGCTAAAACCCTCTTTTCCGAACCCATCCAGAAGCTCTTCGATCCCTTCACCACCACCGGGCCGGTCAACGTCCGTAGTTCCGGCCGTCTTTATAACAAGAAACGAGTCCCCAACCTTGTCCAGAACAACACTATTTTCATCGAGGGCGAAACCGCCGACCCCCTCAGCTACTCCCATTATCCTCTCGACTCCCTCTCTTTTACGGCGAATTGGAACCCCACCGCCCTCCGGATCATCCTCGACTCCGGCGGCATCGCCTCCGGTCAGGCCACCGGTTGGATCCTCACCCGCTACCCTGCCGGGGCCGCCCCCACCCTCGAGTTCGACCTCAACCTCCTCGGCGCCGAGCGCATCCGCCTTCTCGGCCTTGCCGAACGCTTTGACCAGAAAACCACCAACCCAACCCAACCCCGCGCCCCGAACGTCCCCGAATCCGGTGCGCTCCGCCTCCCGGACGATTCCCCAGAAGGCGGGATCGTCGACCTCCGGATGGCCGCTACCGGCCCACTTGGGGATCCATTCGGCTTCACCGGCCGCGGCTTTTTTGAGCTCCGGGACCCCAACCTCGCACGGATCGGGCTTCTCGGCGGCCTCACCACCTCCATCGAGCAGAACCAGCCCACCTTTGGCACCCTTGCCCTCAACCAGATGGGCTCCGAGATCCTCCTCGACAGGGAACTCGTCCAGTTCCCCAACATGCGGATCACCGGCCCCGTCACCCGCATCAAGGCCAAAGGCGACTACTCCCTCCTGGAGAAGAACCTCGACTTTAACGTCCAGGTCTTTCTCGGCAACCCCGATGAGTCCGCTCTCATCTCCATGATCACCTCCGTCTTCCGGCCGCTCACCTACGCGCTGGAGCTCAACCTTTCCGGCCCCCTTCAGGACCCTGAGTGGAAGTTTATCTACGCCCCCGGCAGCCTCTTTGCCGGCCCCCGGAAGGAGCGCGACCGCTCCCTCCCCGATAAAATCCGCCCCTCCAAAGATCCCCGTGCCCTCGCCCTCGAAGGACCCTCCTCCGGTCCCCCCTCCTCCGTCGAGCATCCTCCTTATCCTCCCCCGCCCTGATTTCCAAATTGATTCCACGTTTCAAGAATGGCATTGCAAGCGCTGAGGGGATTTTCCTAGTTTGTTTTATTTAACCGAAACGTTATCAACTCTTTACCGAAGAACCGCCTTGGACATTAAAGAAATTAAACAGATCGTGGAAATGATGAAGCGGTCCGATCTCACCGAGTTCGAAATCGAGGAAAAGGATCTTAAGCTCCGCATCTGTCGGCATTCCGGCAAGGCCGAGGTCGTTGCCGTCCCTCAGGGGGGGTCGAACGCACCTTTCCCCGTCGTCACCCAAGTGCAGGTTCCCGCACCCGATTTGAACTCAAGGGAGTCCCCGTCCGCCGAAGAAAAAGGCGTCGACTACATCCTCTCACCCATGGTGGGGACCTTTTACCGTGCCTCCTCTCCGGACACCGAACCTTACGTCGAAACCGGCCGGAAGGTGAACTCCGAAACGATCGTTTGCATTATCGAAGCGATGAAGGTGATGAACGAGATCCATGCCGAGCGCTCCGGTACGATCATGGAGATCCTCGTCGAAAACGGCGAACCCGTGGAATATAATCAGCCCCTCTTCAAAGTGAAAACCGGCTAACGGGCGGTCTGCGGGTCCTCCTATGATAAACAAAATTCTCATCGCCAACCGCGGGGAAATTGCGCTCCGAATCGTGCGCGCCTGCCGGGAACTCGGGATCAAAACCCTTGCCGTCTATTCCGAGGTCGACGAACAGAGCCTCCACGTCCAGCTCGCGGACGAGGCCATCTGCATCGGCCCTGCGCAGAGCAGCGAAAGCTACCTCAAAGCCGACCGCTACATCGCCGCTGCGGAGATCGGCGACGTCGACGCCATCCACCCCGGCTACGGCTTCCTCGCCGAAAACGCCGAGTTCGCCG
>CAYQKH010000139.1:0-8106 GCA_964417945.1 uncultured Opitutales bacterium
AATATCTGTCGCAGTCCCATGGCGGAGCGGCTCATGGCCCATGCCCTCGCCGCCGAAAAACCGCCTTTGCGCGACCTCCGCGTTACCAGCGCCGGCCTTTCCGCCCTGCCCGGCCAGTCGGCCTCCGCCAATGCCGTCGCCGCACTAAAAAAAGTTGGCCTCCCCCTCGAGAATTTTCGGAGTAAACCCTTCGATCAATCTATCCTCGACCAATCCACCGTCATCTTTTGCATGACGGAAAACCATCGCACCCTCATCGATCTGCATTTCAACAACTCCTCCACTCCGGTTTACCTCGTCCGGGAGTTTGTTCCGGATGGCGATATTCAAATCCCCGATCCCTTCGGGATGGACTTCCGGGCTTATGAAGCCGCCCGCGACAGTATTGTGGAAGCCATCCCCTCCCTTCTCGATAAATTGCGCTCCATCAATTTCTCCACGTCCTGATCTTTGTTCCCGTCCCTTGCGCCCCCACCTTTCCTGCTTTAATTAAATTTCTATATGATTACGGAAGCTACAGCCCTCAATTCCGCCTCCTTACAGGATCTCGATCCCGAAATTTTCGGGGCGATCACCGCCGAAAAAGAGCGGCAACAAAACCATGTTGAATTGATCGCTTCCGAAAACTTCACCCTACCCGCCATCCTGGAAGTGGTCGGCTCCGTCCTCACCAATAAATACGCTGAGGGCCTTCCCGGAAAGCGCTACTACGGCGGCTGTGAGCATGTCGACGTCGTCGAATCCCTCGCCATCGAAAGAGCTTGCAAGCTCTTCGGCGCGGAGCACGCCAACGTCCAGCCGCATTCCGGCAGCCAGACCAATACCGTCGTTTACCTCGCCTTTCTCAAACCGGGCGACAAAATCCTCACCCTCAGCCTTGAGGACGGCGGTCACCTCACCCACGGGCACCCCAAGAATTTCAGCGGCATGCTCTATGATGTCGTTCATTATGGGCTCAACCCCGATACCGACCAGATCGATTACGAGGAACTCGCCGAAACCGCGCACCGTGAAAAGCCCAAGCTGATTACCGTCGGTGCCTCCGCCTATTCACGGACGATTCACTTTGAACGCATGGGGGCAATCGCTAAAGAAGTCGGCGGCTACCTCCTCGCCGATATCGCGCACATTGCTGGTCTCGTCGCCGCCGGAGTCCACCCCTCCCCCGTTCCCCACGCCGATTTTGTCACCACCACCACACACAAGACGCTCCGCGGCCCGCGGGGCGGCCTCATCCTCTGCAAGAAGGAATACGGCAAGGCCATTGACAGCATGCTCTTTCCCGGGATGCAGGGCGGTCCCCTCATGCACGTTATCGCCGGAAAAGCCATATGCTTCCAAGAGGCGATGAAGCCGGATTTCCGAGAATACCAGGAGCACATTGTCGAAAATTCCAATGCTCTCGCCAACGCTATGATGGTTAAAGGCTACCATGTCGTCAGCGGAGGCACCGATAACCACCTGTTTCTTCTCGACCTGCGCAAGACCCACCCGGACCTCACCGGAAAGGTCGCCCAGCAGGCTCTTGACAAGGCCAATATCACCTGTAACCGAAATACCGTTCCTAAGGAAACCCGTAGTCCATTCCAAACCAGCGGGCTCCGCATCGGCGTACCTGCCGTCACTACCCGTGGTATGGGTGGTGCCGAAATGGAAATCATCGCCGACGCCATCGACTCCGTCCTCCAAGCTCCGGAGGACACCGCTGGTCTTGAGCAGACCCGCAGACGCATCCTTGAGCTTACCGCACGCTTTCCGCTGCCCTACTGAATCTCAGCGGAAGTCCGGTAAAATTGGGATTTACCGGGGATTACCCTTCCGGTAAGGGATGCGTGGATATGGAACCTTCTCTGAAAATCAGTCCCCGCTACGTTCCCCTCTACACTCCGAAGGGCGTGGAACTGGCCGAGGAAAACTACCATTACCTGCAGCTGGACTGGGATATTCCACGCTCCCAGGCCGCCTTCGTCTGCCTTGATTGCTGGGCCAACCACTTTTCGCGCGAAACGCTTCAGCGAATCGACTCCATCAGCCGGGAAAAGATCGCCCCCGCCCTCGAGGCTTGTCGCCACAACGACCTCACCGTCATCCATGCCCCTGGTCCCCTCCTCGCAAATCGCGATCCAAACCACGTTAAGGTGCTTCCCGAAGGCGCCATTGAGCAGGAGCCTTGGCCCGGTTCACCCCATTGGCCTCCCCCCGCCTTCAAAGAAAAAACCGGACCCTTTGTCGACTACCGACGGCCCTATCAGAAGGATGCCGAAGACCGCACAAATTGGCGGCTCACTCGCCGGAAATACCACCCCTTGATCCAACCCCGCGAAGGCGAGCCCGTTATCGCCAACGGTGAGGAACTCCACCGCATCTGCGCCGACAGGGGGATCCTTTTCCTTTTCTATGTCGGGTTTAATATTAACGTTTGTATGGTCGGCCGCGACTATGGCGCGTATGCCATGCTCAAACGTGGCTATGAGATCCTCCTCTTGCGCGATTGCACGACCGGGATGGAGATTGCCGAGACCGTTGCCGACCTCTCCTGTACTCGCTCCCAGATCGCCACTATGGAGCAACTTGATGTCTACACCACAACCTCCGTGGAATTCCTTAAGGCGGTGAAAGCCTGATCCCTGGACCTCGCTCCGCCGGGTTACGAGTTCGTTACGTCCTCCGTTTTCGATTGGCAGCACCCGCAATTCCTGAACAAAACTTGGGTTCTTCGTAACTTACTTCCCTGCTGAACCATGTTGTGCGCACTTCTCCCGAATAAGCGAAAAGGTTTCACCCTCGTCGAGCTCATCGCCGTTATTGCCATTATCGGCGTTTTGGCTGCCCTTCTCTTCCCCACTGTCACCGGCATTCAAAACCGGGCAAAACGAACTCAGGCCTCCAGCAACCTGCGGCAGGTTACTCTCGCCTACCTCAATTTTTCCAACAGCGGCGGAACCACCCGAAAGATGACCACCGCCAACACCTCCGATATTTACACCTGGGCCGCCCGCGTCGCCCGCTACGGTGGAATGAATGACGCCACCGTTTACTTTGTAAGCGGGGATCCCGCTCACGACACCCTGCCCGCCATTCCCAGCGTCATCCTTGAGGACGTGAGCAACCTCACCTCCGTCAGCCCGGACTTTAACGGCAGCCCCATGTCCTACGCCACCGCCCGCAACCTGCCCTCTTCCGCCCCCGCATCTACCACCCCGATCATCTGGACCCGCGGCCTTCAAAGCTCCGGAGACTGGGGAGAGGATTCGCCCTTCTCTGGTAAGGTCGGCCATATCGGCTTCCTCGACGGCCACGTCTCACAATACGATACCCTGCGCGACGAAGAGGGTGGCACTTCCGGCCTCCTGCTCGTCCTCGGCTCCCGCACCGCAGAGAAAACCACGGATATCACCCGTGCGGTCGGCGGCTCCAGCAATGTCCTCTCGCCGTCAACCGGCGGAGGGAACTGAGTCCGCCATCCCCCTTCTTCGGAAAAGCGGGGAAACGGTTTACATTTCTTCGTCCTTCCCGTTTGTTCCATATTTTGGAAGACGTGATTATGGATAGACCTATTTATGTAATTGGGCATAAGAACCCGGATGCCGATTCCATCTGCTCCGCCATTGCTTATGCCAACTTCAAACAGACGCTTGGCCAACACCGTTTCATCGCCGCCCGCTGTGGAAATTCCAATATGCGGATCGATGCCATCCTCAAAAAGTTTGAGACTTCGCTGCCCGCCTTCATCGGCGATGTATCCCCACGCCTCAAAGACGTCATGATCCGGGACATCAAAAAACTCGATATCCAGTCAACCTGCGGGGATGCCCTCCGGATCATCGATGAACACGACATCCGCGCCCTCCCCGTCGTCAACGCCGAAAACCGCCTCGAAGGCGTCATCTCCATTTTTCAACTCGGCGAACACTTCGTCCCGAAACCCGGCCAGGTTCAAAACCTCCGCCGTGTCCGCACCAGCCTCCGCTGTATCGTCGACTCCCTCGAGGCCGATGTCCTCAACCTCGAGAATGAGGACGCTGTCGAGGAACTTTTCGTCCGCATTGGCGCCATGGACGTGCGCTCCTTCGGAAAGTTTAACCGCGAAGCCGCCGTCGATGTCACCCAGACTGTCATAATCTGCGGAGATCGCTGGGATATCCAGGAAAAGTCCATCCAGATGGGCGTCCGTCTCCTTGTAATTACCGGCGGACTTGAGGTCGATGAGGATATCGTGACCAACGCGCGCGAGTCCGGAGTCAGCCTTGTTGTCAGCCCATTCGATTCCGCCTCCACCGCCTGGATCATTCGCACTGCCACCCGCATCGAGCCCCTCATCGAGCGCAATCTCATGACCTTTCGCGGCGAGGAAAAACTGCGGCAGGTTAAGCGCAAGGTCGCCCAGTCCAACCTTCCGGTTTATCTCGTCGTCGATGAGGAGGGAGTCCTCGAGGGCATTTTCACCAAGACGGAATTCCTTCGCCCGATTCCCACCGAACTCGTCCTTGTCGACCACAATGAGCTTAGCCAGGCCGTCAACGGCGCCTCCGAAGTCAATATCCTGGAAATTATCGACCACCACCGGCTCGGAAGCCTCGCCACCGAGCAGCCGATTCTCTTTATCAACCAGCCTGTCGGATCCACTTCTACCATCATCGCCGATTGCTTTCGCAAGGCCGGACTTACTCCCACCCCCGAGATTGCCGGTATCATGATGTCCGGGCTCATCTCCGACACCCTGAACCTCAACTCCCCCACCACTACTGGGATCGACCACGAGATCTGCTCCTGGCTCGAATCTGTCTCCGGCGTCAACGCCTCCGAGCTCAGCGAGCTGATCTTCTCCTCCGGCTCTGTCATTCTTTCGAACCCCCCCGAGGACATCATCCGTTCCGACCAGAAAGTTTACGAACAGGGGGACCTGCGCTACTCCGTCGCGCAGGTCGAAGAACTCGGGTTCTCCAATTTTTGGAAACACCATGACGCCCTCAAGGAAGCCCTTCTGCAACAATCCTCGAAGGAAGATCTCCTCTTCAACGCCCTTCTCGTCACCGATATCAATACCCAGAATTCCCTCCTCCTCCTCGAAGGAAACCCCGAAGTCGCCGAAGCCATTAGCTACAACCGGATCGAGGAAGAAGATGTTTTCGACCTGCCTGGCATCGTTTCCCGCAAGAAGCAGCTTATCCCCTACTTCACCAACCTCCTTCGCGACTTCCAGGCCCCGCGTGATTGAACTTGCGGTTTGCTCCGCCATTTTTGGCGTTTGCCTTCAGGCCGCTCCCCAAAGACAGTAACTTCGTGTCATTAAAAGAAAACTTGTTTTCGTTCATGCGCTCTAAGGATTATGTCCCGCAGCGTTTTGAGCAAATTGCCTCCCTCCTTGAGCTGCCCGAGAAAGACCAGCGGAAACTTCGGCGGGTCCTCCGCAGCGAGGTTGAAGCCGGTCGGATCGCCCGGCTCCGCAATGACCGGTTTGCCCTGCCTTCCGATGTCGACCTTATCAGCGGAAAAATTCTTTTCCGCCAGAGCGGTTCCGCCCGACTCCTCCCCGTCGATGCCATTGGAACCAAGTTGGGCGAACCCTACCCGATCCGTGCCGAGGATACCGGCGTCGCCCTTCACGGGGACCTCGTTATGTGCCGGATCAACCGCGAAGGCAAAGGCAAAAACGCTCGCCAAGGACGGAAAAACCCGGCCGGTGAGCAGCCCTACGTGCGCGTGCTTGAAGTCATCCAGCGCGCCTCTACTACCCTGACCGGAGAACTCAAGCGTTCCCGCGCCGCCTTTTATGTCGTCCCGGATGATCCGCGGATCATCCCGGATATCCTGGTCCAGGATCCCGCCCGTGCCAAGGTTAAGCCCCGCCCCAAAATCCGGGACAAGGTCGTCGTCCGCCTCGACCCCTGGGAGCAGCGACACCTCAATCCTACCGGCGCGATTGTCGAAGTCCTCGGCAAATCCGGCGAGCCCTTTGCCGAATATCGGGCCATCCTCCGGAAATACGACCTCAACCCCGAGTTCCCGGACGCCGTCCGGAACGAACTTAAGGACATTCCCGATAAGGTCCGGGATCAGGACCGCGTCGGCCGTCTCGACTATCGGGACCGCACCATTATCACCATCGACCCCGACGACGCCAAGGACTTCGACGACGCGCTCTCTCTCGAGTCTCTTCCCGGCGGCCTCACCCGCGTCGGCATTCACATCGCCGATGTCAACGCCTACGTCCGGCCCGGAACTGCCCTCTATCAGGAAGCGCGCACCCGCGGGAACTCCACCTACCTCGTCGGCACGGTTATTCCCATGCTTCCCCACGCCCTCTCCAACGGCGTCTGCAGCCTCGTCGAAGACGAAGATCGTCTCACCAAATCCGTCTTTATCGACTACAATTCCAAGGGACAGCCCCGCAACGTCGAGTTCGCCAACACCGTTATCCGCAGCCGGAAACGCCTCACCTACCGCCAGGCCCTCGCTTTCCTCGAGGAGGACGACTTCAACATCATCCGTAAGACGCCTCTCCCCCCAAAACACCAGACCGGCTCCACCGGACGCAACCTTAAGGAGGTGTCCAATAAGGAGATGAAGGAGATCCGGGAATTCATCCGCGGGCTCTGGAAAATTGCCTCCCCCCTCCGCCGCGAACGGATGCGCAACGGCAGCCTCGATCTCGATATGGAGGAGGTGAAAATTTACGTCGATGAAAACGGCTATGCCGACCGCATGGAGACCATTGAATACGATATCAGTCACCAGCTCATCGAGGAATTCATGCTCGCCGCCAACGAGGCCGTCGCCCGCGCCCTTCGGGATAACGACATCCCCTCGCTCTATCGCGTTCATGACGCCCCCGACGACGACAAGCTCAATGAACTTCAGGAGTACATGGCCACCGTCGGAATACAGACCGGGGACCTCTCCCAGCGGAAAAACATGACCAACCTTCTCATCCGTCTCAAGGACCACCCCCAGGGCTACTCCCTCCGCATCCAGGTCCTCCGCTCTCTCAAACAGGCCTGCTACCGGAATTCGCCCGACGGGCACTACGGGCTCCATAAGACGAATTATACCCACTTCACCTCGCCCATCCGGCGCTTTTCCGATTTCGTCGTCCACCAGCAGTTCGAACGGCTTCTCAAGAAATCCGGTCACCCCACCGCCAAGGGCAACCTCCCCTACCGGAACTCCCAGAAAAACCTTCTCGGCCTCGGCGAGCACCTCAGCCTCACCGAACGCAACAGCCAGGAAGCCGAGCGCGAGTCCGTTAAAACCAAGCTCCTCGAGTTCTTCGAACGCGAGCTCCAGAAAGAGCGGAAGAGCGTCTTCGAAGCTGTCATTGTCGATATTAAAAACCACGGCCTCTTTATCGAACTCACCGGATCCATGGCCTTCGGCCTCGTTCATGTCTCCACCATCCGCGACGATATCTACCACCTCAATCCGGAGGGCACCGCCCTTGTCGGGCGCCGCCGGAAGCGTCGCTTCGAAATGGGGGATTCGCTCAAGGTCACCGTTGAAAAGGTCGACCGCTACAAGCGCCAGATCGATTTCCAAATCACGAAATAACGGCCTTGCCATTAGCAGAAGGGGTTATCTCAATACATCCGTTCCCTTCTGATTAACCCCTGAACCCCTCTGCTGATGTCCATCCTCGCAATCCTTGGAACTATTCTCATCGGTCTCTCCTCCCAGGGTGGTGCCTACTGAAGGCCCGGGGATTTTCCGATTGCAGGATTGTCTCTGGATTCCCTTATCGGTTGGCTTCAGTTCATAAATTCCCGTCTCGCTCATGAGTGACCTCTTAGTCCCCGTTCTTGCCCAGAGTGGCTCGGAAGGCATCCTTGCCTTATTTGGCCTTCTCATCGCCGTGATTTTTTTCATCGGCGTCCCCGCTCTCTTCCTCATCTGCCTCATTTTCTTTTTCAAGACGAAGAATCCCGGTTGGCTCATCGGAACCCTTCTCAGCGGGTTCGTCGCCGCCGCCCCTTTCCTTCTTATCGGGTTAAATTCCGATATCCGCGAAGCTTTTGTTGAAGGCTGGCAGGAGGGAGTCGGGATTGCACCCGACGAAGGTCCATCCGGCACCCTCGACCGGGATGCCAGCCGCATCGTTTCCGCCGACAA
>CAYQKH010000140.1:0-8101 GCA_964417945.1 uncultured Opitutales bacterium
AAGCGAGCCGTCGAGTATCCCCGGATCGTTGCCATTCCTGGATGCGGGATTCGAGTTCAACCCGGAGGCTGGGCAGCAGCGCGCGCCACCGGGAAGGGGGCAGGTGTCGTCGGCAGACTCGGTAGCGATTTCGCTGATAGTAGAAGGTGGTGTAAAGGGGGTTCCCTTTGTTGGTGGGGCCGCGCCCATGAAGGACGAGGGCCCCGGGAGCGCGGGCGGCGGGGAAGCCCTTCCGACGAAGACGAAATGTGAGATCGACGTCCTCCCAATAGGAGAAGAGGGATTCGTCGAAGCCGCCGACGGTGCAGAAGGGCCCGAGCCGGACCCAGAAGGCGGCGCCGGGAACATAGTCTCCGTCGCCGAGAAGCGGGGGGAGGAGGGCAGTTGGTTCGCGGTAGTGGAGAAGGGCAGCGGATTCGGGGTCGAGGTGCCCTCCAATGGAGTCCACGCGTTCGGGGTCGGAAAGAAGGCGAACCTCGGGGGCGACGATCGCGGCACCGGTAGATTCCGCGACTTTGAGACAGGTCTTGAGGGCACCCGGCTGAATCCGGGTGTCGTTGGTCAGGAAGAAGGCCCCAGTGTATCCTCTGTTAGCAAGGGCTTGAAGGCCGACATTGGCGCCACCGGTGAAACCGCGGTTTTCTTCAAGGCGCAGTGTCGTGGGGGCGGGCAGGTCTCCGATTTTCTGAATGCGAAGTCGGGGGCGCGATCCATTATCGAGGAGGAAAACGGACTCTCTGACGTAGCCGGCGTCTTGGATGGCTTGAAGGCAGCCGTGCGTCTGGGCAGGCTTACCGTAAGAAAGGATGAGAAATGCGCTGCTAATCGACACAAAGACTATCGGAAACGGACTCCTGCCAAGCTGACAACCCGGAATAGAAAGCAGGGGAGAGAAGAAAAATAAAAAATCTGTGGAATATATTCGTGCGTGAGATAAGGTGAGGAGCGGAATTTGTTATGGCTTACGGTCTGGAAAGACTCAGGGAAACGGTGACATGGCTGCTTTTCGGAGCATTCGTCCTATCCCCGTCCCTTCTCACGGGGATTAACATCGGTGAAGAGGTAATTTACCCTGGCGACGCTTATCTGGCGCAGTTTTACCCCGATTTATGGGAGCGACCGGAGGTCCTGCGAGGAACCTTCCCTTCTTATCCGGCGACCTACGTGGATGGGCGTTTTTACCTTATCCGTGGGGTGGAGGTGAACACACCCTACATCATCGCAGGTGGGAACAAGCATTATATTCGTTCGAAGGAATCGATCTTATTCATTCCCTATTTCGGGTTTAAAGACGCCTCGGCGGACCTGTCGACCAACGCCTCGGCCCCGTTGGTGGACGGGGAATATCTTGCGGCGCGGCGGCCGCCGACGCAATGGATTCTCACGCCGTATTTGCGAGGCGGGGTGAAGCGAGCGCTGCCAGTGGAATTCGAGATTACCCCGGACGAGCCCCTGCGGAACGCCTTTGCGGCGGTGATTTTCCATAACGACGATTTTGAAACGGAAATCTTCTGGCGGCCGATCGGATCTTTGGAAGCGGGGGAGACCCGCCGCGTTCAACTGGTGACGGACCCGATTCCACGGGGCAGCGAGATGGAGCATAACTTCATCCTGATTTTCGACCGGACGGGGGAGGTCCCGACGCCGCGACGCCTGGAAATCGGATCCTCTCTCGCCGCGACGTGCTTTCGGTGGGTCCAGGAATTCAACACGCATTACCTGCTGCGGAACCAAAAACGGGACCTGCCGGTGGTCCCCCTGCTGCAGGTGTCGCTTCCGGTTGTTATCAACGACGAGCTGGTGACCGGGAACGCGCGGGTCAAAGCCTGGATCGATCGCTACGGTTTCCTGAAAAATGCCGAAGTGGTGAAGGCCTCGACCGAGCATGTCAAAGCACCGGCAGTGGCGATGGTCAATCGTTGGCTCTTTTTCCCGAAGCTGGTGGAGGGGCAATTCATCGAATCGGCGGTGGCGATCCCGCTGCACTACTCCTCTACTGAAGGGGTAGAAATCGATAAATGACCATGTCCTCTTCCTCGCGGATAATTTCCGGGCGACCGAAGAGGTGTTGGAATTCGGGGAAGAACGTGTCTCCGCGGACTTTTCGTTTCACCACGGTAAGGAAGAGTTCGTTGCAGAGAGGCAGGGTTTGTTCGTAGATTTCGGCTCCTCCGCAAATCCAGATATCGCCCTGAGCATCGACCTCGGGAATCTGTTCGATCTCGCGAACAACGGTTACGCCAGGGTATTCGCCGGGGCGGGCTGAACGGCTGACAAGGACGGTCCGGCGGTTAGGTAGGGGCTTGCCGATTGATTCGAGGGTTTTGCGGCCCATGACCACGGTCTGGCCAAGGGTGCATTCGCGGAACCATTGGAAATCGCGGGGAAGGTGCCAGGGGATTTCACCCGCATCGCCGATGACACGGTTGATCGACATGGCGGCGATCGCCTTGATGGCCGTTTTATCGGAATCGGGCATGGAAGCTGTAATGGGTTTTTAAACCGCGATCGGAGCTTTGATGACAGGATGGGGATTGTAATCGAGGATGGCGAAATCCTTGAAATCGAATTGATCGATGGTCTCAACCTCGCGACGGATTTCCAGCCGGGGGAAGGGACGAGGCTTCCGCGAGAGCTGCAGTCGGGCCTGTTCAAGATGGTTGGCGTAAAGGTGCAGATCGCCGAAGGTGTGGACGAATTCGCCGGGTTTCAAGCCGGTGACCTTAGCCACGATGCAGGTAAGGAGCGCATAAGAGGCGATGTTGAAGGGAACGCCAAGAAAGATATCGGCGCTGCGCTGGTAGAGCTGGCAGCTGAGGGTGCCCTCACCGCCGACAAAAAACTGAAAAAGGGCATGACAGGGGGGAAGGGCCATCTGGTCCAACTCTCCGACGTTCCATGCGGAAACAAGATGGCGGCGGCTTTGGGGGTTCTCCCGGATGGAGCGTATGACCTCGTGGATCTGGTTGACGCTGGATCCGTCAGCCTTCCGCCACTGGGTCCACTGGGCACCGTAAACGCGGCCGAGATCGCCGGATGCATCCGCCCACTCATCCCAGATCGTGACCCCGTGGTCGTTCAGGTAGCGAACATTGGTGTCGCCTTTGAGGAACCAGAGGAGTTCGTAGATAATGGACTTGGAGTGAACTTTTTTCGTGGTGAGGAGGGGGAAGGACTGGCGGAGGTCGAAACGGATCTGACGCCCGAAGACGGCATAGGTGCCGACACCGGTCCGGTCCTGCCGAAGCTCGCCCGACTCAAGGACTTCCCGCAGCAAATCAAGATAGGCGGATTCCATGGAAGGGGTTTAAGCGCTGGTCTTCGGGAAATCAAGCAGCGTCCGGTTTGCCTTGCTTCCCGGGCAAAATTTCCAAGGTTTAAGGGCATGGTTGGGCGAGGTCACCGGATTTTTTTTCGCGGGCTACCGGGGATCTTCCTCGGGATGATCCTCGCGGGGACTTTGGCAACGGCGCAACCCAAGCCGGTCGATCTCGAAAAGCGAGCCACCCGGCAGGCGGAAAAACGCTTCGAGGCGGAAACGGTCACCTTCGAAAAGGATCCCCGCTTTGTCGATCGAACGGTCGAACTCCGGCACTGGAAGGACCGTGGTGTGGAGTGGAAGGTCCGGCGCTCCCGGATTGAAGTGGAAGAGGCCCGTCCGAAGCGCGTTCGAACCTTTCCCGTCGAAGAAAAAAGTGTGCGCAGTCCGGAACCAGCCGGGCCGGAATGGCGGGGCACGCCCGACATGAAGGACCTTGAAAAGACGCGTAAGCCAGAGCTGGCTCCTCTCGTCCGCAATGCCCGGGTGATTGATGGCTACCTGGGCAAGACGGATTACCATGCAATGGTCAACCAGCTCTCGATGGGCGATATCAATCGTTATCAGTTCCAGAAGAAGCATTCACGCGAACCGGGGCTCCGGGAAACCCGGGCCGGCGGGGGGATCGAGCCGAAGGTGGAGCGGTAGCTGGGCACCTGCTTTTCAGGCGCGCCTTTCGCAGTCCCTACAGTGGCTGAAGGTTCCGCAGGAAGGGGCGAGTTTTACGGGAAGGGCCGGAGGGCCAATAAGGGTTCGGCATCGATGGCCCCTCGACCTGGCTCTGAGTCTTTGGCGCGCATCGAGCCTTTCGGGGCTCAGGTCGAGGAGGCGGCGAGGGTGAGGTTGGTATGATGGGCGCGGGGGCTTTCGCAATTGGGGCGGGCGACGAGGCCATCATAAGGTTCAATGGCGAAGGGCAGGTGTTCGCGTCCGTTCTCGGTCATGAAGGCGTCGCAGATGGCGAAAAGGTCGTCACGGGTTTTGGCGCGGCGCATCTGGTGGAGGAAGCGGCCTTCGGGTTCGACCCCGAGCCCGATGAAGTTGAGAAACTTTTTCATATGATTAACGCGGTGTTTCTCGGGGAAATTGGGGTTCTTAACCGCGAAGTAGAGTTGGTCGACGTATACGCGGACGTCGCCGAGGCGGGGACGGTAGATAGGCTGGCCGGCAAGCAGCTCACGGACTTGGCGAAAGATCCAGGGGTTGCGGATGGCATGGCGGCCGATCATGACGCCAGCGGCGCCGGTGTAGTCGAGGACGTCGCGGGCCTTTTCAGCGCTGAGGATATTGCCGTTGGCGAGCACGGGGCAGGGAAGGGCGCGGACGGCCCAGCGGATAAAGTCGTAGTGGACCTCGCTCCGATAACCTTCCTTGACGGTGCGGCCGTGAAGGCTGAGGAGATCGACCTCGTGTTTCTTCAGGAGTTCAAGGAGCCGGGCGAAGGTATCGGCGTTCTCAAAGCCGATCCGCATCTTTACGGTGAACCGCCCAGTAACGGCTTCGCGGAGGGTTCCAAGCACCTCATCGACTTTGTCAGGATCGCGGAGCAAGCCACCACCGACGTTTTTCTTGTATACCTTGGGGGCGGGGCATCCCATGTTGAGATCGATCCCGGCAAGGGGGTATTGCTGGAGTTCGCAAGCGGTTCGGCGAAGGTCGTGAAGGCGTTCCCCGATCAACTGCGCGAAGACGGGGCGTCCGGTAGCGTGCTCGAGGATGGAACGGAGGATGTGTTTTTCGAGGGTGGAGTGCTCGTGAACGCGAAAATATTCGGTAAAGAAAAAATCGGGGCAACCGCAACGGGCGACCACCTGCATGAACTCAAGGGTGGTCACGTCCTGCATCGGGGCGAGCGCGGTGTAGGGCTGGCCGGGCAGAATACCTTGAGGCAAGGAGGGCATGCCGAATGGGGTGGGCGCGAAAAGGCTCCAACTCAGGGAACGAGGTGGAGGTTTTTCTCGAAAAGTTTGACGTAAGAAAGGGCGGCCTCCTTTTCAGATTCGGCGTACCCAACCGTGAGGGTATAGAGACGGGAGTGCGCCCGGATCACCCACTGGTTGAGATAGATCTCAATACCTTCACTAGTGCTGCGCGCCTCGAAATAACCGGCGGGATGGTCCTTGAAGGTCCGGATCTCGAGAAAGTCGAGGGTCATCGGTTGTTCTGCGGAGGCGAATTGATAGACAAACTGCATGAAGGTTTCATCAATGACGAGGTCATCATCGGGGAGGGGGGAGGTCTCGAGGTAGACAGACACCTCAGGCTCGAAAAGATCGAAGGTCGCCCACCGTTGGTCCGGCGATGCGGAGGAGTCAACTGTCCAGTTCTCCATACGGGAGACGACAAATCCCCAGTCCGACTTATCGAGGAGGGCGGGTTCGTCGGAGACAACAGAGGCGGCGGGGGCGGTGTCCGCTCGGACGGAATCGTCGGTGCCGCCGAAGATAGAATTGCATCCGAACCCCGCGAAAAGGGCCGTGCAGAGGAGGAGGGGGATACCTTTCATGTAGCTTTTCTGAGGGCTTTGCAGGGTAAGGCAAGACGGAGGACTCAAGGGGATTCGGGGACGAATTCGATCTTTCCGAGGAAAGCTTCCCACGCCTGACGCGAATCGGGCAAATCCTCCTGAGCACTGAGGATGGTGATGAGAAAGAAGCGGTCCTCGTGACGGGCGATAATCTGGTGGGTCAGTGCCCGAAGTGGATCCGCCTCGTCGGTAAGGCCTCCGGTGAATTCATAGAGCCCTGCAGGGACGCCCTGGAACTCGCCGATCTCATAGGTAAAATCAGCGACGTCATAGTAGACCTTGCGGGCTTCCTTGGAGATATTGAGAAGCATGGATTCGCTGACGGAAACGGAATCGGAATCTCCAGCGGGAACGACGGCGACAAGGATTTCAACCTCCGGGTCGGTATGGGTAAAGTAGGCATCAATCCCGTCTGCGCCGGAGCCGATTTTGAGGGTCCAATCCTCAAGAAAGAGAACGCGATAACCGATGGAAGATCGATCGAGGAGGACCTCCGCGGAGGCGGAAAATGCGAGAGAAGAACCGGCGGCAAAGACTAGTAGAATCAGCGAAGGCAGGGAAAAGGCCTTGGATAGCATCATGAAAAGCGGTGTTGGTAGTTGCGACCGGAGTAACCTCCATCTTAGAACTGTTGGCGAGAAAAAAATGAATCTCACGCCCGCTGCGCTCAAGACCCGAAGACCCCAAGATGGAAGAGAATAAAATAGGTAAGATTGTCGTGGATGCTGCGGTGAAGGTTCATTCAGCACTTGGGCCGGGTTTGCTTGAATCTGTTTACGAAGCCGTGTTGGCTGAACAGTTGGAACACAGGGGTCTTTCGGTTGCTCGTCAGGTGTCGGTGCCCTTCGAATACGAAGGCATAAAGTTAGACGGGGGCTTCCGGGCGGACATCATCGTTGAAGGAAAGGTGATTCTTGAGCTGAAGTCAGTGGAGCAAATGAGCAAAGTCCATCACAAGCAGCTCTTCACTTACCTCAAATTAAAAAAGATTAAACTTGGCTATCTCCTGAACTTTGGAGCTACATTAATGAAAGATGGGTTTAAGCATATGGTCAATGGTCTTGAAGATGAAAACCTTGGGGTCTTTGGGGTCTTTGCGTGAGGCAAAAGCAAAGCGCCAGCAAATCGGTGGTATCAACTCCGAGTCGCTGCGCTCCACTCCGTGATACACTCTGATGTTATGGGGGAGAAAGGATCCTACTTTTGTTGCTTGAGGATACGCTCCAGGATTTCGGTCATATCGTCGACCTTTTCAAGAACGGCCTCGCTTACGTAAATGGGCTTTTTCTCCTGCAGGGCGAGGACCATGGAGTCACTAGGGCGAGCGTCGATTTCCACAAGTTTGATTCCGAGCTCATTTTCCTGCCGCAGGATGATGCGGGCGAAGAATGTGCCGTCATTAAAATCGTTGATGACAATGCGCTGAAGATCGACCCCGAGGCCGCGGAAAATGTAGCCGATTAGGTCGTGGGTGAGGGGTCGCTCCCGCTTATCTTCATTAATGGTCATGGAAATGGCGTTCCCGATGCCTTGGTCGACATAGATGACGAATGTCTTCTGCTCCGACCCGAGGAAGATGGCGCAGCCGTTTTGGGTAGGCATGACACCCTTGATCGATGCTTCGACGACGTCGTTGTCCATAAGATAGAAACTCGCAAAAAGCTTGGGAATCCGCAAGGCTTAAGCGAATTTCAGCTGGTTGTTGCCTCTGAATGATGGGAGCGCTTGCGGAGGGCATCGAGGAGGAGGTGGAGTTGGTGGGCCTGTCCGTGCGGGAGCTCGGTTTCCTCGATGGCATGGGCGGCCTCGCTGAAGCGTTGACGATTTTCCGCTTCGATAGCTTCGAAAGCGGGTGAGCGGGCGATTCTGGCATGGAGGGCTTCGATGGCTCCGGTTGGCGGATCTTCAAGACGAAGCAGCTCAAGGACGGTTTCTCGCTCCTCGGGAGCAGATTCCTGAAAATAGCGGTGGAGGATAATGGTTTTTACACCGGCGAGAAAATCCACACCGAAGCCATCTTCACCCCCGGGCGGCATGCGGATTTCGTGAAGGTCGTTCTCAATTTGGAAAGCGAGACCGAGGGGGCGGGCGACACGGGTGAGGAAGTCGAGCCTGGAGACGGGGGCTCCGGCGGCGAGGGCACCGAGGCGAAGAGGGCCTTCGAAGGTGTAGCGGGTGGTCTTCAGTTCGTAGGTTTTGAGGATGTCCGCCTCGTCGATGGACTCGAGGGGGCGTAGGGTATTGAGCAACTCGAG